>JAJAYP010000215.1 GCA_026786185.1 Gemmatimonadaceae bacterium
CGACGTCGCGTCGCTGACGTTCGACGGAGCGAAGGAGGTGCCAACGAGCGACCTGAAACTCGTGATCTTCACGCGCACGTCGAGCTGCCGGCTCATTCTCGTGGCGCCCCTCTGCAAGGTCACGCGGACGCTGCTCTTCACCGACCGCCGTCGCACGACGCGAAACGCACTCGGCGACGACATCACCAACCTCCGCGTCTACTACTGGCGGCGTGGCTATCGCGACGCGCAGGTGGACACGGTACTCGCGCCAGCGAAGCGCGGCGTGGCGGTGACCTTCCGCATCGTCGAGGGCGAACCCACGCGCGTCGGTACGCTCACCGTCACCCAGCGCGCGCCGGTGCTGTCCGCCTCCGAGATGGAACGCGCCATCGCGCTGCGCGAGGGCGAGCCCCTCAGTCTCATCGCGCTCGACAGCACGCTCGCACGCCTGAAGGCCGCGGTGTGGAACCACGGCTACGGCGACGTGACGATCGACACCACGATGCCGCGCCCCGATGCCTCGCGCCGCGTGCCGGTGACGGTCGACGTCGATCCACGCTGGCTCACCCGGGTGGGCGACGTCCGGTTCGAGGGCAACGCAGTGCTCCGCGAGGCGACGCTCCGCCGAGCGCTGATGTTGCGGCCGGGCGAGCTGTACACACGCGACGCCGTGCTCGAGACCGAGCGGCGTCTCTATCAGTCACCGGCAATCGCCCGCGCACTCGTTGTCACGCCGCCGTCTGGTGACAGCGTGAAGCACATCACCGTCGCCGTGACGGAGACTTCACCGCGTCAGGCAAGCGTGACACTCGGGTTCAACACGATCGACTTCGGGCAGGCTGCTGTAGAACTCCGGCACAACGTGCTCGGCGCCGGCCGCTGGCTCTCGCTGCGCGCCGCAGCCGGCAATCTGCTCGGCCATCAGCTGAACGGCCGCGCGATCTTCCGCGAGGCCATTCCGGACGGCGCCACAGACGCGAGCGTGTTTCTTCGACCCACCTACCAGGGATCGCTTACACTGACGCAGCCGTGGATCGCCGGTGCGCGGACGTCGGCATCGGTGACGCTGTTCGGCGGGCGGCGCTCGCTCCCGGGTGTCGTGGTGGACGAGAACGCGGGCGTGTCGGTCGGCGTCGTCCGCGAGCTCGCGCCGAAGCTTCCGGTGGGAATCAACTACCGTCTCGAGTCGACGCGCGTGCGCGGGGGCGCGATCTACTACTGCGCCGGCTACGGCATCTGCGACGACGCCACAGTGGCCGCCCTGTCCAGCCGGCAGCGACTCGCGCCGGTGGGTGTGAGCGGATGGATCGACCGCGCGGACGATCTGGAAGCGCCGACGCGCGGATATACCGCCGTAATCGATGCGGAGCATGCCTCGAGCGCGACCGGATCCACCTTCACGCACGAGCGGGTGGCAGCGGACGGCGCGTACTATCGGTCGTTTGGCGCACGCGCGGCCGACGTCGACAAGTTTCCCAAGGTGCTCGCGCTGCACGGCCGCGCTGGCTGGGTGAATCCCCGTGGCGTGCTTCACCCGCGCGCGCGTTTCTATGCGGGCGGCATGCAGTCGGTGCGGGGATTCGCCGAGAACGAGCTCGGGCCGCAGGTACTTCAGGTGCGACGCACGTCGCTGCTCGCCGCCGGCTGCACCGATGCCACGATCGCGACTGGCGCCTGCGATCCGTCGGGCATTCCGTCGAATGCCTTCTTCACGCGACCCACCGGCGGCAGCACGCTGCTCGAAGGGAGCGCGGAGCTGCGCGTTCCCCTCGGGAGCAAGCTGGGTGGCGTGGTGTTTCTGGACGGGGCGTATGTGGGCACCGCCGGACTCGATGTTCCCGCGCGGGGCCGCGGCGCAGTCACGCCCGGCGGCGGCGTGCGCGTCCGCTCCCCGCTCGGCGTGCTGCGACTCGATCTTGGCATTCGCCCCGTGGGTGCGCGCTCGCTTCCCGTCGTCGCCGCGGTCACCGATGCGGGCGGCAACGAGCGCATCGTTCGACTCGCGACCGAAAAGGCATATTCGTTCATCGACCCGAATCCGGGCGCGCTGCGATCGCTGGGCCGGCGGCTCGTGGTGCACTTCGCGATGGGGCAGGCGTTTTGACCACGCCTGCCCGTCCACCGCGATCCTTGAGCGAGTTCACCGCGCGCGACCGTGCGCGGCGCGTTGCGAAGATAGTGCTCGGTGTCGTCATTCTGCCGTTGCTGGCAGGCGCGATCGTCGTGCTGGTGCTTGCGACGACGTCGTGGGGCAACGAGCGGGTGCGGCGCGTACTGGTATCGCAGGTGAACGATCGTCTGACGGGTCGCATGACGGTCGATCGGTTGCGTGGCAATCTCCTGTCGGGCGCAACGCTCACCGGGGTGCGACTGGTGGACAGCGCTGGCAAGCCGGTGTTCACGGCCCGACGCGTCGCGGTGCAGTACGGACTGTGGTCGTCGTTGCGCGGTCGCGTGGCGGTGAAATCGCTCGTGCTGGATACCGCCTTCGTGATCGCCGACCGGCAGCCTGGCGCGCCGTGGAACTTCCAGTCGCTGATGCGGCCGCGTGATTCGTCGACGCGCAGTGCGACGCGACGCGTTCCGCCGGAGCTCGCCGACATCACCATCCGTCATGGTCGCCTGGTGTACCGGCGTCCCTGGCATCCGGACAGCACCTTGCCCGCCGACCGGCGTGATGCAGCCATCACGGCGGCGCTCGGCGTGAGCGCGCGGAGCCGCACCGAGCGGGTGCCCGGAGGGTTTCAACGCGTGGTCGAGTTCCGCGATATCGACGCGCGCATCCCCTCGGTGGTGCTCGGGACGGAAGGGCGGCCGACGACGGTGCGGGTTGCGTCGCTGTCCATGATCGGAGAGCCATACCGCCCGCCGGTGCTCGATGTCCGTTCCCTCACCGGAACACTGCATGCGTCGAAGGACTCCCTGTGGTGGCAGGGAATGCGTCTCGCGTTGCCCGGATCACGGATCAGTGGTGACGGGCGGCTCGACCTCGATCGGCCGGGCATGGCCGTCACGCTCGTGGCTGCGCCGCTCGCACTCGCGGACCTGCGTTGGCTGAACCCAACGCTGCCCACCGTTGGCGGTGGGAGCCTGCGACTCACCGTGCGCGCGCACGGCGATTCGACGCAGTACACGCTCGACGACGCTGACATCCGTTACCGCGAGGCGTCGATCGTCGGAAACGCGTCGCTCGTGCGAGTAGCTCCGAGTGGACGCAAGAGCTCGATGGTCGTGCGTGGCGCGGACCTCACGGTGGCGCGACTCAGCACGGCGATGGTGAAGGAGCTCATGCCGTCGCTTTCGCTCCCCCGCAGCGGGGTGATCGACGGACACCTGGTACTGAGCGGTGTGCCCAATGCGCTGACGGTGGACGCCGACGTGCGGTTCGACGATACCCGGGCGGGGCTGAGCCATGTGCGCGCACGCGGTGGTGTGGGCCTCGAGGGCGGTGTGCGTGCCCGTAACCTGGACGTGCGCCTGCTTCCGTTACGCGTCGCCACACTTGGCAGCAGCGCGCCGCTGGGCGGTGCGCTATCCGGCTCGGCGCTGGTGAACGGTACCGCTCGCGATGGATGGAGCGTGCGCGGAGACTTGACGCACCTCGATCGCGGTGAGCGATCGCGCGTCATCGGCTCCGGCCGATATCAGGCGGTGGGCAAGCGCATCGTCGCCGATGCGACGTTGCAGCCGCTCTCGCTCACGACCGCCGGTCGTCTTGCGCCGTCAGCGCAATTGCGAGGCAGCGTGACCGGGCGGGTGCATGCCGAGGGCACCGTGCGGGACTTGCGTGTAACGGGTGCGCTTCGCTCCACGAGTGGCGGCGGAGGATTCACGGGCCGCGGGGCGGTGACGTTGGCGGGTTCGCGCACCCGGTACGACGTGACCGTCGCACTCGATGCGCTCGACGCGAGTGCATTCTCGCGACGTGCGCCAGCGACGCGGCTCACCGGCACCGTGGCCGCGCGCGGTCGCGACACCTCACCCGCGACGGCGGACGCGGTGTTGACGGCCGACCTCGCGCGGTCTCGCTACGATACTTTCGGCGTCGACCGCCTGATCGCGCGACTCGCGGCGTCCAACGGGCTGTTACGCGCCGATACGCTGATCGTGATTGCCGATGGTGTCACGGCGCGCGCGTCGGGCGCGCTCGGACTGGTGGCGGGGCGTGAGGGCACGCTCCGCGCCGAGGTGACGGTGGATTCGCTGGGCGCCCTTCGTCGCTGGCTGGGCTCGACCGACACGTCGCGTGTCGCTGCGTCTTCCGCGCGGCAGGGAGCGATACTCGCTGCAGCGCGCGCCGATTCAACCCGCCGCGTTGACGCGCGGCGCATCGAGCGGCTCGCCCTCGGCTTGCCGAACGACGAGCTGTTGATCGTGGACACGTTGCCGGCCATTCGCCGCGATTCGCTGGCCGGCTCGCTGTCGGCGACTGCCACGCTGCGCGGCAATGTGAGGCGGCTCGGTGCCGACGCCAGCATTCGCGGGCGGGACATCGTCGTGCGCGGCAACGCGGTGCAGACGCTCTCGGCGGAGCTGTCGTCCGCCAACGTGCGCGATCGTTCGCTGCCGCTCGCGTTTCGAGTCGATGCCGGCGCGGTGCAGGCAGGCGGGTTCGGGTTCGAGCGCGTGCATGCCGAGGGCAGTTGGCGCGATCGACGTCTGGGTGGGAGCGTGGAAGCTCGGCAGGATTCGCGAGTGGCGTACGCGGCACTCGGGAGCTGGGAACGCCCGGGCTCGGGGGTGCATCGCGTGCAGCTCGACTCGCTCTCCGCAACATTCGATACGCTGGTCTGGCGTCTCGCGCGGCCCGGTCGCGTGATGCTCGAGCGCGGCGCGGTGACCGTGGACTCGATCGATCTGCGCAGTTCCGCCAGTGGACGATTGTTCGCTGACGGCGTGGTGCCCGTGGAGGGTCGTGTTCGCCTGAACGTCGCGGCGGAGAACGTGCGGGTGTCGACGGTGCTCGCGGCGTTGCAGCGCGAGGGCAAGGGTGACGGCGTCGTCGCTGCGTCGGCGCTCGTGACGGGCTCCCGAGGTGCACCGTCGATGGTGGGCCGCGCGACGCTTCGCGATGCCATGTACGACGGCGCGCGTGCGCCCGACGCCGATGTTGCGGTGCGTTACGCCGATCGGCGGCTCGCGCTGGATGGCAGTGCACGCGACAGCTCCGGCCGGCGGGTCCTCGGCGCGACGGCATCGCTTCCGCTCGATCTCTCGCTACGCAAGGTGGGTGGATCGCGTCGTGTCGCGGGCGCGCTGGAAGCAGACGTAGTGCTCGACAGTCTCGAGCTTGCCGCGTTACCGCTGTCGACGCGCAGCCTGGCCGATGTGCGCGGACGTGCGCTGGGGGAGGCTCGCGTGCGTGGTTCGTGGGACGCGCCGATGTACTCGGGGCATGCTGCGTTGCGAAGCGCGGGACTCACCCTCGTGTCCACCGGCATGAAGCTCGAGAACGCCGCAGCCGATGTGCGACTGGTGGGCGACACCCTGCGACTCGATTCGCTCGTCGCGCGCGCACGGGGGACGCTTCGTGCGACCGGGACCGTGGATCTATCCGACCGATCGCGTCCGTTCGTGCGGATGGCGGCACAGGGGAAAGGGTTGCGCGTGATGGATGCGACGCGTGGGCTGGTGGATCTGGATGGCGAGATCGAGGCGGTGGGACCGCTCGAGGCGGTTCGCGTGTCCGGGCGCGCCGAGATGCTGCACGGATTTCTCGCGCTGAAGCAGTTCCGGAAGGACCTGCTACGGGTGAAGGCGCCGGGCGATCTCAGCTTCTTCGCCGTCTACGATACCACGAGTCCGGCCACTGAGAGCGCGCGGCGAGCCGCGGCGCTTGCGACCAGGCGGCGTGTCGGAG
>JAJAYP010000216.1 GCA_026786185.1 Gemmatimonadaceae bacterium
CAGCCGGACGCACGGGCGGACGCCGCGGCCAGCACGCCAGCCCCCGCCGACGCGCCCCCCGTCGTGGTGCCCGGCAGTGGCGTGCCCTCGGCGCCCGCCACGAACGGCAGCGTGCTGTCGCCTCCCGCCACCGGCGGCAGCGAGCTGCCGGCACCCGTCCAGCCAGCGCCTTCGGCCCGTTGAGCCGAGGGTTCGGCCTCCCTCGGCGGGTACGGCTTCTGCACTCCGGACGACATACCCAACCGTCTGGAGTGATGCGATGAGCAAGTTGCTGCGCGGTCTTGCTGCCGGATACGGGGCGAAGAAGCTGGGCGGTGGATGCTTCAGTACCGTCCTCGTCTTCATCATTCTGTGGTGGCTCCTCGGCCAGTTCGGTCTCTTCCGCTAGCGTTCACGTGCCCGACGGCGGCAACGCGGGTGAGCGCCGACACAGGGCGGATCGCCGCGAGGGGAGCGCGCAGGACAGCGCGGATCGAGGCAGGCGGGGCGTCCCACGCTCCTCCTCGACTCTCGTCCACCTGCTGCGCGCCGTCGGCGCGGCGGTCGTGCTGCTCGGCGTGATCATCTACACCGTGCGGGTCACGCGGCCAGTGTATGCCACACGGGGATCGCTGGGCGAGGAGCTGCGCAAGCGAGCGCCGGAAGTGGCCGCCGTGATAGCACCGGTGGATAGCAGCGCCATCACGCGCTTCATGACCACTCCACAATTCGAGAGTGAGAAGCGGAATTTCTACGAGGACGTGATGCGCCTCAAGCAGGTGGATTCCGCCCGCGCCGACTCCATCGCGCACTACGCGGTGCGCGAGGCGTACCGGCGCGGTATCTCACCCGCGATCATCTTCGGCGTGATGCTCACCGAGAACTCGCGGTTCGTCTCCAAGGCGACGTCCAACGTGGGCGCGGTGGGGCTGATGCAGGTCTATCCGAAGGTGTGGCTCAACAAGGAGATGACGAAGCTGTTCGGCCGCGACCTCGCCACCGACTCCACGAACGTGAAGTACGGCGTGTTCATCCTCAATCAGTACTTCCGGCCGAAGGACCGGAAAGGGCAGGTCCGCGAACGTGACTGGGCCACGGCCCTGCTCCGCTACAACGGCTGCGTGCGAGGGACCAACACGCCACGCTGCCACACGTATCCCAGCAAGGTGAAGGGCTTCATCGAGAATCAGGGCTCTACCATCTGCCGAGGCCGTGGATTCTACGACTGTATCGCGAAGCCGTTCATGGAAGGGCTGCTGGGCGAAGCGGTACCCGATTCCACGGCCGCGACGACAGGCGTCGTCACCACGCCCACGAGCCAGCCTGCAGCAGCAGTACCGACGCCATCCGCACCGGTGACGATCGCACTGCCCCCGCCATCGACGGTGACCACGACTGCACGCCCCGCGACACCGGTCAGGGCAAAGGCAAAGGCACGGGCGACCACCAAGGCTCCGATGCGGCGGCCCGCGCGCCGAGCGCGTCGGGCACCGGCGCGATCGGGGACGCAAGACGCGATTCCGCCGCCACCCAAGCCGATCATCATCAGGATTCCGTGAGCGTCACCCCTCGCGCAACGCCCTGAGGCCGCGCGCGAGGTCCGCCCGCGGTCCGGTGCCGAGTTGCGCATCGATGGCGCGCTCGTGCTCAGCCAGCAGGGCGTTCGCCCTCGCGTACGCCGTTCGTCCCGATTCGGTGACTGCTGCTCGAATGGTGCGCCGATCATCTGGATCACTTTCTCGCGAGACGAGGCCATCTGATTCAAGCCGATCGACGAGCTGCGTCACGTTCGATTTGCCGCAGCAGTGGCGTTCGGCGAGCTGCGAGAGGGTCAGCGGCTCGGGAGCGAGGACGAGGTGACGCAGGGCACCCAGCGATGCGAGCGACAAGCCGATCTCGCCCAGCGCGCCTTCCGCCCGCGCTTCGACGGCCCGGGCGGCGTCGAGGAGGAGGAGTGTGAGGGCGCAGCCTCGAGCACTGTCGCCAGCATCGTTGGTCATGGAAGGGAAGGCTAGGGATGTGCGACCTCGCGAGTCAACCGGCTCGGGTCGCACCCCTTGCTCGTCGCCGAGGCTTGGTGCTTGCACGTCGGCCGGTCGATATTCCGAGACCCTGACGGGTCCGGGCTCTCCTCATACCCCTCTGCGATCGTGTTCACTCCTCGTTCGACTCTACCTCGGTCTTCCACCGCATTGTGTGCGGTAATCGTGCTCACGCTCCTCACGGCATGCTCCAGCACGGGAGGCGGCGCCGATTCGGCATCCGCGCGATCCGGCGGGGCGGGCGGAGCGACGTCCGGGGATTCCGCCGCGCGCACTTCAGGCGCAGGGACCGCGAGCTCGGCCCCGCAACGGGTGAGCACGGGCGATGAGACGCTGCCCGCCGGCGTGCTCCCCAAGCGTCCTCGTCGCGACAGCGTCGCGCTGGAGAGCATGACCAAGCCCGACTCGGTGCTCGACAAGCTGTGGCCGGTGAAGATGCCCGCGCCGCTCGCGGGGGCGATCCTGCCGAACAAGCGTGTCGTGGCGTACTACGGCAATCCGCTGTCGAAGAAGATGGGCGTCCTTGGCGAGTTCCCCAAGGACGAAATGCTCGCGAAGCTGGACCGGGAAGTCGCGAACTGGGCCAAGGCGGATCCGAGCCATCCCGTCGTCCCCGCGTTGCACCTCATCGTGACGGTCGCCCAGGGAGCACCCGGAAAGAACGGTCTCTACCGGCTGCAGATGCGCGACTCGCTGGTGAACGAGGTGTATTCGTGGATCAAGGCGAAGGGCGGTATCTTCTTCGTCGATATTCAGGTGGGCAAGAGCACCGTGCAGGCGGAGTTGCCGCGCCTTCGCCCCATTCTGGAAAACCCCGACGTGCATCTCGCGCTCGATCCGGAATTCGCCATGGCGCCGTCGGGGAAGGTGCCCGGCAGCAAGATCGGCACGCTCGACGCGAAGGACGTGAACTGGGCGGTGAACTTTCTCGACGAGATCGCACGCGCCAAGAATCTTCCACCCAAGATCCTCGTCGTCCATCGCTTCACGCGGCCCATGGTCACGAACTACCGCGACATCAAGTTCACGCCCAACGTGCAGATCGTGATGGACATGGACGGGTGGGGACCGCCCTGGCTCAAGTTCGACTCGTACCGCGACTACGTGAAGAAGGAGCCGGTACAGTTCACCGGTTTCAAGATCTTCTACAGAAACGACACGAAGAAAGGCGACGCGCTGCTCACGCCGAGCGAAGTCCTCCGGCTCAATCCGCGTCCGCTGTACATACAGTACCAGTAGGTGGGTAGGTGGGTAGGTGGGTAGGTGGGTAGGTGGGTGACGGCCCGACCTACCCACCTACCGACATACCGACGTACCGACTTCAGCGCGTCGTGACGAGGTCGGCGTATTCCGGGTGTTTGCGGATATAGGCCTTCACGAACGGGCACGTCGGAATCACCTGCAGCTTCTGCGTGCGTGCATGCTCCAGCGCAGCGCGAGCGAGCGACATGCCGATGCCCTGCCCTTCAACTGCCGGCGGCACCTCGGTGTGCACGAAATCCAGGGCCGCGCCTCGCGGCACGTACTTCAGCAGCGCGGTGCCATGCGCGGTCGCGGCCTCGAACTGACCGGCGGCGGCATTGTGTGTGACTGGGGGTGCGGCTGGCATGCGCGGGATGGTGAGGGTGATACGGCACGGGCGCCCCGAGCCGCATGCTCCGGGCGGTGTCTTATAAAAAAAAGACGCTGCCGCCGATAAGTTCGGAGTGTAAATATCGGTGTGCGCCGTATCATTAAAAAAAATAGGGGGGGGGGGGG
>JAJAYP010000217.1 GCA_026786185.1 Gemmatimonadaceae bacterium
CGCATCCGCGAGACCATCGGTGAGCTGATGCGTGCGCCCGGTGGTCACGTCGTACGCGAAGATCGCGCGAAACATCGACGGCAGGCGGCGCGAGTACGCGATCCACCGACCGTCAGGCGAGAAGCGGGGATTGAGCGAGCGGTCCGGCATCATGTACTGGTCGGTGTCGACGAGCGTCGACTTGCCGCTCGCGACGTCGAGCACCCAGAGCCGAAGGTGCGTATCGTGAAAGAGGATGCGTCGCGCGTCAGGGCTCCACTCGGGCGTGTAGTAATGGCTGGGCTCCGGCAGGGCGATCTCGCGCTTGCTCGCGCCGTCCTGCGACGCGATCACCAGCTTGTACTCGCCGCTCGCATCGCTGAACCATGAGAGCCAGCGTCCGTCGGGCGACCAGGACGGGTCTCGCTCCGCGCTTCCCGACGAATTCGTCAGGTTGCGCGCGTCGCCCTTCTCAGCCGGAATCGTGAAGATCTCACCGCGCGATTCGACGGCGGCACGCTTGCCGGTCGGCGATAGCGCGAGCGACGAGATGCGCGTCGTCACGTCCTTCCACTGCGGCATCATCCACGCGTAATCGCCGTTCGCGGTGATGCTCACCTGATGCGTGCGTCCCGTGGCGACGTCCAGCTCGTGCACGTAGCCGGCCTGCTCGAACACCACGGTGTTGGCCGATGTCGATGCGTCGAGCGCCTTGACGTCGAAGTCCTTGAACGTCGTGCGCTGTGCCAGCGCCTTCGACTTCGTGTCGTAGCTCCACACATTCGACACGCCGTCGCGATCGCTCAGGAAGTACACGACGTCACCGACCCACGCCGGGTCCATCTCCTTGGAGTCCTGCCACGGTGTCGTCACGACCTCGTGCGTCGTGAGGTCCTCGATCCAGATCGGTCGGTTCTGTCCGCCCCGGTAGTTGCGGCGCTCCTCGTCCCACGAGTTGTTCATGCGGTATGCGACGCGCTTGCCGTCGGGGCTGATCTTCCCCTGATAGGCGCGCGGCATCGGCATCGCCCTTTCCACCGCCCCGTCCAGTCCCACCATGTAGAACTTCGGGACGCTACTGGGCGCGTTCGTCGCTCGGCCCGACGCGAACACGATCTCCATGCCGTCCGGCGTCCACCCCTGCACGAGGTCGGCGCCGGGGTGGTAGGTCAGCCGCTTCGGCTCGCCCCCGTCGGTGGGCAGGACGTACACGTCGACGTTGCCCGCATACTGTGCGCTGAACGCGACCTTGCTCCCATCAGGTGACAACTTTGGACTGCTGGCCTCACCCGCAAAGCTGGTGAGCCGTCGCGCCGCGCCTCCCGCGCGTTCCACGATCCAGATATTCCCCGCATGCGCGAAGGTGATGTGCCGAGCGCTCACGCTCGGACTGCGGAGCATGCGAGTCTGGGCGCCGAGGGGGGCGCACAGCAGAAGCGCGAGAGCGGCAGCAACGACGGAGGAGCGCATGATGGCAGGCCGGGGGTTCGGTGAGGCACGTGTGGCGGCGATCGGGCGTCGCGCACGCTGAGATTTATCACTCGTGCGTGGCACTCGATAGAAGCTGCGAGTCGATCGCTCGAGAGTCCGGTGAGCCGATTCTGCTCGCTGTTCCGCGTTTCTGAATAGAGGGGCCGTCGGTGCCAGTTCACTCTTTCACGAGGTGGGGCGAAGTGATGCCGAAGCGTTTTCACAGAGCAACCCTTGCGTCAGCACTCGCCGTCGTTGCCAGCGGGTGTACATCCTTCAGCACCCTGCGGTCGGCCGAGGTGTACGCTGGCCCTTCCGTGACCCTTCAGGCGTCCGTGTCGACGCCGACCGGCCCCGAGACCGGGTGGTTCTGGTCCTTCGATTGCGCCGAGGCGTGCGATCACCCGGTGGCCGGCGCCGACCTGGGCTTCACCTATGGGGTTGCTGCGGGACTCGCCGGCCGCCCCGTCGCGCTGGGACTCGGTGTCAACGGCACGCATCCCTACGTCGACGGCTACGTCCAACTTGGCAAAGGCGCGCGCCTATACGGCCTCGGGGCGCGCGTGGGTCTGCCGATAACGGGGTGGCTCGAGCACCAACTCTACGGCCGCTACGATCTGCGTGTCGGCGAGACGACACGACTGCTGCTCAATCCCGCGCTCTTCGTGCATCATGGCCGGGCGCCGAACGGCGAGAGGCCAACGGCCGTACGGCGAGCGGCGTACGGCGCGTCGTGAGGCGGAGCGCGTACGGCGGGCGGCGTGGGAAATCGGAGCGCGGTCGGCGCAAGCGCCGTCCGCACGTGATGACATGCGGGAGGGAGCGGGCGTTCCTGGAGACGGCGTCTCGAGTCGCGCAGCGACGATGAGTCTCGCCGTCGGAAGGAGCGCATGCGACCCACCTGGGCGCCAAAGAGTCGGGCGGGCGCAGCCCGCGTGTCACCTTCGCTTCCGCTCCTCCTGCAACACCTCGAGCTCGAGCAGCGCCTCCCGATCCTTGGGGCGCGCGGTCGCCCGCTTGGCGCGGATCAGCGTAGGCAGGTCGAGTACGTCGAACGCGATACCGAATGCGGTCATGCGCTCCACATGCGCCGCGACCTTGGCGTACTCGCCTACGCCATCGACGCGATCCAGGATGTCGAGATCGCCCTCGCGCGTGACGAGCGTGAGAACGGGCGCGGCGCGCAGGGTGCGAGCGTCCATGATGAACGGCAGTCCGCGCTCGACTGCCCGCGGATAGGCATTCCACGCGGCAAGCACCGTCGCGAGAGCGCCCACGGTAGCGGGATCACGCGCGTCGTACACGATGTCCAGATCGTTGGTGACCCGCTCCGATCCGTGCAGCGCGCCGGCCACCCCTCCCACGACGACGAATCGCACGCGCGCCGCAACGAGCCCGGCGAGCATCGAGGCGAAACTCACTGTTTCGCTCGCCCGACACGCCCGCGCCGCTCGATGCGGGCGGCGGCGAGGAACGCGACGTCAGCGTCGAGCCGCGATAGCCGTTCAGCAGGCGAGCGCGCTATCCCGGTGCGCAGACGTTCGACGTCGACGCCATAGGCAACCGCGCGCGCACGTGCGCTCCGGCGAGTTGGGGCAGTCGCTCTTGGACGACCGCGACGCTCCAGTGGCGGCCGCACGAGCGCGCGCGACAGGCGAGCGAGGTACACCGAGTGATCGCGCCAGAGGTCGATCACGAGCACCGTAGCGCCACTCGGCTCTCCGAGCGGGACCACGAGTTCCCGTTGCGCGGTGGGCGCGGCTAGAACGGCATCCGCCACCCGTGCAGCCACCGCCAGCGCGCAGCCAAGCGAAGAGTGAAGCTCGTGCACGAGCCCGAGCCACCGCACCTCACGTGGTCCATCCGTCGGTGCGCGACCGAGGAGGTATCGGGCGTTATGAATCCACTTTCCCGGAGCTCCGCAGGCAAGGGCGAACTGTATCGGGCTCATGAATTAATATGGCTAATAACTAGCGTTTATTCAATAGAGCAAACAAGTGGGCATTGCGCCAACGGCCGTGCGGCGGACGGCGTACAGCGCGTCGTGACGCGGGGCGCGTGCGGCGTGCGGCGTGGGAGTTCGGAACGCGGTCGGCGCAAGCGCCGTCCGCACGTGATGACATGCGGGAGGGAGCGGGCGTTCCTGGAGACGGCGTCTCGAGTCGCGCAGAGACGACGAGTCCCGCCGTCGGAAGGAGCGCACGCGACCGACCGCGGCCCGACCGCCCGCGGCGCGAAACGACCGACCAGCGCACGACCGCG
>JAJAYP010000218.1 GCA_026786185.1 Gemmatimonadaceae bacterium
GACCTGCTCTGCGCCCCGCTCTCGTCCTTTTGGTGCTCCTGTCTGGCGGCTTGCCAGAACCCGGGGAGGGCGCGTCCGTCGGGTGACTCGCGAAGCTTCTCGAAGGCGCGCTCGCGAATCTGGCGAATGCGCTCGCGCGTCACACCCATCAGCGCACCGATCTTTTCGAGCGTCATTGGTTCGCCGCTCTCATCCAGACCGTAGTACAGGAAGAGAATCTTGCGCTCTCGGGGGGTGAGATACTTCCGGAACACGCGCTCGATGAACTCCTTCATGAGCTTGTAATCCGTCGTGTCCTCGATCTCCGTGCCGTCGACTCCGGCGAAACGCTCGCCAAGAGTGGAGGCCTCACGATCGGACCGGTCGATGGGCGCATCCAGAGAGACTTCCGTACTGGACATCTGCTTCGCCGCGCGGACCGCCTCCGGTGTTTCCTCGAGCAGGCGGGAAATTTCGTTTTCCGTGGGGTCCCGCTTCAGCACTTGCGCCAGGATCGTCTCGGCGCGCGCGAGCCGGATGAGCTGGGAGTTCTGGTTCAGCGGGATCCGGACACTTCGAGTCTGCTCCGCCAGCGCCTTCAACACCGCCTGCCGAACCCACCACACCGCGTACGAGATGAACTTGACGCCCTGATCCGGATCGAACTTTCGCACCGCTTTGAGCAGTCCCTCGTTGCCGATCGCCACGAGCTCGGACAGGTCGAGTCCGTGACCCTGATACTTCTTCACGTACGAGATGACGAAGCGGAGGTTGGCCGTGACGAGCCGCTCGGCGGCGGCCTCATCTCCTTTCTGGGCCAGTCGCGCCAGGCGCCGCTCCTCCGCGGCGTCACTGATCAGAGGCAGCTTCTGGATGTCCTGGAGATACTGGTCGAACGCGGTGGAGGGAGACGAACGGAAGTAGCCTTTGGACCTGGTTTCGGTCACTTGCTCCATACACGCCCCTTACCTGTGCCGGAAGGTAGAAACTAGTTCCTGTACCCGGAGCCGCGTCGCTCGCGAGAGTCAGCAGGAGGGCCACAGTAATGTCGGGAGAAAAACCCGTCAACAGTGAGTTTGCCAGAATGACCACTCCCGCAGAATTGTGACGTGGGTAAACCCTTCCACGCCAGCATCTTGACCGCAGGAAGAATCTCTTTCGGTCATCGCCGACTCAGTGCGGTCAGGATGACCGATACGTTGAACGAAGCGGTCACAAAGGACAAAAGGCCCAAACGCAATGCGGGCACGTCGCGATTGCGACGTGCCCGCATGCCGCGTGAGCGGATGTCTCAGACGCGAGGGCCGGGGCCCGGGGGGGCGGGCGGGTCCTTCATCTTGGTACGACTCGTCGCCATGAGGATGCCGATGCCGATGAGCACGATTGCGCCGACGGCGATCCACATCGGAGGAACGTTGAGCAGATACGCTGCGATGGTCAACCCGATGATCAGAATGATGAAGCCGATCAGGTAGGTGCCGAATGATGACATGCTTTTTTCCCGTCCGCTGAGGTCGAGTCGATGCGGGGCAAGAGCGGGACCAGATGCCCGAAGCGTGGGCGAAAGTGCATAGGTCATCGACCGCCGAGCCGCCCCGTCATCATGGAATCTCTCGGCACGTCACGCGGACGCTGCACCAGCACTGCGGTACCTTTTACCCGACCGAAGATGCGCGCTTCGCGGCAGGTAGGGGTCCAGATGTCCAGCTTGTTCCCCTTGATCACACCACCCGTATCGTCGATCAGGAATCGGCCGTAGTACGTCTTGCCGACATGGATTTCCAGGTAGCGACCCAGTGGAAACACCTTTGGATCCGATGCGATGATTCCTTCTCGCACGTAGTGGTCGCGCCGAGTGAGACCCTTGAGGCAGTACGCCGTGAGCGAGACGGGCACCGGATCGCCCAGTCGCACCGGCGTGTCGCGGTTCACGTGCCAGTCGCGCGCGGCACCCAGCACCAGCGCGCCATCCAGCCTGATGGGCGCATACACGACGACCGGCAAGTAGCGGAGTGGCACGATCGGCTTCAGCCCGTCGCGCACCCGAAGGGCGCCCGCGACTGCCGTTACGAGCAATACCGACGCGAACATCGGCGACGCGTAGCGCCCGAGCCGCCGGCGTGGACGCTTCGGCGGGCGGCCACTGCCCACGAATGCGGGGAGCTCCGGCACCACGGACGCACGCCCCGATCCTCGATCTGGCGCGTGGACGCTCGACACAAACGGCTCTCCGTCCACAGGTGTCGGCCGCGGCGACGTGATCACGCGAGCACCTCGAGCACCAGCGAGTCAGCCACCTCGATCGACCAGCCGCGTTCAGCGCCGGCCATCGTGCCGATGCACGACGGAAGCGCGTAGGAAACCGCACCGCTGCGCGACTTCTTGTCATGGCGCGTGGCTCCCAGCACCGTCGCCGCGTCTGTCGACGTCGGGCGCACGACTGGCAGCCCAGCCTCGAGGAGGACGCCTTCGATCTCCCCAGCCATGCCGCGCTCGGCAACGCCGATCCGCTCGGCCAACCGCGCCTCCAGCACCATGCCGATCGCCACGGCTTCGCCGTGGAGCAGCGTGTACTCACTCGCCTGCTCGATCGCGTGGCCGATCGTGTGCCCGAAGTTGAGAATCTTGCGCCGCCCCGACTCGCGCGCGTCGGACTTCACGATGCCCGACTTGATCTCGACGCTCCGTGCCACAACCTCGAGGATTGCCGGCGTGTCACCGGCAACGAGCGCTGGAAGCAACGACGCAACGCGCGCGAAATAGCCGGCGTCGGCGATGACGCCATGCTTGACCGCCTCGGCGAGCCCGGCGCGTCGATGAGGGTCCGGCAGCGTGCGCAGGACGTCGACGTCGATCAGCACGGCCGACGGCGGATGGAACGCACCCACCAGATTCTTTCCTGCCGCGGTGTCGACGCCGGTCTTGCCGCCCACCGACGCGTCGATCATGGCCAGCAGCGACGTCGGGCACTGGATCACCGGCACGCCGCGCATGAACGTGGCCGCAACGAATCCGGCCAGGTCGCCCACGACGCCGCCGCCGAGGGCCACGACGGTCGTGTCGCGACCGCATCCGGCGTCGAGCAACTCGTCGGTGAGTCTGGACCATGTCTCGCGAGTCTTGTGGGACTCGCCGGCGCGCATTCGATGCTGGGTGGTGCGGCCATGCCGGAGCAGGCTCGCGACAAGCGGGTCCGCGTAGAGCGGCCCCACCTCGTCGTCGCTGATGACCGCGTAGTGATGAGCCGGTGCGGCGCCTGCGATCAGCGTCGCGAACTCGTGGCGCACGGCGGCACCGATGGTGACGCCGTAGTCACCCGCGTCGATGACCCGCGTGGGTTCGTGCGCCGCCGAGGTGAGCATCCTACCAGGTGACTTCGCCGGCGCCCGCCCGTCGATTGGCGACGCGGGCGAGGGTGAAGAGCAGGTCGGAGAGCCGGTTGAGATAGATCACCGCGAGCGGCGGAAGTTCCACATCGTGCTGCAGCCGCACGACGTGCCGTTCGGCGCGACGACAGACGGTACGCGCGACGTGGAGGGCGGCCGACTTCGGGGTACCGCCCGGGATGATGAACGCGGTGAGCGGCTCGAGCTCCGCCTCACCCTCGTCGATCGCCCGTTCGAGCTCCTCGATTCGGCCGTCGTCGATCCGCGCCTTCTGGAGATGCTGAGCCATCTTGTCGCGGTCGGGGGTGGCGAGGAGCGCGCCGATGGCGAAGAGGTCGCGCTGGATGGGTACCAGCACCTCGTCGATGCGCGGCATCATCTCGACGGAGCGTGCCATCCCAATGACGGCGTTGAGCTCGTCGACGTCACCGTACGCCTCGACGCGGATGTTGTCCTTGGCCACTCGTCCCCCGCCGAAGAGTCCGGTGGAGCCCTCGTCTCCGGTCTTGGTGTAGATCTTCATGGCGGGGAATATAGGGGCGCTCGCTGCGCTCGCTTGCGGGGCGGCTGCGTGCAGCGCCTGCCGCCCCGTGAGGCGCGCAGCGCCGAACCCGCCGCCCAGATATTTTCCGCCACCATGGATCATCCCCTCAAGGACATCACCATCATCGGCGGCGGACCCGCCGGTCTGTTCGCGCTTTTCTACGCCGGCATGCGCGGCGCGTCCGCCCAGATCGTCGACGCCTTGCCCGAGCTGGGTGGCCAGCTCACGGCGCTCTATCCGGAGAAGTTCATCTTCGACGTCGCCGGTTACGCGCAGGTGCTGGCCAAGGACCTGGTGAAATCGCTGAAAGAGCAGGCGGCGCGATTCAACGAGCCGGCCCACCTCGGTCAGGCCGTGACAGGACTGGAGGAGCGCGATGGACACTTCGTCCTGCACACCCGGAAGGGCGACTATCCCACGAAGTCCATCATCATCGCGGCCGGGATCGGCGCATTTTCACCGCGACGGCTGCCGCAGGTGTGTGCAGAGCCGTGGTACGGGCGGGGCATCTATGATGTCGTCACGGATCCCCTGGAGTACAAAGGACAGCGGGTCGTCATCGTCGGTGGCGGGGACTCCGCATTCGACTGGGCTACCCAGCTTCGCGGTGTGGCGACGCACGTGGCGCTCGTGCACCGTAGCGACCGGTTCCGCGCGCACGGCGCGACGGTCGCGCAGTTCGAGGAGGACGTGAAGGCCGGACGCGCTTCGATGTTCACCTTTCACGAGATCGCCGACGTCCTCTGCCGACCGGCGGGCGAGCGGTTCACGCATCTCGTGCTCAAGCAGGTGAAGACCAAGGCCACCACGGAATTCGAGGCCGATGTCGTGCTGCCCATGCTCGGCTTCGTGAGCGACATCGGACCAATTGCCGACTGGGGGCTCACGCTGCAGAAGGACGAGATCGTGGTCAATCAGCTGATGGAGACGGGGCGCGCGGGCATCTGGGCGGCAGGCGACGTGACCATGTATCCCGGGAAGTTGAAGCTGATCGCCTGCGGATTCGGTGAAGCGGCGACCGCCGTGAACCAGGCGGTGCACTGGATGTACCCCGAGAAGAAGGTCGCGCCGGGGCACTCGAGCAACATGGCCGTCTTCGGACAGAAGGACGACTAGCGTCGTCGCTCCGTGCGTCCTGTGTGGCGTGGGGCGCCAGCGGCACGCCCGACGAGGAGCCTTGTCGCGATGGCAAGTCTCCGCGCGCAGACCGGGAATAGCAAATCACTCCCGCCGGTGACCACGTCGACGCTTGCGTGCCTTGGGCGGAGCTATCACTAAACCCCCAGCGGGCGGAGTGGAGCGAATCCGCTCCCCCTCAATGCGTGCCATACACCGCGTGACAACGTCGTGCGACGTGGCTCGCGTCTGCAGCTCAGTGAGTCGAAGCCGACAGAGACAGAAAAGAATCACAAACAGGACGACTACTGTTGGCGAGGCCACGCCAAGAAGCACGACCGAGCCAGGAAGTACGGTCACGAAGTCTTTCATGACAGTTGCGGATGCCGCATGGGAATCCCTCTAAGAGAGGTTCGTTCGGCGGCCCGACTAGCGTAGCGGTGTTCAGCTGTAGCCTCGAAGCTTTGCGTCGCCGGCTTTCGCCGGGTTTGCCCTTGTCGCGTCCCCCACGTCAGTGGGAGCGATCTGCCGATCAGGTGGCTCGAGCTACGGGCGTCGACGCCCTACTCGGCCGGTGATCAGGTGGTGCGCCGTCTAATTGCTCGGCGGTGGTTCGATCCACAGCAAGTGGCGCGCATTCTCCGCATGCTGCGTCCGTGATATAGACGCACCTCAGACTTCGAAAGTAACGCAAAATGTTTCCGATCAAGGCGTGATTCGTCCAATTTTCCCGCTCTGTTCGGTCAATATCACACGCCCTCTGTGTCGCGCCTCACTTAACGACTTCGCCTCTCAGCGTGCGCACGCTCCGCTCTCAAGCTATTACGCTGCAGGGAGGGCGGGCTTCCGAAAGAAATGCGGCTAGCTGTCGCTACCGGAGAGGTTGTTTCTAGGCGGAGAGGCGACTGATCGGTGGTTTGCGGCCATGGGCGGTGTGAGGTCGCGTTGTGTTGTAGGATGTGAGGAAGGGGCCCAGCGCGCCAGCGCGGGTGGCCGAAAAGCGATAGGGTTTGACGTAGGCCCACTCGCGGAGCGCGGTCTGGATGAAGCGCTC
>JAJAYP010000219.1 GCA_026786185.1 Gemmatimonadaceae bacterium
GCCCTTCGCGGCAGTGAGCGCCATCGACGACGTCGCCGCCGTCGTCATCGCTGCACCTCGAACACCGCGCTCTCCGCCAGTCGCGCGATCTCGCGCAGCCGGGGCCGCGCACCGCCGAGCGCACGCGATGCGTCGAGCTGTACGGGCGCGAGGGGGAGCACGTAGCGTGCGGGAACGGCGTCCAGCATCGCGCCGAGCTGTGCCACGCTCGCCTGCACCGTGCGAGGCGTGACGTACTCGCGGGCCGAGAAGGGCGCGGTGGGCCCGGCACGACGTCCCGTGAAGAGCGAGATGACCTGCTCGCCTTCCGACAGCACGATGTCGGACGGCCGGGTGTAACGACCGACCCAGGTGATCAGCGGCGCGATCTGCGCACCGGCCTGGCGCGCCGGCTGCTGCCACGCGCGCGACGCGTACGCGCCGACCTCGGTGCGCAGCATGCCGAACGCCGGCACGGTGATGACCAGCGCCGCAAGCACACGCGCCGGCGTCGCCGTCGCGATCGTCCAGCACCACCAGCCACCGGATGCGGCGACGAGCAGCACGATCGGCCAGACGGCCCAGAGAAAGCGCCACGGGGTATACGGCCACACGATGACGATGGCCATGTAGCACGCGAGGAAGAGCGCGGTTGCGGGCGCGCGCCGCGAGAGGACCCACGCGCCAACGCACGCCAGCGCGAGCAGCGACGCCGAGGCGAGCGTTCGAGCCCACGCCAGATCCGCGGGCACGACGCGGTCCTGGAGCAGCAACCACAGCTCGGCCACATTGATGCGCGCCGTGGCGAGCATGAAGGGCACGCCGCCCTCGCGCACGCCCGTGGCAAACCATCCGAGATAGCTGCCGTATGCGCCTTCGAGCGGAGGGGCGAGTGCGGGCGTCGCGAGCACCGTCCAGACCTGCCAGGGCAGCACGACGACGGCGGCCGCCGCAACGGCGCACACCGCTGACGTGGCCTGTCGCCGGGCGACGAGCACGACCGCGAGCGCGATCAGCGCGGCCACCGCGTGCGTGCGCACCAGCATCAGCGCCCCGATCGATGCGCCGGCAATCAGTGCGCGTCGTACGTCGCCCGGGCAATCGGCCACATCGTCCGCCAGAAGCAGCACCGGCCACAGCGCAGCGAGAAAGAGCGACTCCGACAGTACGGCGCCCGAGAGCGCGAGCGCGGGCGTCGCCAGCATGGCCGTCACCGCGAACGCCGCGGCCGCCTCGTCCCGCCACGCCAGCCGCAGGCGCGCGAACCGATACGCGCCGAGCGCAGCCACGCCCGCAAGCAGCGCATTGAGCGCGAGGAAGGCGGAGATGTTGTCGGGAAATGATGGCGCCAGCCGCCACACCGCAGCCAGCATGAGCGGATATGCTGGTGGATAGTGCGTCGCCGCCGGGGCGCCGGGGAGTTGCGTGTAGTGGAACCCTTCCCCCGTCGCGATCGCCCGCCCGAGCAGTGCATAGACGCCGTCGTCGTGCCACACGCCGACGACGTAGGGCACGCTCGCCCACCAGGCCACGAGCATGGGAACGACAGCGACCATGACCATCAGCAGCGCGCCCGTGCGTACGCGGACGGCCGCGTCCTCGAGTGCGACGGCCGTCATGCCTCCACGCCGTAGCGTGACAGCTTCCGATAGAGCGTGGACGGATCGATGCCGAGCACCTCGGCCGCGCGACTCTTGTTGCCGCTCTCGCTCTGCAGCACCCACATGATGTAAGCGCGCTCCACCGCTTCGAGCGTCGGGTTGGTGGGCGTCCGCTCGGCGACCAGCGGCTCGCTCACCCGCTGTGTCACCCGCTCCGGCAGCGCACCCGGCTGGATCTCGTTGCCGGGCGTGAGAATTACGGCGCGTTCGAGCGCGTTCTCCAACTCTCGGACGTTACCGGGCCAGGTGTAGGCCGACATGGCATCGAGCGTCGTCGTCGACAGCGACTTCTGTGGCTCCTGGCGCGTCACCGCCGTGCGCGCGAGGAAATGCTCGGCGAGCAGCGGGATGTCGTCCGCGCGCTGGCGCAACGTCGGCAGATGCAGCGAGATGACGTTGAGCCGGTAGTACAGGTCCGTGCGGAACGAGCCGCGTCGAATTTCCTCCTCGAGCTCGCGGTTCGTCGCGGCGATGAGTCGCACGTCGATCGGCTGCGGCTCCGTGGCGCCCACCGGAATCACTTCGCGATGCTGCAGCACCCGCAACAGCTTCACCTGCGTCGCCGGCGTCGTCTCGCCGATTTCGTCGAGGAAGAACGTGCCCTTGGCCGCGGCGGTGAACAGACCGCTCTTGTCCTTGATGGCGCCGGTGAATGAGCCCTTCACGTGGCCGAACAGTTCGCTCTCGAGCAGACTTTCCGGCAGCGCGCCGCAGTTGATGGACGCGAAGCTGCGCTCGGAGCGCGCGGAGAGCTCGTGGATGTACCGGGCGATGACCTCCTTGCCCGTGCCCGACTCTCCCTGGATGAGCACCGTGGATTCCGTGGGCGCCACGGTTTCGGCCAGGCGGAGCACGTCGAGCCAGCTCCGGCTGTTGCCCACCGGACGCGACCCGGTGGGACCCTCGCGGCGCTTGATCTCCTGCTTGAGCGACCGGTTCTCCACGCGCAACTCGCGGTGCTCCGCGGCGCGCTTCAGGATCGCCAGCAGTTCGTCGTTGCGGAACGGCTTCTGGATGTAGTAGAACGCACCTTCGTTCACTGCCTGCATCGCCGACTGCAGCGTCGCCTGCGCCGTCATCAGGATGACCGGCGTATCGGGGTCCTGCTGACGCGCCGCGGCGAGGATCTCCACGCCGCCCACATCGGGCATCCGCACGTCGGAGAGCACGATGTCTGGTTGAAGCGCCGACAACTGCTCGAGACCGGCACGACCGCCACGCGCGGTGTGGGTGTCGAAACCGGCATTCCGGAGAAGAATGCCGAGGGACTCCAGAATCCCCGTCTCGTCGTCGACGATGAGGACCGAGGGAACTCGTGTACCGCTCACGTGAACACCGTGGCTGGGGGAGTGCTGAACGAAGGAAGGTGCGCGGGCGCGGCGATCCTCGGCAGCACGATGGTGAATCGCGTTCCGGCCGTCGTACTCTCGAGAAACACCAGGCCGCGATGCGCATCGAGGGCGCGATGCACGACCGCGAGTCCGAGACCGCTTCCGCCGCTCTTCGTCGTGAAGAAGGGATCGAACAGTCGGTCGCGAATGCCGGGATCGACGCCGGCTCCAGCGTCGATGACCGTCACGGCCACTCCGCCGTCGGCGAATGCCGCCCCGAAGTCGAGCTGGTCCGGACGCGCCTCGGTGATCTCGACGCGAACCTCACCGTTCGGGGGCGACGCCTGGATGGCATTGAGCAGCAGGTTGAACACGGCGCGGTGCAGCAGGTCGTCGTCGCCCTCGACGATGAACTCACCCTCCGTCGCGACGCAGATGACTTGCACAGCCTCTGGCCGGTCGGGGTGCGCCAACGCGAGGCGTACGGCGCCCGCGACGAGGTGCGCGGCGTCGATCTCCTCGCGCCGAGCCACGCGCACGCGCGCAAAATCGAGAAACTCGGTGAGCAGGCGGCTCAACCGGTCGGACTCGCGCATCACGAGATGCGTCAGGGTCTTCTCGTCGGCGCCGGTCGTCGGCGACCGGGAGAGCTGTTCGCAGGCGCTCCGGATGGACGCCAGCGGATTCTTGATTTCGTGCGCCAGCGATGCCGAGAGCTCCGCCACGCCCTCGAGCCGCTCGGCGCGGAGCCGTAACGTCTCGATACGCTTCTGGTCCGAAATGTCCTGGAAGATCGCCGTGGCCGTGTGATCGGTGTTTCGACCGTCGCCGTCCGTGTAGGTGGTTGTGACACCGATGGGGAATCGACGCCCGATGGCCGCCACCATCGCCTCGGCGCGCGCGGTGCGCACGCGGTCTCGCATCGATCGCTCGATCGCCCCCACCAGCTCCGGCGCGATCCGGCCGATCTCCTCGAGCACCGGCCGACCGACGAACGGATCGAGGTCCACGCCGAGCAGTTGCTCGGCCATGGGATTGGCGTACAACAGGCGACCGCTCGCGTCCACCGTGATGACGCCGCTGCGGATGTTGAAGAGGATGTCGGCCGCCTGCAATCGGACGTGAGCGAGCACCGCTTCGGTGCCCTTTCCCGCTTCCTGCAGCTTGGCGCTCAGCCAGGCGCTGCCGAGGGCGACGACCGCGAACACGGCGAGTTGGAGCCAGACCGCCGGCGTGAAGGGCGTCTCGACACTCCAGAACGCATCCGCCACATATAGAACGTTGCCGAGCGCGGCAACGAGGAGCCCACCCCCCACCGGCAGCAGAAGCGACGACGTGGCGATGACGAGGATGTACAGCGCGGCGAACTGCGACCCGCTGGCGCCAGTGACGTGGACGACCGCCGTGACGAGGAGCAGGTCGAACACCGACTGCAGATAATAGAATGTCAGCCCGAGCGGGCGGTTGTAGAATTCGCTGTACACCACCGACACGGCCGTGACCACCAGGGTGGCGGCGAACGCCAGCGACGCGACGAGCAGCTTGCCGGTATCGGTGAGCGCGTCCTGCCAGACGAGGACGGCGGCCAGGAAGATGGCGGTGGCGATCGAGAGCCGTCCCACATAGACCCAGCGCACCAGTGGCGCGGGGTCGAGGTGGAATGGACGCTGGTCGGACGTGGTTCGATCGAAGAGTCGCACGGGACGTGGAATCGCAAACTGCCAGAAGAGCGTAGACACGCGTTGTCTGGCATTCTGCCACAGTTCACTGGCAAAGACGACTGGTATCGGGCGGGGTTACGCATGGCGAAAGACGGAGTGCTGCAGCTGTCGGAGACGCTGGCGATTCCTCGGGCGGAGCTGGTCTACCGCGCGAGCCGCGCCGGTGGTGCGGGCGGTCAGCATGTGAACACTTCGTCCACCCGCATCGAACTGCTCTGGAACGTGCGCGATACGCAGGCGCTCGACGAGGCGCAACGTGCGCGCGTGGCTGGCAAGCTGGCGTCGCGGCTCGATGGCGACGGCTGGCTCCGCGTCGTGTCGAGTGCTCGACGAAGTCAGTTGCAGAACAGGGAGGCAGCGGAGGACCGGCTCGTGGCGCTCATTGCGGCCGCCCTCGTGGTGCCCCGGACGCGAAAGGCGACGAAGCCGTCGCGCGGCGCCAAGGAGTCGAGACTGGCCGAGAAGAAGAAGCGTGGCGACACCAAGCGGCAGCGGCGCCCCGATTCGTTCGATTGAACGGCGTCAGGCGGAAGAGGGGTCGGCGGTGGACTTCGCACGCGCACGGCATACGCCCCGCTCGGCCCCCCTCGACAGGCGCGTCGTGCGCTTGTGCCCTATCGTCCCGACGCCGAGGTTGAGCGAATGAACCCGTACCGCCGAGTCGGGTAGATGCTGTGGCGACCCCTCGGCACACACGAGCCGGGCGGCTCGTCGGTACGGTTTTGACCGGGGCACCAACTTTGCCCGGTTCGGTAGCGGCGCCGGTGCGGCGTCGTGGCTCTCGACCCTCAGTTGCGGTTCGACCGCGGACCTACGCGATGCTCCGTTCCTCCATGCGCCTGGCAGCGCCCCTCGCGCTGCTCGGCGCGCTCCTGTGCGGCATATCCGACCCGGCCGACGCGCAGTACTTCGGCCGTAACAAGGTCCAGTACGAGAAATTCGACTTCCGCATCCTGCGGACGGCGCACTTCGACGAGTATTTCTACCCCGCCGAGTCGCTCGTCGTCCACGATGCCGGCCGCATGGCGGAGCGCTGGTATACGCGCCACTCCGACATGTTCCGCCACACCTTCGACCGCAAGTCGATCGTGTTCTACGCCGACCAGCCGGACTTCCAGCAGACGAACGTCATCGGCGACGAGCTGAGCGAAGGTACGGGCGGCGTCACGGAGGGCCTGCGGACGCGCGTCGTCATGCCGTTCACCGGCATCTACGCGGACAACGACCACGTCCTCGGCCACGAGCTCGTGCATGTGTTCCAGTACAGCGTCGCGGAATCGGGGCCGGGCGGCCTCGCCCGCCTCGGCGCACTCCCTCTCTGGCTCATCGAGGGCATGGCGGAGTATTTCTCGCTCGGCCGAGACAACGCACTCACGGCCATGTGGCTGCGTGATGCATCCGAGCGCGACCGCCTGCCGACCATCAAGCAGCTCACCAGCGACTCGCGCTTCTTCCCCTACCGTTACGGCCAGGCGCTGTGGGCGTACGTGGGCGGACGGTGGGGCGATCGCGCCGTGGTCGACGTCTATCGCATGTCGCTGCGCGTCGGGTTCGAGGAAGGCATCCGGCGCGTACTCGGCGTCACGACCGACTCGCTCTCCAAGGACTGGATCGCCGCCACGCGGCGGGCCTACCTGCCCGTGCTCGAAGGGCGCACCCGTCCCACCGCCGCAGGCGACGCGGTCGTGCAATCGACCCGGAAGTCGGGCGACATGAATCTCGCGCCGACGGTGAGTCCCGATGGGCGGCTCGTGGCGTTCTACGCTCGCCGCGGCCTGTTCGAGATCGAGCTGTTCGTCGCCGACGCGACGACGGGGCGCGTCATCAAGAAGCTCGCGGGCCCCACGAGCAATACGCACTTCGACGCCATCACCTTCATCGCGTCGTCCGGCGCCTGGTCGCCGGGCAGCGACAAGTTCGCCTTCATCGCGCAATCCGAGGGCAATCACGAGATCGCGATTCTCGACGTCGCCTCCACCAACATCGAGCAGCGGCTTCGCGTCCCGAAGATCGGCGCCATCTCGAACGTCGCGTGGTCGCCCGACGGCAAGACCATCGCCTTCTCCGGCCAGTCGGGCGGATTGAGCGATCTCTATCTCATCGACCGCGCCGCGGGCAGCGTTCGCCAGCTCACGAGCGATCGCTACGCCGACATCCAGCCCACCTGGTCGCCGGACGGGCGCACGATCGCCTTCTCCACCGACCGCGGCGCACAGACCGACTTCACGACGATGACGTTCTCGCCGCTGCAGCTCGGCACGATCGACATCGCGACCGGTCGCATCAGCGTCTTCTCGCCATTCGCGCGCGGCAAGCACCTCAATCCGCAGTTCTCGCCTGACGGGCTGAGCCTGTTCTTCATCAGCGACCAGGACGGATTCGCCGACATCTACCGGCTGCAGCTCGCCAGCGGCGCCACCTCGCGGGTGACGCGACTCTCCACCGGCGTCAGCGGCATCACGGACATCTCGCCCGCGCTCAGCGTGGCGCCCGCCACGGGACGCATGCTGTTCTCGGTGTTCGAGGATCAGGGCTACGCCATCTACGGGCTCGATTCGTCGCGCACGCACGGCGAGCCGGTGGTGCTCGGCGCCGCCGTCGCCACCGCGGCCGTGCTGCCACCCGGCGACACGCCGGGTCGGTCGACCGTCACGCAATATCTGAAGGATCCCCTCACCGGACTCGCCGCGGGAACGGACTTCACCACGCTGCCCTACAAGTCGAGCTTCTCGCTCGACGCCATCGGCCAGCCCGCCCTTGGCGTCTCTGCGGGCGGGCCGCTCGGCGCCGGAGTGGCGGGTGGCGTGTCCTTCCTGTTCGGAGACCAGCTCAGCGACAAGCAGATCGGTGTCGGCATCTCGGCCAACGGACAGATCCAGGACATCGGCGGCCAGGTCGTCTACCAGAACCTGAAGAACCGCTGGAACTACTTCGGCGCGCTGCAGCACACGCCGTATCGCACCGGCTATTATGGCGGCCGCACCGCATCGACGCAGGATCTGGTGCTGACGCGCATCTTCGTCGACCAGGCCACGTTGGGTACGGCGTATCCGTTCTCTACCACGCGGCGCATCGAGTTCACCAGCTCGGCCACCAGGCTCGCGTACAACACGCAGATCCAGACGTACGATCGCTTCGGGAACCCGATCTCCACGACAAGCGGGGGGTCACCCTATCCGACGTCGTACTACGGCACCGGCAGCGTGGCCTACGTGGGCGACAACTCGTACTCGGCCTTCACCAATCCGATTCAGGGCGCGCGGTACCGGCTCGAGGCGTCGCCCACCTTCGGCTCCCTGGGCTACACCTCCGCGCTTGCCGACTACCGGAAGTACCTGTTCATGCGACCGCTCACCTTCGCGTTCCGTGGCCTGCATTTCGGACGCTACGGGCGGGACAGTGATGATTCCACACGCATGTATCCGCTCTTCCTCGGCGAAGAGACCATCATGCGCGGGTATGGCTACGGCTCCATCGACGAGAAAGAGTGCACGGCGTCGCTGGCGTCGGGACTTCCCGGCAGCTGTCCGGCGTTATCACGCCTCCTCGGCAGCAGGCTCGGGTTGCTGAGCGCAGAACTGCGCATCCCGCTGTTCGGCGTTCCCGAGTATGGACTGATCAACTTCCCGTACCTGCCGCTCACCGTGTCGCCGTTCGTCGATGCAGGGCAGGTGTGGTCCAGGGTAGACGGCCCGACATTCGAGCTGGCGAAGAATGGCGGACGGGGCATCGTGACGAGCGCCGGCGTGTCGGCACGCGTCAACGTGCTGGGTTACGCGATCCTGGAGTTCTACGCGGCTCGGCCGTTTCAGCGTCCGACCAAGCAGTGGGTGTACGGCATTCAACTCGCGCCCGGGTGGTGAGCCACACCACCCGCATCACTTGAAGCCGTACAGGGCGCGATAGATCTCGGCGTTCCGCTGCACGATGCGGACGTAATCTCTCGTCTCCGTGTACGGGATCCACTCGGCGAACAGCTCCGGGTCCTCCGACCCGGGGCGTCGCATCCACCGGCTGAGGCGCGCGCCGCCGGCGTTGTACGCGGCGAGCGCGCGGACCGGCGGCGTACCACGGCGGAGACTCGTGGCCAGGTGCGCCGTGCCCAGCTCGAGGCTGACATCGGGGTCGAGCAGCAGCGCCTGATTCCAGAGCGGGTAATTGCGCGAGCGTGCGACGGACGCGCCCACCGTGGGCAGCAACTGCATCAGTCCACGCGCGCCGGCGGGCGAGATTGCCCGCGGGTTGAAGCTCGACTCCTGGCGAATCAGTCCTGCCACGAGCGCCGGATCGAGTGCGTTGCGCCGTGACTCTTCCACCAGGGCGTCTGCGTGCACGACGGGATAGGCCGCTCGCAGCAACGCGCGCGATCCCGAGCCACCACCCAGCGCCGCCACCGCCACCCGTAGCGCCCGCGAGGGTTGCCCCGCTGCGGCCATGCCCTGCGCAATGGCGGTCGCGTCCGACGGCGTGGTCTCCGCCCGCTCCGCGAGCGCGTCGAGTTCGAAGCGCGACTCCACGTCCATCCCGAGCTGATCGAGCAGCGTGAGCCGAACGAGCGTGCTGTCGACCGCGGGTATGTGCGCCACCGTATCGGCGCCCGCCGGCGCGGCCCACGGCGCCGCCTTCAACCGACGCGCGCTCAGGTGTGCGTAGTACGA
>JAJAYP010000220.1 GCA_026786185.1 Gemmatimonadaceae bacterium
CA
This sequence comes from Gemmatimonadaceae bacterium, assembly GCA_026786185.1. Classification (GTDB taxonomy): domain Bacteria; phylum Gemmatimonadota; class Gemmatimonadetes; order Gemmatimonadales; family Gemmatimonadaceae; genus AG11. The sequence continues at coordinate 3 of JAJAYP010000220.1, forward strand.
CCGAGTTGCTCCGCGACCTGGATGGCGTGCGTGCAGCGCGCGAGCAGGACGGACGCTGGACGCTGCAAGTCGTGGAACTGGCACGCGCGGTTCCGGCACTTCTCGGTGAACTGTCACGCCGCGCACTCGCGCTCGGCGATCTCGCGACGCACTCGGCCACGCTCGAGGACGTGTTCGTGTCTCTCACCGGGCGGCAGCTCCGCGATGGCTGATCCTCGACGCGAGCCCATGATGCGCGAGGCGTCGGCCAGGCCGCTGCCGTGGTCGCAGCGTTCGATGGCACAGCTCACGCTCGTGCGCTTCAGGGAATTTCTGCGCGAGCCGGAAGCCGTGTTCTGGACCTTTGCCTTTCCGGTGATCCTCACGGTGGGCCTGGGCATCGCCTTCCGGAACAAGCCGGCCGACGTGCTGGCGGTCGGTGTGGTGCGCGGCACGCCGGCCGGCGATTCCATCGCTGCGCGGCTGTCGAGCGTTCCCGGTCTCCGGGTGCTCGTGATGCGCGAGGATTCGGCGACGCAGGCGTTGAAGACGGGGGCGGTCGCGCTCGTCGCCGTGGCGAAGTCGTCCGGCGCGGTGGAGTATCGGTTCGACGACACGCGCTCCGATGCGCGGCTGGCACGAGCCGCGATCGATGACGCTCTCCAGCGCGCCGCGGGCCGGCGCGATCCGGTGACGGTGTCGGAGTCGCAGGTGCGGGAACAGGGATCCCGCTATGTCGACTTCGTGGTGCCAGGGCTGCTCGGGATGAACATCATGGGCGGCGGTATCTGGGGGTTGGCATTCGCGATCGTCGAAGCGAGGCGCAAGCACCTGCTCAAGCGGCTCGTGTCCACACCCATGCGACGTGCCCAGTACCTCGCGTCGTTTCTCTTCTCACGCCTGTTCTTTCTCGTCCTCGAGATCGCCGTCCTGGTCGGCACCGCCGTGCTGTTCTTCGATGTGCCGGTGCGTGGATCGCTCGTGCAACTGTTCGCCGTCTGTCTGGCGGCGGCGCTGGCGTTTGGGGGAGTGGGCCTTCTGATCGCCTCGCGCGCGAAGACGATCGAAGGTGTGTCGGGCCTGGCGAATCTGGCGATGATGCCGATGTGGGTGTTGTCGGGGGTCTTCTTTTCCTCCGCCAATTTTCCGCGAATGGCGCAGCCGTTCATCAAGGCGCTTCCGCTCACGGCGACGAACGACGCGTTGCGCGCGACGATGCTGCAGGGAGCGGGCTGGAGCGCCATCGCGCCGCAACTGGCGGTGATCGCGGCGTGGCTGGTGATCACCTTCACGCTGGCACTTCGCCTCTTCCGGTGGCGATGATCTCGGCGTCGGTGCAATGAGCGAGCCCACGCTCGGCGATCTACCCACCTCCGAGCTGCATGAGCACGGCGCACGGTTGCTCCGGTGGATCGGCGACTATCTGGACCATCCCGAGCGGCACGCCGTCGTCTCGCCGCTCACGCCCGGCGAGGTGCGGCGCTCACTCCCCGCCGCGCCGCCCGCGAGCGCGGAGCCACTCGAGCGCATCATCGAGGATTTCGAGCGCCGAATCCTGCCTGGCATCACGCACTGGAATCACCCGGGGTTCTTCGCCTACTTCTCCATCTCGTCATCCATTCCCGGCATCCTGGCCGAGCTGCTCATCGCCGCGCTCGACGTCAATGCGATGCTCTGGAAGACGTCGCCGGCGGCGACGGAGCTGGAACAGCTCACGATGGACTGGCTGCGTCAACTTCTCGGACTCGGTGACGGGTGGTTCGGCATCATCAACGACACCGCGTCCATCTCCACGATGCTGGCGCTCGCCGCGGCCCGAGAAGCGAAGCCGGAGCTCGAGATCCGCGCCCGCGGCATGGCGGGCCGCGCCGACCTGCCCACGTTGCGCGTGTACTGCTCCGAGCATGCGCACTCCAGCGTGGAGAAGGCCGCGCTCACGCTCGGCATCGGGCTCGACAACGTCGTGAAGATTCCGTGCGACGATGAGTTTCGTCTGCGGCCCGACATGCTCGCCCGTGCGATCGCCGACGACGGGGCCGCCGGCTACCTCCCGCTCGCCTGTGTGGCGACCGTGGGGACGACGAGCGTCGCCAGCATCGACCCGGTGCCCGCCATCGCCGTCATCTGCCGGCGCGAGCGGGTGTGGCTGCACGTCGATGGATCCTACGGCGGCGTCGCCGCCGTGTCTCCGCGTCTCCGCCATGTACTCGATGGCACGGAGCAGGCAGATTCGCTCGTCGTGAATCCCCACAAGTGGCTGTTCACCCCCATCGACTGCTCGGCCTTCTACACGCGCCATCCCGAGATCCTGAAGCGGGCGTTCTCGCTCGTGCCGGAGTATCTCGTCACGCGCGAGCAGGACGACGTCGTGAACCTGATGGACTACGGAGTGCAGCTCGGTCGACGCTTCCGTGCGCTCAAGCTCTGGATGGTCATTCGCGCTTTCGGTGCCGACGGACTCGCGGCGCGACTGGAGCAACACTGCGCGCTGGCGCGCGACTTCGCCGGCTGGGTGAGCGCCGAGCGCGAATGGGAAACCGTGGCACCCGTGCTGTTCTCCCTCGTCTGCTTTCGCTTCGCGCCGGCCGGCGCGAGCGAAGCCGATCTCGAGCGGATCAATTCCGACATCCTGCAGCGCGTCAATGCGAGCGGCGAGGTGTATCTGTCGCACACCAAGCTCGACGGCCGCTACGTGCTGCGCCTGGCGGTGGGGAACATCCGCACGGAGGAACGGCATGTGGCCCGCGCGTGGGCGCTGCTGCGGGACGCGGCCGGGGAAGTGTCCGGCTCGCCGCCGCAATAGCAGTCAGCGCCGTCAGTCCAGCTCCGGTATCGCGACTGAACGCTCCCCCGGTCTGGCGAAGGGCGCGTCATCGGTGTTCGGCATGTTCGTCGTCCGTTCGGCGATCCGTCTCCGTCGCACGAGCACAGCGAGCGTGATCGCGAGGAGGATCGCCATGAACGCGAGGCGAATGTCGCCCCGCTGCGCAAAGCCGAGGAAGCGGAGCGCCGCCCCACCTGCGGCGAACCCGAGGTAGCTGAACGCGGCGGACCAGACCCAGCAGCTGATGCCGCTCGCCGCCACGTACAGCGAGAGTGGCAGGCGCGCCGCGCCGCAGGCCACCGGAAGGGGAATGCGGAGTCCATAGACGAATCGGATCGCGAGCGACGATCTCCACGGATGCCGGCGCACGAGCGTCAGCGCGCTCGTGAGCAACTCTCGCCTGTCGGGCCAGCGCGCGCGGACCCAGTCGATGCGCCAGCGGCCGACGAAATAGAGGACGATGGACGCGATCCATGTGCCCATCGCCACCGCGACGATGACCCCGAGGAGTCCGAGTCGCCCGTGACGCACGGCGATTCCTCCGAGGATCGGATTCGCTTCCTCGAAGATGATGCTCGTGGCGCCGAGCGCGGTGTACTTCCACACGCGCTCGAGCAACGGAATGTTCTGCACCTGCTGGACCGTCGATGCAACAGCCTGAAGTACGAGCGCTAGAATACGATCCCTCCTCCCGTTCCCGACGACGCGAAAGCATCTTCCTCGCGTTCTATATATCGTCGCCGGTCTTCAGCGACGCCACCGACGACCGGATTGCAGATGACGGACGTGAACCGAGTTCGCTTCATCGAGTACGAGGGACGGCGCATCATCCTGCTCATTTCGCCGGCATTACCGATCTCGACGACGGACTGGCCGCCGTGGCGGAAGCCACGAGCTTCATCGGTGTGCAGCCCGTGGGAGGCGACACGATGACGCTCACCGATGTGACGGACACCCGGTACGACCGAAAGATCGTCGAGGCATTCAAGCAGATGACCGCGGCGAATCGTCCGATCGTGCGTGCGGCCGCGATCGTGAGCAACTCATCGATCCACCGGGCGGCCATCAGCATGATCGCGCTCTTCTCGCGCCGAAAGCTCCAGGTGTTCGATTCCCGGGCCCAGGCGCTCGACTGGCTCGTGACACAAGGCTGAGTGGCACGCGCATTTTTTTCGCGCCGGGGCGGTGTCGTGGGATAGCTTTCGGAGGCGGGCAGGGTCAGTTGCCGTCGAGAATCAGCAGCGCAGCCGCGAAGGCGAGCAGCATCAGGACGAGGCATCCACAGGCGGGGCTTCTCGGGATCCACCTGGGAAGTCGTGGCATGCCGGCAAGTTAGCGGCTTGCGCTCTGCTTTCGACTCACTCCAGTCCTTGGGAAGCCATGTTCGACGCGAACTATTTCCGCACCCAGATCCAGCGCGATGTCGACGCGGCGGGTGGAAGCCCCATCGTCGAGGTGCACCTCAACGGCGGCCATGCGCATCGGGTGCGAGGCGTCGTGGAGGTCGCGGACGGACGAGTGACATTCGAAGCGTACCAGATGAAGGGTGATCTCGCGCATCAAAGACCGCGCTTCGGACAGACGTCGTCCGCGCCGTACGAGACCTTTCGTGTCGTCGTGTCGTGCGAGAGCATCGCGTCCATCGTGTTCGATCCCTCGCCCATGCAGCCGAAGAGCCGGCCCGGCTTCGCCTGAGGGCACGAGTCCGTTGACGGACACCGGCCGCGTCGTCGTCGTGGCGGCGGGATTCGCGCTGTGGTCCGGGGGGCGCTGTGTGGCCGCCTCGCGATGGGCCGACGTGCGTCGGCTGCGCGCGTACGTCTCCAGTGATGCTGCCGACTCGCCGCTGCTCCTTGGCGTCGAGCTGCTGGACGGAACGATCATGGAGCTGCACGAGGCGGCGCCAGGATTCGACGCGTTCCTCGACCGCGCGTCGGCGACGCTGGCGGGCCTGTTGCCTTTCAAGGCGTGGTATGCGCCACTCCGGGCCGGCACGTCGCACACCGAGGGCGTCGTGATATACGAGCGCGTGGCGCGGCGGTACTGACCGTGCGCTTCCCCAACCGCGGCATCCAGGGAGTCGTCGAATGCGATCGTCCATGACTTGGCGGACATTGCTGGTGATCTCGCTGCTGACAGTGTGGGCATCGAACGCCAGCGCACAGGATGCGGCGCGCGGCGTGACCGAGCGCGATTTCATCGTGCGAAATTTCCGGTTCGCCAGTGGCGAGTCCCTGCCGGCGCTGACACTGCACTACCGCACACTGGGTCGGCCACGCCGCGATGCCGCTGGCGTCGTGCGTAACGCGGTGCTCATCCTGCACGGCACCACGGGCTCGGGCGCGCAGTTCCTCACGCCTTCGTTTGCCTCCGTTCTCTACGGACCGGGCCAACCGCTCGACACCGCGCTGTATTACATCGTGCTGCCTGACGGCATCGGGCACGGGAGGTCCAGCCGGCCCAGCGAGGGGACGCGCACCCGCTTTCCTCGATACACGTACGACGACATGGTGGACGCGCAGCATCGGCTCCTTGTCGACGGGCTCGGCGTGACTCACCTGCGTCTCGTCATGGGAACATCCATGGGCGGGATGCACAGCTGGGTCTGGGGCGAGCGATATCCGGGGTTCATGGACGGCATCGTGCCGCTCGCCAGCGTGCCTACGGCGATCGTCGGACGCAATCGGATGCTGCGGCGGATGGCGATGGACGACATTCGCACCGACCCCGAGTGGCGCGGAGGCGACTACACGACACAGCCGCCGAGACTGCGCGCCGCACTCCAGATCTTGTGGCTCATGACCAGCGCGCCGCTCGTACAGCATCGCGATGCGCCGACGCGCGAGACGGCCGACAGCCTCATCACCGCGTGGCTCGACGCGCGATTCCGCACGATGGACGCGAACGACATGTTGTATGCCTTCGACGCATCGCGCGACTACGATCCGGAACCGCTGCTCGACCGCATTACCGCGCCCGTGCTCGCGATCAACTCGGCTGATGATCTCGTCAATCCGCCGGAGCTCGGACTGATGGAACGGCTCATGCCGCTCGTGAAGCAGGGCCGATACGTCCTCCTGCCCATCACGGCCGAGACGCGCGGACACGGCACGCACACCGTCGCGTCAGTTTGGAGTACGCCGTTCGCGGCATTCGTTGCTGTACTTGCCCAGTTGCCAGTACTTCAGTAGGGGCGCGACTGCAGTCGGGAGTTGGCACTGCCGAGCTGACAGCTTCAAGCTGTCAGTTGACTGAACTGATTGTAGACCACTGCACGGAGAGAGTGTGCTACGACGGGGCGCGATCGTGACGAACGGCGGAACGTCCCCTGCAGTGCCACAGTGCTCACTTCTGATTACTCACAGCTTGAAGCTGTCAGCTCGGCCGTGGACGTTTTAGTCTTGCTGCTCACGGAAATCGGCACCTTACTTGCTCCCCTTCTGGCCCATGGCTCAATCGCACTCTCCCATGCACCGACTCGCCCGCAACACCCTGCTCCTGTGTGCGCTCGCCTCTACCGCGTGCGTCCAGGTGCGGGATCGCTCGGACGAGGCCGCGAAGAAGGCGGCGGCCGACAGCGCGGGCAGCACCGTGTTCATCGGCGATGCGAAGCCGAATGCGACGACGCCGTCGCCCGACACGTATGGCGCCGATAGCGCGACGCCCGTGCGCGGCTTCGGACCTGTGGAGATCGAAGCGGAGCTGATGGCGGATTCAGTGCGGACCATCGAGGTGCACGGCGCGCCTCCCGCACCGGCGCCGGTCGTCGTGCCCGCGGCGGCGCCCGCCATCGTGCCCAGCGAATCCGACTTGGCGGTGCTGCAGCGCCAGTTGTCTGTTCCCGTCGCGGGCATCGCGAAATCGGCACTGCGCAATACCTATGACGAGTTGCGTGGAGGCACACGCATTCATGAGGCACTCGACATCCTCGCGCCCCGCGGCACCGCTGTGCTCTCGGCTACCTCCGGCCGTGTGCTCAAGCTGTTCAACAGCAAGGCGGGCGGGCTGATGGTGTACGCCGCCGACTCGACGGAACGATTCATCCTGATGTACGCGCATCTCGACGCGTATCAGCCGGGGCTCGCCGAGGGGCAACCGCTGCGACGCGGTCAGCCGCTCGGCACCGTCGGTACCACGGGTAACGCGTCACCCACCGTACCCCATCTCCACTTCGCGCTCGCCCGATCGAACGACGTGAAGCAGTGGTGGCGAGGCGTGCCGGTGAATCCGTATCCGCTGCTGCGCTGAACGCAGAACGGACGGTGAACCGTGAACCGTTCACCGTTCACCGTTCACCGTTCGCCGTTCGCCGTTCGCCGTTCGCCGTTCGCCGTTCGCCGTTCGCCGTTCACCGGTTGTAGCGTATCGCCCGCACTCGCTTGAGCAGGATGGCGACCGTCACCCCCGTGGCGATCAGCCAGACACCGGTGAAGACCTGCTTCGCCAGGACGGACCCCTGGTCGATGCCGCCAAGGTAGTAGATCCCGAGCGCCACGGCGTCGAGAATCACCACCGCTACGATCAGGCGCAGCGTCGCCATCCGCAGCGCCGCGCGCTTCACGGCGCGCGGATCGTCCGTTCTACTTTCTGCGTTCACCGTTCTCAGTGGTCCGTTGTTCGTTGTCGTTGGTCGTTGGTCGTTTCGTCGTTTGTCGTTCACGGTTCACGGTTCACGGTTCACGGTTCACGGTTCACCGTTAGTCGTTAGTCGTTAGTCGTTAGTCGTCAGTCGTCAGTCGTCGCCCATTGCCGGCACGGCACCCTGCGGCACCGGATGCTCCGCCGTCATCGGCGGCGTCATGCCGAAGCGTCCAGCCAGCTTCGAGCGCCACTCGTCCATCACCTCGTAGAACGTCGGGATCACCAGCAGCGTGAGCAGCGTGCTGGTGAGCACGCCCCCAATGATCGCCATGCCGAGCGGAGCGCGGAATTGTGCGCCCTCCCCGCGACCGAGCGCCACCGGAATCATGCCCGCGATGAGGGCGAACGTCGTCATGAGAATCGGGCGCAACCGGATCGCCCCTGCCTCGATCAACGCCTCGCGCAGCGGCATGCCCTCCTTCTCGCGCGCCCACTTTGCGAAGTCGATCAGCAAAATCGCGTTCTTCGCCACGATTCCCATCAGCAGGATCACGCCGATGAGCGACATCAGGTTCACCGTGAATCCCGACACCGCGAGCGCGAGTAGCACGCCGATGAGCGACAGCGGCAATGACATCAGGATGGCCAGCGGATCGATGAACGATCCGAACTGCACGACGAGGATCAGGTACATCAGCATCACGGCGATGCCCAGCGCGAAGAAGATCTGGCCGAACACCTCCTGCTGCGACTGCGCATCGCCGCCCAGCGAGAGTGTCACGCCTGGGGGAAAGGTCATTTTCGCCAGCTTGGCATTCACCTCGGTCGTCACGTCGCCCGTCGCGCGCCCTGATGTATTCGCCTGCACCGACACGACCTGATCGCGGTCCAGGTGATCGATGATCGCGGGACCGACCCCCGGCTTGATCGTCGCCACCTGACCCAGCGGGAGCGTCGTGGGAACGCCGTTCGCACCCATGACCACGAGCGGCAGCTGCCGGAGGTCGTCGGCGTTTCGGCGCGACTCGGGCGCGAGGCGGACCTGCACGTTGCGCATCTCACCCGATGGATCCTGCCAATCGCCGGCATCGATGCCCGCGAACGCCGGCCGGAGCGACTGCGCTACCTGTCCCACCGTGATGCCGAGCGTGCCGGCGACGCCGCGGTTGAGGATCACCTCGAGCTCGGGCTTCTGCCCCTTCGTGGATAGCCCGATATCCACCGCGCCCGGCGTGCTGCGCACGATCTGCATCACCTGCTCGGCCGTCTGGTTCAATGCCGCCAGATCATCGCCCTTGAGCTGGAACTGCAACGCCTTCTGCCCGCCGCTGAAGTCGCTCGTGAACACCGAGAGCGTCACGCCGGCGACGCGCTTCATCTCGCCCCGCAGCCCGGCCGCGATCTGCTCGGCACTCTGGCTCCGCTGTGACTTCGGCACGAGGCGGACATAGATGTTGCCCTCGTCCACGGTGCCGCTCGCGCCGCCGCCCAGTGTCGTGTACGTATAGCGAACTTCCTTGTGCGCGCGCGTGATGCGCGCCGCTTCCTGCGCCTTGAGCCGCGTGTACGCCATGTTGGATCCGGGCGGCGTCTCGATCGCGATGATCATCTCCGCACGGTCGTCCTCCGGGAAAAAGCCGACGCCCACCGTGCGCCAGGCCAGCCCCGACGCCGTGATCACCTTCGGCAGCGCATAGAAGAGCACGAGGCCCACGAGTGCCACGGCAATCCTCGGCAGCCGTCCGAAACGCTTGTTCGTGAGTGCCCAGACCAGCACGCCGATGCCGACGAAGGCGCCGAGCAAGCCCGTGACGCCACCGGAAAAGAGCGTGAACGAAGCGAAGAAAGTGCCGATGGCCAGCGCCACCATCGCCGAGCGATGGTCCAGCGCCCACGCGATGACCTCGCGATAGCGCTCGGACTGACGGTTGAACCAGCGATTGAACCGATCCAGCGTCTTCGTCACCCGGTTCTTCTTGTCTTCCGGCACGTGCGGATCGGGCCAGTAGGCGGACAGCATCGGGTCGAGCGAGAACGACACGAAGAGCGATACCGCCACCGAGCACGCAATGGTCAGCGCGAACGGCTTGAACCATTGCCCGCCTACACCCGGCATGAAGCCGATCGGGATGAACACGGCAAGAATGGAAAAGGTCGTCGCCGCGACGGCGAGTCCGATCTCATCGGTGCCCTCGCGCGCCGCGGTGTAGTGATCCTTCCCCATCTCCACATGTCGCACGATGTTCTCGCGCACCACGATGGCATCGTCGATCAGGATGCCGATCGCGAGCGAGAGTCCGAGCAGCGACATGGTCTCGAGCTTGAAGCCCATCACCCAGACGGCGATGAAGCTCGCGAGCACCGAGACCGGCAGTGCCAGGCCGGTGATGACCGTGGAGCGCCATGAGTTCAGGAAGAGGAACACGACGAGCACGGTGAGCAGCGCGCCTTCGATCAGCGCCTCCTCCACGTTGCGCACGGCCGCGTCGACGCGCACACCGGCATCCTTCACGAGCTCGAGCTTCGTGCCCGCACCCAGTGTCGGCTGGAGCTGCGCGACGCGCTCGCGAACCTTGTCCGACACGTCCGTCGTGCTGTAGCCCTTCGCCTTCTTGACGTCGATGCCGACCGCTTCCTGGTCGTTGTACAAGGCGAGCGTTCGTGGCTCCTCGGTACCGTCGCGGACGTTGGCGATCTCGCCCAGCCGGATCACCTGGCCATTCCGCTCGGCCACCACGAGCTGCGCGAATTCCTGCGGATTCTCCAGCCTGCCCTTGAGACGGATCGCCCGCTCATCCATGTCGCCCACCACACGTCCCACCGGTGCGGCCAGATTCTGGAGCTGCAGTGCCTGCACCACCTGCCCGACGCTCACGCCGGTGGCCTGCATCTGCAGCGGCTTGAGCTCCACCGTGAGCTCGCGCTCCACCTTGCCCGACACCATCACCTCGGCGACACCCGGCACCGACCGCAGCTCCCGCGTGATCGTGGGGTCGGCAAGGCGTGTCAGCTCGGCCTGTGTCAGCGTGCTCGATGACAGCGCCATCGACACGATGGGTCGATCGGTGTCGTTGAACTTCTGGACGATCGGCTCCTTCATCTCCAGCGGCAGGTCGCCCCGCTTGGCGGAAATCGCGTCGCGCAGGTCCTGCGTCGCTTCCATCAGGTCCTTGCCGAACTGGAACTCGACCATGATGAAGCCGTATCCGTCGTACGCCTTGCCGAAGACGTGCTTCACGCCGGCGATCGAGGATATCTGTTCCTCGATCGGATCCAGGATCTCCTTCTCGACCCCTTCGGGCGATGCGCCAGGATACGGGATGCCCACCGTGACGACGGGCGGGGCGACGTCGGGGAACTCGTCCGTCTTGAGCCTGAGCAACGCGAACAGTCCGAATACCGCCAGCGCCAGCATCGCCACCACGGTGATGAGCGGCTTCCTGATCGCGAAATCCGAGATGAACATTGAAGATCCTGAACGGGGTGAAGACCCTGCGATGACGAACGCTGCTGGACCGAACGGTGCTACGGCTTCCGCACGTCGCTGGGCGAGGCGACGCGCACCGGTGTGCCAGGCGAGATACCGCGCGCAGCGCCGAGGAGCAGCGTGTCGCCGGACACGATGCCACTCGTGATCTCGACGGTCTCGGCGGCGGCGTCACGAATTCCGGTGCCAACGTCGACCTTCTCGATCTTGCCGCCCTTCAACCGCACGACCGAAGGCCTGAGCCCGCGCTCGTCCACTGCGCCGAACGGTACCATCGGAGCGGTGCGCGCCTCGCTCGACACGCGCCCTTCGGCAAACAGTCCGCCCACCAGCGTGTTCCCGCCGTTCGGAATCGAGGCGACGATCTTCACCTGTCGCGTCGCCGGGTCGGCCGTCGGATTCACGCGGGTAATGCGGCCGCTGAAGCTCCGGTTCGGGTAACCATTGACCTTGAACTCCACCGGCATGCCAACGCGTACCTGCGCCAGCGCGTCGGCCGGCACGGAGGCCTCGAGCTGCATGCTGCCCGGATCGACGATCGTGAAGAGCGCCGCGCCGGGCGACACGACATCGCCTGCGTTGATCTGGCGCTGTTCCACCACACCGGTGAAGGGCGCCTGCACGCTGGCCTTGTCGAGCTGCTTGTTCACGTTCGCCAGCTGCGCGCGCGAAGTCGCGAGCTGCCCCTGCGCGGCGATGAGCGCATTGCGTGCGCGCTCGAGATCCCGTTCGGCGATCGCCCCCGCCTTCTCCAGCGTCGTACTGCGCGACAGTTCGCGCTGTGCAACGTCGTAGCTGCTCTGCGCCGTGGTCACGGCGCCGCGCGCCGAGATTTGCTGGTCGCGCAACACCCCGGCGTCGAGCTGGGCGAGCGGCTGTCCGGCATTCACCCGCTGACCCGGCTCGGCGTACGTCTGCAGCACCGCGCCGCTCATCTCGGAACGGATCGTCGCCGAGCGTTCGGCGGAGAGCGAGCCGGAGAGCGCCGGCCCGGTGCGGATCTGCTCCGCGCGGACGACCGTCACGTTCTCCGGTCCGACGAGCATGGTCTCGGTCTTTGCCGGCTCCGCACTCGCATCGTTCCTGTTGCAGGCGCTGGCGTTGAAGAGGATGATCGCCAGTGCGGCAGCGGTCGTGACGCGCGGAGCGCGCGTGCGGATGGTCTGCATCGTCGTCATGGAATGGTGCTCCCGGATTGTGCCGCGCCCGCGGAGCTGGAGGCGGTTTGAGCGCGCGGTTGCTGTTGCGTGGGCTGTGGCTGCTGCTGTGACTGCGGCTGCGATGACGCGCGCTGCGCGCCCGCGCCGAACGCGCCGGTGTTGATGGGCAGGTCGCGAATGAGGGCGACGCGAGCGCGAGCGACCGCGAGGTCGCGCGCGCTGAGCGCCTGGTTCGCGACCGCCTGCTCGAGCAGGAGCCGCGATTGCGTGAGGTCCGTCTGCGTGGAAATGCCTTCGCGATAGCGGATCTGGTCGATGCTGTACGCGCGCCGGGCCTGCCCCGCCGTCCCGCGACTCGCAGCGAACGACGCTTCGGCCTGCTGGAGCTGGTTCAGCGCGACGCGCGTGTCGAGCGCGGCGAGTTCCTGGCTCAACCGGTGGCGCGCGCGTGCCTCGTCGAGATTTGCCCGTGCCACGTCGACCTGACCTGATACGCGACCGCCGCTGAAGAGCGACACGCCGAGCGCGCCACCGATCGTCCAGTTTTCGCTGAACCGATTGAGGTTGGGCGTGATGGTGTTGGGGAAGTACAGCCGCTGGTAATTGCTGGTGATGGCGAGCGACGGCAGCCGATCGGCGCGCGCCACTCGCAGGAAACCTTCCTGTGCGCGCACGTTCTCTTCGCTCTGGCGCACCGGGGCGCGGTTGGCCGTCGCGGTATCGGGCGCCGGCAAGGGCGCCAGCGTATCGATGGGTGTCCCCGGTGCCACCGAGGCGGCGGTCGCATTGGCGGCGATCACACGCGAGACCGTCGTCGGCTCGTCGATGGGCGTCGTCAGCGTCACGGGCTCGTCGAGCGGGAGGTTGAGCAGCTGCTTCAGGCGAAAGTAGGTGACGTCGCGATCGCCGCGCCGCTGGATCACGACCGGGCGCTGATTGTCGCGCGACACGGTAGCGCGGAGCAGATCGAACTCGCTCGTGTTGCCGACGCGGCGCGCGAGCGTGGTCTGTCGCAGCAGTTCGTCGGTCTGCGCGAATGTGGTATCGGCGATCTCCACGAGGCGGTCGGCGAGCACCGCATCGAAGTAGGCCTGCGTCACATCCAGCGCGAGCTGCGCGCGCTGCGACGTGAGCGCCACCTCCGCCGCTCGGCGTCCTGCGTTCGCCGCCGCGTTCTGGCCGGCGTTGCGGCCACCACTGAAGACGTTCTGCGAGAACGCGAGCCCGAGCGTGTACTGATTCTTCGCACCGAAGCCGACCGAGCCGAAGTCGATGCCCTGCGCGGCGGCACAGGTTTGCGCCTGCGCGAGCGCAGCGTCTCGCTCCGCCTGCGTCGCATTCGCCGCAATGCGCGGCGCGCAGACGGACTGCGGCTGCGGAACGGTCGACGTGTCGGGCCCGCCGCCGGCAAGCGCGGAGAACTGCGAGCGGAGCGTCCGAGCGTACGCGAGACTGCCGTTGAGCTGCGGCAGGTACAGGCTGCGCGCCTGCTTCGTCTGGCCGCCGGCGCGCGCCACGCCGGCGCGCGCGACGTCGAGCTCCTCGCTCTCGCGTGCGGCCAGGCGTATGGCGTCATCGAGTGAAAGCGCGCGGCCGACGGTGACGATGGCGGACTGCCCGGTTCCGGGCGCCGGTTGCTGGGCGACGACGAGCTGGGGGATGCTGGCCAGGACGAGGGGCGCGGCCGCGCGACGGAGCGAGCGGACGACCGTGATCCAGGCAGACGCGGCGTTCATTGCGACGAGGGCGTAGGAGAGAAGGCGGCGCGCGCCGGTGGTGCATCGTCGGGCGCGGTGGCGCCGAGCACGCGGAGAAAGCTGCGGACATATCGCTCAGCGGCTTCGTCGAGCGGCGGGTAGACATCGGGGACGAAATGCCGCGCCATGGCGTCGCTCATCACGAGCGCCGTGAGCATCACGGCCGCCACGTCGACATCGGTGTCCGCGGCGGCGAGGCCACGTGCCTGAAGCCTACGGATATAGGTCGTGATGGTGTCATGGACATCATGCCGGCCACGGCAGGCGAACTCCGCGGCTTCGGGCCGCTGGTCCAGCTCGCCCATGGTGTGGACCAGCAGCGGGCGCATCAGGCGGACTCGTTCAAGGCTCGCGGCGACGAACGCCGTGAGTTCAACGAACGGATCGACCGGGTCGACGGGAAGGCTCGGCGCGTTCCCCTGCTCGTGTTGCTGCTCGAGTACGGCCTCGAGGAGGGCGCCCTTCGACCCGAAGGTACGAAACAGGGTCACCTCGTTGACCCCTGCTTCGGTCGCGATCAGTCGGGTGGTCGCGCCGCGGAAGCCGTGCTTGGCGTACACGCGACCTGCTGCTTCGAGAATGCGTTCACGGGAAACCATGGACGCATGGTAACGCAAACAACTGTGTATGCAAGTACCTACTTACTTACCAAATCTTACATCGCCCGCGCTTCGCACACGAGTCCGCCGCATGCGCGAAGCGAACTACGCGCCTAATCAGCTCGGTCAGCCGTCTCCACGATTCGCGGGGGACTGGACATGTCGACCCGGTCATCACCTCGACGCTGCGGACCCTTTCCTCGCGGCAGGCGCCGAGGGGGGTTGGCGTCGAGCAGCATCAGGGCGAACTGCTCGATAGTGGCGTCCCTCCACTTCTCCGGCCATTTCGCCAGCTCGACGACGATATCGTCCGCGGTGAATCGCAGGACCATCTCCGGCTCTCCGCCGCGGTCCATGCACTCGTGGAGCCGCACCGTCCACTCGCGCCCGGCAGGACTCCGGAATGTCCGCCGCCCGCCCTCCTGCGCGATCGCCACCTGCTCGATCTCTACCGCGCTGACGGCGCGCCGCTGTCCGCTCGGCGACTTCTGGGGCACACGGCGCACGGGCATTGCCCGCCGGCACATCTCCTCGAGCGCCGGTATGGGAAGGGTGCTCCAGTTACGAGGGTACGGCGCCTCCAGCCGGCGCTTCTCCCGGCCGCTCTCGAACACCAGCCAGCCATCCTGCAGGTTGGCCATGTAATCCTCGCCCCGCGTCACGGGGTGCATGTGGCTTGGCTTCACGTCCCACGCCCGCCAATCCACGCCTCTGCTATCGGTGAACTCTTTCACGGCCATGCCCGCCTCGTTCGGTTTTCTGTAGTCGCCTGTATGGACCAGTTCTTATTCAAGGGTCGTACCGAACGGAACGGTCTCGAGAAAGAAGCAGGAGATTGCCGGCCGTTCAGCCCGGATGCCGTAAAAACCGCCCGTCCGTCCGCTCAAGGGTAGAGATACTCCGGGCAAGACTACGGTGACGCCGCGCTAACGCTCCCGCAGCGGTGACTCCGCGATCCGCGCGAGCAGGTCGGCGGGGTGATCGAAGACGGCGAGCGCACCGGAGAGCGCATCGTCGGTCCAACCTCCACAGCGGAGGGCGATGATCGGTACGCGCGCGCGCGTCGCCGCCTCGACGTCATAGGGCGTGTCGCCGATCATCACGCAATGCGACGCGGGCCGTCCGACCTTTCGCAGCGCGGCGAGCACGATGTCAGGGTCGGGCTTCGTTCGCTCGGCGTCGTCCGCCGACGCGGCGGCCTCGATCAGGTCGCCGACCCCAGCCTGCTCGAGCAGTGCGTGCACCTCGTCCGCGGTGGCCGATGTCGCCACCACGAGCTGGAGATCGCGCGAGGCGAGGTGCTCGAGCAGTGCGCGCGCGCCCGGCGTCGGCCGCAGACCGCGCAGCTCGACGCGACGAAAGATCTCGCCTCGCATCTCACCGATTCGTTCCGCTTCGTCGCTGTCGGGGTCCAGGCCACTCACCTCCGGAAGCAGCTTGTCGCCGCCCATGCCGATGCGCGAGCGGATCTCTTCGAACGGGACGACGTACCCATGTTCCGCCAGGGCGCTCCCCCATGCGCGGGCATGCGCGTCATTGCTGTCGATGAGGGTTCCGTCGATGTCGAGCAGAACGGTATGAAGCGCGGCGCCCGGAGCGCGTGGGGAGATTGTCATGGGCAGCCGTAGGTCAAAAGCAGTGCCGAGTGCACCGCTCGCGCCTAGCTTTCGCCCCTGCGCGCTAACTCTCGCCCCATCCGATGACCGATTCCACGCTGCCTGATGCCCGCGCCACCCGCATGCGCTGGCTCGAGATCCTCGTCGCCGTGATCTGGGTGGCAGGTGTCATCGCCGCGACGATGCAGCAGGGGATCTCGCACCCGAACAACAACTTCCTGATCTTCCGCGCGGCCTCGCAGCACCTGCTCCATGGACAGGATCTCTACGCCGCGTATCCGCTGGAGCACGTCGATTTCTACAAGTACAGTCCGACATTCGCGCTGCTGTTCCTGCCGTTCGCGCTTCCACCGTTTCTCCTGTCGCTCCTGCTGTGGAACACGCTCAACGCCGTCGTCCTGTACGTGGCACTCGGCGCGGTGCTGCCCCGGAACGCGGCGACCGCGGCGCGGGCCATCGTGTTTCTCGACATGCTGGGGTCACTACAGAATGCGCAAAGCAATGCGCTCGTCGCGGGCCTCATCATCCTGACTTTCGCCTCGTACGAACGTCGACACACCATGATAGGCAGTCTCGCGACGGCGATCGGCACGAACGTGAAGCTGTTTCCGCTCGTGGGTGCGAGCTTCGCCATCTTTCACCCGCGCAAGCTGCGGGTCGCCGTTGCGCTCACCGCGTCGTTCGTCGGTCTCGCGCTGTTGCCGTTGCTCGTCACGACGCCCTCCATGCTGCGCGCGCAATTCGCGTCGTGGCGCGCGATCGGGGCGGCCGACACGCTCAAGCGCGGATACTCGGTGATGGAGCACCTTCAGCTGCTCTTCCAGCTCGGACTGCCGAACCTCCCCATTCAGCTCGTCGGCGTGGCCGTCCTGCTGGCGCCGGTGTTGGCACGCCGGGCGCGATGGGGCGACTGGCGCTTTCGCCGCGCGTATCTGTGTTCGGTGCTCGTGTTCTGCATCCTCTTCAACCACCTGGCCGAGAGCCCCGGCTTCGTCGTCGCCGTCGCCGGCGTCGCCATCTGGTTCATGGCGCTCGAGCGTCGGGGTCGGTGGTCGTGGGCGCTGTTCGCGCTGTTCGTCGTGGGCACGGTGCTGTCATCGTCGGACGCCATGCCCGTGTGGCTGCAGCGTCACCTGTTCGATCCGTATCGCCTCAAGACGATTCCGTTGTTGATCGTGTGGGTCGTGATGCAGCGTGCACTCTGGCGCCGCGCGACGCCCAGCCCGTCGGTGGAGATGCACGCAACGAGCTGAGCATGCTCACGCCGTGGCGCGGGGGCCGAGCGTCCCGGCGCTGATGGTGTCACGGCAGCTTCGCCTGTAGCTGCTTGGCGCGATCCAGGTGCTGCTGCACGATCGGCGCGGCCTTCTCGATCATCGCCTTCAGCTCCGCGTTCTGCGTGGCGCCAACGGCCACCTGCGCGGTGGCGAGCACCTGCTGGTGATGCATCACCGCGTGATCGATGTAGAAGCGGTCGAAGGCTGCGCCGCGCGGCATGGCCGTAATGCTCATGCTGTCCGCCACCGCGGCGTCGTGAGCGCTGGTGACGTCACCGGCCGGCATTACCGGACTGATGTTGGCCTTGGTGGCGAGCGCCTGACCGCCTGCGCGCAGGGCGTGATGATCGCGCATCATGTCGCGACCGTAGGCCTTGAGGTCAGGGTTCATGCCGCGCGCCGCAGCGATTGCACCGGTGGTGCTGTCGGCGATGTTGGCCTGGTCCAGCATCGCGAGGATGTTGCCGTCGCTCATCGCAGGCGCAGCCGGTGTCGGCGTCGGCGTCGCTGTGCCGGACGCGGCAGCCGCCTTCGAGTCGGGGACAGCGGCGCCATTGCCGGCGGAATCGCCCTTCGAGCAGGCGGCGACGAGCGCGGCCGCGCACGCGAGGGCGACAGGGGTACGGCGGAATGCTCGGGACATGCGTCCTCCTGACTGGCTTCGGTCGCTCATGAAGAATGCGACGTCATCCGTGGGCAAGAAGCATACACATCGCGCCATACGAGACCATTTCCTCGTCATGGCGTGAGGGATGCCTATAGGTGTGGGAGAATATCACGCGCGGATGGGGTGAATTCGCGCGAGGGTCTTTAGAGTTTCGCGCCCGGATCGAATCGAGACGGGCGGGGGTAAAGCTATGGGTCGTGGCATTCGCCGGAGTGTGCCGATGCATCGTCGATCGAAGGCAGCACTGGCTGTCGTGTGTGGAACGGCAGTCGTGCTCGCGCTCGCATTCAGCGAGGGCGGACTGTCGCGCGTCCGCATGGCTGGTCTTTCGGAGCAGGTGGCCGACGTCGCCTCGACGCTGTCCGGACAGACGAAGCTGGTGACCGACGCGACGTCGACGGGCCGGCACATGGGCTTCGACACGGGCACGTATCCGGGCGATGCCGCGATGCGCGCGTGGCGCAGCGGCGGAGCACCGTACGAATGGACCGGGTATTATCTCCCCGCCCCGTGCCATCAGGATGATGGATGGTCGGGCAAGCGCGCGACGCTGACGTCGATGGGCTACGGCCTCGCCGTGATTTACGTGGGGCAGCAGACGTGGGGACGCATGCCCGGCAAGCCGCATCTCGTGCCCGTGACGGTGTCCAGGAAAGTGCGGTCGCGTGTCGGCCGCGGCGAGAAGCGCCACTGGGTGACGCGTTCCGTGCGGAAGACGGTGATGCGCAAGGCGCCCCCTCCGGCCAGGGACGCCACGTGCAACGCCGACTTCGTCACGGCGGCTCGCGGTGTGACCGAAGCGCTGGACGCAGTGGCCCGCACGGAGCGCGAGGGCTTCCCGCGCGGCACGACGGTATTCCTCGATGTGGAGTACATGGATTTCACGCCGAAGCCGATGCGCGAGTACTACTCGGCCTGGGTCCGCACGGTGCTCGCCGACGGCCGCTATCGGCCGGGCATCTACGTGCACACGAACAACGCGAACGTCGTCTACGACGACGTAAAGCGGGAATATCTCGCCGCCGGTCTCGACGACGAGCCGCCGTTCTGGGTAGCGAAGTCGAAGGGATTCGACGTGACGAAGCTGCCGAGCGAGATGGGTCACGCCTTCGCCGCCGTCTGGCAGGGCGTGCTGGACGTGGAACAGACGTGGGCCGGCCACAAGATCCCGATCGACGTGAACGTCGCGGGTTCACCCTCGCCCTCGGATGCGACGCTCGCCAGCTACGCCAGCTATCTCAGCGCCGCGATCGCGGCACGCGCCACGGACTAGCGCTCCTCGCGCTGGCCCGTGGCGCGCCGGTGCACGACATCAGCCCTTCGCAATCCGGCCGAGCGCCTCGAGCGCCTGCACTACTCGCGAGCTCGGGATGGCGCCGGCAGACGACGCCTTCACGAGCTTGTCGTCGCGATGGTACAGGTCGTTGCCGAAGTACAGCGCGCCGTCGCGCAGGTACGCCGTGCCGTAGGTGATGTAGACGGGCAGCTTGCGCGGCAGCTTCACCGGCGTGTTGTCGGCTCCCGCATCCATCGCCTGCTTCACCTTCGCGGCGTCCCACCCGAGCACCCACTGTGCGAGCTCGGTCGGCTTCTCGACGCGAATGCAGCCGTGACTGAACGCGCGCACGTCCTTGCCGAACAGCTCGCGGTTGGGCGTATCGTGCAGGTAGATGTTGAAGTCATTCGGGAACAGGAACTTCACGAAGCCGAGCGAGTTCTGTGGACCGGGCTTCTGCCGGATGCGTGTCGTGCCGCCGTCCTTGTAGTACTCCAGGTTCTCCGCTGCCATGTAGCCCGGGTTGCTCGCGATCTTCGGCTCGATCTCCTTGGCCTGGATATCGGGCGTGATGTTCCAGTAGGGACGGAACACCACCGTCTCCATGGAATCGCTGAAGACGGGCGTCGCCTTGTCCTCGTACTCCTGGCCGACGATCACCTTCATGTCCAGCGCCTTCTCGCCGTTGTCGAACGCCTCCAGATGAAAGGCCGGCACGTTGACGGAGATGTAGCGCGAGCCAAGTGAGCGCGGCATCCACCGGTCGCGCTCGAGATTCGCGGCGATCTGCCCGAGCCGGTACTCGGCCGGCACGTTGAGCGAATTCAGCGTCTCCGTACCCAGCGCGCTGTCCACGGCGATCGCATGTCGCGCCTGGAACTGGGCGACCGCTCCGGCGAGCGATGCATCGAACACATTTGCGCCAGTCGCGTCGCCGACCGCGATGCCCTCCGCAACGAGCCGAGCGCGGAGCGCGGCGAGACGCTGCGGCGTGGCCGTGTCACCCGTCTTGAGCGCCTTGCCCGCGGGAATGGCGATCCATCCGCCTTTGCCCACGATGCCGCGATATCGCACGAGCTCCTTCTGCAGCCCCACGTAATCCGGGTTGCTCGGGCGCATCGCATTGATGGCCTGGTCGAGCGGCATCTTCCCGAGCGTGCGCACAAGGGCGCTGTCGACGTTCTCGTCCTCGGGATCGATGTTCCAACTCTGGGCGATGGACTTGGGGTCGACCTGTCCCGTGAGCAGATCTTCGCCGAGCGACGCATACGTGGCGGTGAGCAACACGTCGGCGTCGGCGAGCTGGTCGGCCGTCGGCTTCGGCGACCGGCGAAGTTCGACGATGGCGTTGGCCAGCTCGGTAATCGGATACTCGTCGAGCTTGAGCGCATCGGCGTGCGCGTTCAATACCGCGTCGGTGAGCGCACCGGCGCGGTCCTTCTCGAGTCCGTCCTTCGTCAGCCAGAGCGGTGTCTCACCGAATCGCTTGTAGAGCCGCTGGGTGTGGCTCCACGCTTCCTCGCCCACCGTGGCGGGTCGCTTGCCTGTCAGCCGCTGTGCAATGGAGGCTCGAAGCGCCGCGACGGGCACGCCCTGCACGTCGGTGAGGTTTGCGGGAGACCATGCTGGCTTGGCGACGTCCCCCGCCGATGTCTCGCGGGCGCTTTTCTTCTCGCCGCTGGAACATGCGGCAAGCACCGCGAGGGGGAGCAACAGGACGGCGAGTCGCCGGACAGGCGGAATTGACAGATGCAAAATGCTCATGGTGATGACACTCGGTCGGCTGGGAGAACGCGCGAATTCGTCTGGGCTATTGAACGGTGATGGGGCGAGATACGGGCCAGCGGCGACGGCTCCACACTTCGGCGGACCAATCAGTCGCCCGCGAGGTCGCATGAGACGACGGGATCAGCATGATCCTCGAAAACTGTCGCAATCATGACGCTATGCTGATCCGTAGTGGACGGACCTGTTGCGTCACCAGGCGGAGTCAGACATCGTGCGATAGCGACTTCGACGTACGGCGAAAGGCGTGCGGCGCGTCGGGCGGCGAAAGGCGTGCGGCGTGGGGCGAAAAAAAAGAGATTGGGCCTTCCGGCAATCGAGTGGTCGACTGGGTACGTCTCTCGGAGTCGTTGTCGTCCCCTGCGACCCTCGGCGTCCTCTGCGGTTCGTGCTGGTCAAGCCCATTGACCGCGGAGGACGCTGAGGATTGCGGAGGAATCCGCTGCGCGGTGCCGTCCTGCGCGGCCTGGACCGGAGTAGTGGTAGTCCTCTGCGCCCCGCTGCGGCCTCCGCGGTCGATGATCGTCCCGAACGTCTACCGCGGTGCCGGGCACGTGCCCTGCCTGTGGTGTGCATGGTGCCCCGCCTCTGGCGCGCCGATCCTCAATCGGAGAGACTGGAACGATGGAAACTGACGCGACGACGATGAACGGCTCCGCGGCCCGATCGGACACGCCGAGCGACACGGTATCGAGCAAGCTGTCGGACGCGATGGACACTGCGCGCGCGAAGACGGGGAGCATGCAGGCCGGACTGGCCGACCTGCTCGACTCCAGCGCTCAGGTGATTCGCTCGCGCGGTGTAGCCGCGAGCGACGCGGCGGGCACCACGGTTGGTGATGGCGCGGCCGAGCGGCTCGCGCAGAGTGGAGAGACGACGGCGGCGGTGCTCGAGCGCGGGGCGATGTGGTTGCGCGAGAACAACCTGAGCGACGTCGAGGCCCGCGTCACGTCTCACCTGAAGAAGAATCCCACGCAGACACTGCTGATCGCCGCGGGGATCGGCTTCCTGTTGAGCCGCCGACGCTGAGCGCGCGGCGCTTCATCGTGACGCGACAGCTCGCGCTCTCGGCAGTGCTGTCCGTCGCGCTCGCCGGCGGTGTCCGTGCGCAGGCAGGGGACGCCGCGCCTCGCGTGGGCCCACCGCGCGGCACCGTGATGGTGGTGGGCGGTGGCGCGCAGGGGCCGGAGCTGTACGCAAAGTTCATCGAGCTCGCGGGCGGGCCCGACGCGCTCATCATCGACGTGCCGACGGCGGGCGGTGACTCGATCTATCCCGCAGACTGGCGCGGTACGCGTGGGTTGAAAGCAGCCGGCGCACGGAACGTGATGGTGCTGCACACGCTCGACCGGCGCGTCGCCGACAGCGACAGCTTCACGGCTCCCATCGCGAGGGCCGGCGGCATCTGGTTCGAGGGCGGACGGCAGTGGCATCTCGTGGATCGGTACGCCGGCACGCGGACGGAGCGCGCGTTTCACGATGTGCTGGCACGTGGAGGCGTGGTCGGTGGCTCTTCCGCGGGCGCATCGATCCTCTCGAGCTACATGCTGCGGGGCGCTCGCGCCGGCAATGCGACGATCATGGCGCCAGGATACGAAGTCGGCTTCGGCTTTCTCCGCGGCGTCGCGATCGACCAGCATGTCGTCGCGCGTGACCGGCTGCGCGATCTCGCCGACTCGCTGCTGCCGCGCCGGCCCGACCTGCTCGGCATCAGCGAGGACGAAGGCACGGCGTGGGTGATCCGGGGCGACACGGCCGAGATCCTGGGCCGCAACAAGGCGTTCGTGTACGGAGGACGCGACCCCACCGACTCGGGCGTCCCCTTCCTCACGCTTCGGCCGGGCGACCGATACGACATGGGCGGTCGGCGCGTCATGCGTCGCGCCATCGACGATACACCGCTGACACAGTCGTTCGTCGACTCGCTGTTCGCGCACGTGGGACACGCCGGCCAGCCAACGGCGACGGTGCTCGTGGCGCGCGATGGCAAGGTGCTGGTCGATCGGGGTTACGGCATTCCCGTGCATGCGAAGTACACGCCCGTCACGACGCAGCCGAACTTCACGCTTGGCAAGCTCGCGACCGCCTTTACCTCGCTCGCGGACCAGCTCGTGACGCGCGATGGAGCGACGTTCTCGCAATTGATCGCGCGACGGGTGTTCGTGCCGGTCGGCATCAACAAGTCGACGGTGAACGACGCGGGAGAGATCCTGTCGAACGTCGACGAGCTGTACCGGCTGCATCTCGGGCTGGAGTGGTCGCGCACATTCGTGCGCGACTCGAGCGCCGACAACGGCACTCACGGCACCACCGTCGGTACCACTGCTGCACGCACCACCTCCGGGCTGCCCGCGATCGACCCAGCGCTCGGCTGGAACGCCGATCGGCTCGGCGAGAAGCGGCGACTCGCCCTTTACGGCACGACGGACGGGCGACGCCATGCCTTCGTGCGCTTTCCCGACCAGCGGGCGGCGATCATCATCCTCACGTCGAGCGACGATGTCGATGCGCGAGGAATTGCGGAGCGGATCGCGGAGCGGCTGCTGGGGACTCGGTAGGTCGGTAGGTCGGTAGGTCACCTACCCACCTACCCACCTACTCACCTACCCACCTAATGTAGGTCGGTAGGTCGGGACTCGAGAAGCCAGGCGATCAGCGCGCGGAGTCGGGCAATGCGAAAGCCATGATCGCGTCGCTCGATCCGAACACTTCTCCGTCGCCGCCGGCGGCGATGACGACGAACTGCCGGCCGTTCGCCCGATAGGTCATCGGTGTCGCCTTGCCCGCCGCCGGTAGCGCGGCCTGCCAGAGCTCGCGGCCAGTGCGCGTCTCGAACGCGCGGAAGGTGCGGTCGATCGTCGCCGCGATGAAGGTGAGCCCACCGGCGGTGGTGATCGGACCGCCGAGATTGGGCGTGCCCAACGCTGACCGGCCGCCGGGTGTGGTGCCACCGAGCGGCACCCGCCACGCGATCGTGCCCTTCCGCAAGTCGACGCCGACCAGTGCACCGAATGGCGGTGGCGTGCACGGCACGAGATTCGACCCGAACAGCAACTCACGGTACATGGCGTAGGGCGTGCCGCGCATGGGCGCGAACTCGCCGGCCACCCGGCTCGGCGTCGTCCGCCGCGCGGAGTCCAGCGCGGTGCGCGGAATCAGCTTCACCACCGCGGCCACCGTATTCACCGGCACGACGGCGATCTGCGCGGTGGGATCGGTCGCCACACCGCCCCAATGTGCGCCGCCGATGTTCGAGGGCATCACGAGTGATCCCTCCAGGCTCGGTGGCGTGAACGGCCCTTCGTTTCGCAACCCGGCGATCCGTTCGCGACAGAGTGCGCGATCGGCGTCCGTCGCACCGAACACATCGTCCGATGTGATGCGCTGCGGCGAGAGCGGGCCGATCGCGCTGTGCGGCTGCGTGGGCGACGCCTCCTCACCGACGATCGTGGACCGCGGCGCAGGGCGCTCCTCCACCGGAACGATCGGCACGCCGGTCTCCCGATCGAGCACGAACAGTTGGCCGGTCTTCGTCGCCTGGAGCACCGCATCGCGACGTCGCCCGCCATACTCCACCGTCACCAGTGCGGGAGGTGAGGCATTGTCGTAATCCCACAGATCGTGATGGACGGTCTGGAACGACCAGACGACTTTCCCCGTGGACGCGCGCAACGCGACGACGGAGTTCGCGTACAGATTCTGCCCCAGGCGCGTGCCTCCGTAGTAGTCGACGCTCGGGCTCGACGTCGGCACGATCACGAGATCCCGCGCGGGATCGGCGGCCAGTACGGACCACGCATTCGCGCCTCCCGTGTGATGCGCGCGCGGTCCGCGCCACGTTCCGTACGCCGGATCCGTGGATACCTGCGGAACGGGATCCCATGTCCACCGAAGCGCGCCTGATCGCACGTCGTACGCGCGCACCTCGCCGCTCGCCGCTTCGGCGCGGCCGTTGTCGGCGATGGCCGAGCCGACGACGATGACGTCGTTCACGATTACCGGCGGCGAGGTCTCCTCGTACTCTGCCATTTCGTACGGCGCATTGCGCAATCCCGTACGGAGGTCGACGACACCGTTCGACCCGAACTCCGCGCAGGTCCGGCCGGTGGCAGCGTCCAGTGCGAGCAGCTTCGCGTCGACCGTCGCGGCGATGATGCGTCGCCGGCACACCGTGCCCGCCTCGCGCGCGGGATCGAGCCAGGTGGACACCCCGCGGCTCGCGTGATCGCCGAAGCCGATGCCACGGTCGAGCCGTCCGTCGTACGTCCAGCGCTGACGTCCCGTCGCGGGATCGAGTGCGATGATGCGGGCCAGTGGCGTGATGATGTACATCGTGCCGTCGACGACGATGGGTGTGACCTCGAGCGAACGCCGCTGCCGGGTGCGGAACTCCGGACCCAGCTCGCCGGTGTGGAACGTCCACGCGAGAGCGAGTCGCCGCACCGTCGAGGTGTCCACCTGCGTGAGCGGCGAATGGCGCGCGCCGAGTACGCTCCCGCCGTAACTCGGCCACTCACCGTCACTCGCGCGTTGCGGATCGACGTGCCCCGGGAACTGCGCGCAGGCCGTCAGGGTCATCGCGACGCTGACGGCACGGATGGATCTCGATCGTGCGAACGACACCGGCGAGCGCCTCATCTGCACCATCTCCGTCCTCAAGGCTTCGGCACGATGGCCAGCGTGCAGCGCGAGACACAGACGAGCCGGCCCTCCTCATCCGCGATCTCGACGGTCCACACCTGAGTGCTGCGTCCGACGTGCACCGGCACGGCCGTCGCGCGCAGCGTACCGTCCGTCTTCGCGCGCAGGTGGTTGCCGTTGATCTCGAGCCCGACGGCGACGAACCGGTCGCGGTCGATGTGCATGACGGCGCCGAACGACGCCACCGTCTCGGCCAGCGCGATCGAGGCGCCGCCGTGTAGCAGGCCGAAGGGCTGTCGCGTGCGATCGTCCACCGGCATCGTGGCGACGACGCGCTCGCGGCTCAACTGCTGAATCTCGATTCCCAGCGCCACCGCGAGACCGCGCTTCGCGAGCGGGCCATACCAGTCGGGGAGAGCGATCTGTTCGTGCAGCGGTTTCGTCATCAGTGCGTGTGCACCCATTGCCAGGTCCGCTCCATCCGCTCGCGCGCCACAGCGCGATCGGCGGCGAGCAGGAAACGCTGCCTCACGAGCGTGCGGGTGGCGCGATCGACGGCAGCGAGAAAGCGTTTGCGCGATGGGTAGAGCCTCTCGACGCTGGGACGACTGTCCCCTGTTTCACGCCGATCGGTTTCGAGACGGTGTAGCGGTGCGAACACGCCCTGGAAGCTGACGAGGCGATCCGTCGGCGGAACGGCGCGCAGTTGCCACGGGAGATAGCTGCCAAGCGGCACCTGGATCTCCACGCTCTGGATGCCGCCGACCTCGTTGCCGAAGGAATCGGCTCGCGGCACGAGCACGGTGTAGGGCGCGCCGATGTCGGGCGGCTCTCGCGTGATGAGGCCGCGACTCCATTCGGTGCCGAACGAAAGTCTGTTGGGTGTGTAGGGGGCGCTGGGAAAGACGATGCCCGGAATGGCCGGGTTTCGGCGCGGGCGGGGCCCCCCCCCCCGGGCGGCGCGCCAAGGGGGGTAAACCCCCCCCGGGGGCGGGCCCCCCCGGGGGACCCCAATAGTGTGCCCCCCCCC
>JAJAYP010000221.1 GCA_026786185.1 Gemmatimonadaceae bacterium
AGCACGTCGTCCTCGGGCTCCTCTTCCTGAAGTACATCAGCGACGCCTTCGAGCGGCGATACGCCGACCTTGAGGCAGATCGGGGCACAGGTGCCAACCCGGAGGACCCGGATGAGTATCGCGCCACGTCCGTGTACTGGGTACCCAAGGAGGTGCGCTGGAGCGTGATCCACGCCGCGGCCCGGCAGCCAACCATTGGACAGTTGATCGACGACGCAATGGTCGCGTTGGAGCGCGACAATTCTGCCCTGAAGGAAACGCTGCCAAAGGACTACGCCCGGGCGACGGTCGACAAATCGCGCCTCGGCAAGCTGGTAGATCTGGTCAGCGACATTGGGCTAGGCGAACGTCGACGGTCGCTCGAACTACATGCTCGGGCGCGTTTACGAATACTTCCTCTCGGAATTCGCTAGCGCGGAGGGCAAGAAAGGGGGTGAGTTTCTACACCCCTCGAGCGCGAGCGGCTGCTCGCGCGCGCCATGCCCGATCCGCCGCGCGATGATGTTCACGCCGCGCGCGCTCGGCAGGCTCAACTGAGTCTCCGACAGACCCAGGGCGGTTCAGATCGACGCCGCTGGTTGGGCGCGCCTTACCGCTTGCACGTCGGCCGACAAATGCCAGAGGTCGCGACGTTGAGGATCACGACCGATCCCGAAACTGGCAGCCGCAAAAAGTCGTCAGCTGGCACGGGCGCGTCCTGCCTCGAGCCAACGCACGCCGGGGAGCGCGCACTCCCAGCCGAACTTCCGTGACCCGAATTCCCCACGGAGCCTCAGGCCCACTCCGCGCCCGCCGCTCCGGACCGCCTCGGCTTTGAACTCCGCACTGAACTCGCGTCGCTCAGGTCGCCCAGCAGCGTCTCGCTTCTTACTCGCTCTCATGGACCGCCACCCCCCAAAGTTAGGGCGAGTAAGGCGTCCACGAAATCGGGTCAGCTCCACACTTCCTGTGAATGCTATTTCGCCTCAGGTCAATACACGCCCCGAATTGCGATTGACCGAAAGATTGCGCTCAGATCCGCCGCGTCCGAAGAATTGGACGAAGACGAGAGGAAACTGACCCAAAGACTGTCGCTAAGCTTGGCGTAACCTAAGACGTAAGTGAGTGGACCTCTATCTGGAGTCACAACCGTGGCGCGGATGAGGTTCGATGGATGTGAAGAGGCAAGAACGGTGCGACATTCGACGAGGGAGATGACTTTTGTATCCTTCATCAAGAGCACCTTCGGAAAACCTTCTTCCGATCCCAAGCTGACGTAAGCTTGTGGCTGTTGGTCAGCTCGGAGATCCGGGCGAGCGCTCAACCTCGCGACCAATTGTGTCCATTCGCCAGTCGGCGTATCGCGGACATCCGGGATACCTTGTTGTGTCCAGCCGGCAGGAAGTGCCAGACTGCCATCCGAATGTGCAACCCTCGTGAGCGGCGTTCGAGTGACGGTTCTCAGCCCCGAAGACGGGTTCACGCAAGCAGGCGCGTTAGCATTAAGCAAGCGCACTCCAGTCTTGGCAACTCTGCTATCGTCCTCTCCGAGGAGGTTCACGAATACATCGGCAGCGGCATCATATGGACGAGTCACGAATGATGTACGCGTCGTCGCCGACTGTTGGGCTTCAGAAACGCTAGCAACTGCAACAATCATGAAGAGGATATTACGCATGATACTCAAGAAATTATTACGCATGATACTCCCGTGGCATGTGAGTAGATCGCAAGCGACCGCTCGGGTCTTCAACGGTTTTAGGTAATGATACATCTTCCGGAAAAGGCTATGTCACGACTTTAGCCGCCATAAAGCCCGCACCACAAACCATGTGCCCGTCTGCATTCGAGTTCGAGTAGCCAGCCGTGCTGTACGTGCCGACATAGGCGGCCATGCGTGTGCTCCCGATGTAGTAATACGCCGTCCTCGTCATAACCCAGAGCTCTGTCTGACCGGTCGTGCCATTGTAACTGTTCCAACCGATCTGGGAGGGGCAGCCTTTGAAGCTATCCATACGGCCAGCCGTTACGACGAGGCACGGTAGCGACCAAGAAGACAGGGGGCAGCCTGGACCTTGGGCATCCCAATTTCCGAATCCGCTACCACAACCGCCTGCGGCACCGCTGTAACACCCACTAAAGCCACCAAGACTTCCGTACGATGTACCCTCTAGAATCCCTCCTGCACTCGTTCCGTCATAACACGATGTCGACGCATCGTCCCAACAGCTGTCACCGAAGTCGACAAGATGACTCGGAGACTTTGGCTCCAACTGAGGTACTGTCGCGTTCGGCGAAGTCGGCTGTTCGTTACAAGCGACGACAAGGACACTCAGAACCGCGACAAGGCTGCGGATGACTCTCTTGCCAAGCACCATGTTGTGCACTCCCTGGAGGGGTAGCAAAACGCCTATCGAGCTATTCTACGCGCTTAATGCCCCACCCGTCAGTAGCAAGTAGGAGTGCTAAGCGGGCATTGTCAGTGTGATTTGGGCCTAATCGCTTGGGGCCAAGCCATTTAGCTCGGCACATCGCTTGTGAGCGTGGTGCCTTAGGAGACCTCCATGGATATCGGCAAAGGTTTATCTCCCAAACAACGCGCCCACGTAGCAGCGGGACTCGCTGTGTTACGACGCTACTCAGGCGCGCGCGAACGTGATGGTGCTGACAACCTATCGGATACTGAGCTCTTGCTCCACCGCTCGGTCCGCACTTTATGGGAAAGAATAGACGGGTGTCTCACCGCCAACATCGAACTCGGTCCGAGCATCCTGTCGCCTGCAGACATGTGGACACTTGACGAACTGGCGAGCGCGATTCCATCGGAGCGAGAAACCCTCGCTGCTCTTCGCGCCGAGATCGCGCGACTGGTTTAAGCCTTCTCGACGTTGTGCGACGACAGTCGCCTACCACAAGGCTCGGGGCGCGGCTTCGGTGACCGCGAGCGGCAGGTGCTCGGACTCCTTATTCCCTCACTGGTCGCGGGCGTGCGCGCAGCTGGGCAGTGAAAGCGGCCCGGGGGGAGCTCCTAGGAGCGGCGGAGGCGCTCGGCCTAGCGGCACTCGTGTGCGACGCGAGCGGGAGCGCCGTGCACGAAACGTCGGCGCTACGCGCACTGCTTAAGGCGGACCCCCAAGCGTGCAACGCTCCGCCGAGAGATGGAACTCGCTCGGGCCACGGCCTGCGCAGTGGTATGCCGCCCCGGGCTGAGAGAACCCGCGGCGGCTCTGCCGCCGACTCGGGACGTGCGGACCGTACGCGCGCTCTACCGTGTCGCGGCCACAGTTTTGAACAGCCGGAGCGCGTGGTGTGACGCGCGCAATGTGATCGTAGTGGTTGTACTCGAACCGTTGACCCCGATCCTGCCATCCCTAGCCGCCGTGCGCGTCGGGTTCGGACTGTCAGCGGCCGAAGCGTGGTCGCGTTGCTCCTCGCTGAAGGACGCTCTAATGCGGCCATCGCGGCGGAGTCCGGGAGGACGTTGACCACCGCGCGTCGGCACACGGAGCGCGTCCTCGAAAAGCTCGGCGTTCCCTCGCGCGCCGGCGTAGCACACCGGGTCGTGACCCTGCCTAGGTAATTGTTCGGCCGCCCCCGTTAGGGCGAGGCCGCACAACGACCTCTCACCCCCCCCCGCGATGCGACAAGGCCCACGTGTGGACAGCAAGGGCCGGAGGGTGCGTATTTCGGCGAAGTTGATCACGCAGTTCGGACCAAGGTGATCAGCCGTGTCGGTTCATGGTGATCAGTGATTTCGGTCCAAGGTGATCACGCGTGTCGGTCCATGGTGATCAGTGGATGCGGGGGCCGTGGATCGGTTAGTCAGCGTGGGTCCCGGATGATTTCGTCGTGGGCGCGAGTCGGCGGAGCGAGCCGCCGGTGAGCGTGAGCCGCTGTGCGTGGTGCACCAGTCGGTCGAGGATGGCGTCCCCGAAGGTGGCATCGCCGATCATCTCGTGCCAGTGCTCCACTGGCAATTGACTCGTGACGAGGGTGGCGCGTCGCCCGGCGCGCTCCTCGACGAGTTCGAGGAGGTCCCGCCGTTCTCGGTCCCCGAGTGGGGCCAAGCCCCAGTCATCGAGGATCAGCAGATCGGTCCGGGCCAGCGTGTGCATGAGCTTTCGATACGAGCCGTCCGCGCGCGCATGCACGAAGTCTTCGCTCAGCAGGCGAGGCAGTCGCACGTAGCGCACGGTGTGCCCTTGGCGACACGCGCTCTATCCCTCAAACGGCGCGCAAGAGATGAACCTGGCTCCGAGAGCGAGTAACTGGGGAACTTTAGCGAACTCTGCAATACGCAAGTATACACTTGGGAGTCTCGCCGGCCGCGAGGGACTCCTAATCAAGTATACTGGGCGCCTTCAACCAGGTATACACTCGTCGCCAGCTGCCTCCCCGCCGAAC
This sequence comes from Gemmatimonadaceae bacterium, assembly GCA_026786185.1. Taxonomy (GTDB): domain Bacteria; phylum Gemmatimonadota; class Gemmatimonadetes; order Gemmatimonadales; family Gemmatimonadaceae; genus AG11. Next base: position 4,384 of record JAJAYP010000221.1, read on the forward strand.
ATGGTGCTTCCAGAGGAGAGAACCGATATCTGGACGAAAGTATACACATACCCCCATGTGAAGAGGACGAGATTCATCGCTTCAACAAGGCGCAACAGGATGCCTTCCTGCCCCATGTGGAGAAGGGAACGATCACGCTGATCGGCGCGACGACGGAGAATCCGAGCTTCGAGATCAACGGCGCCTTGCTGTCGCGCGTGCGCGTGTTCGTGCTCCGCGCGCTCGCGCCTGCCGACATCGCGACGGTGCTCGGCCGCGCGCTGACGGATGCGGAGGTGGGGCTCGGTGGAAGCGGGATCAGCGTGGACGACGATGCACTCGCGCTGATGGCTGTGGAGTCGGACGGCGACGCGCGCCGCGCGCTCACCGTACTCAACGCTGCCGCCGAGCACGTGGGCGAAGGCGGCCGCATCACGGTGCAGGTGAGTCGCGATGCGGCGCAGCTCCGATTCGCCCATTACGACAAGGGTGGCGAGGAGACGCACAACATCCTCAGCGCGTTCCACATATCACTCCGCGGCAGCGATCCGCAGGCGGCGTTGTACTGGATGGCGCGCATGCTGGAGGGCGGGCAGGATCCGATGGTGATCTTCCGTCGCGCCATCGCCATGGCCGCGGAAGACATCGGACTCGCCGATCCGGAGGCACTGAAGCTCGCCGTCGCGGCGCGTGATGCGTATCACATGCTCGGTGCCCCGGAAGGCTACCTTCCCATGTCGCAGATGGTGATCTACCTCGCGACCGCTCCCAAGTCGAACAGCAGCTACCGGGCGCTCAGCGCGGCACTCGACGCGGCGCGGACGCATCCGGCGGCGCCCGTCCCGCTTCACGTCCGGAACGCGCCGACGGCGCTGATGAAGGAACTGGGTTATCACGAGGGGTATCAGTACGCGCATGCCGTTCCGGAGGCATACATCCCGCAGCAGTACCTGCCTGATGCGCTGCGCGGGGCGGCGTTCTATGAGCCCGGGCCATTCGGCTTCGAGAAGGAGATCGCGAAGCGGTTGGCGTGGTGGGAGGAGTTGCGCGCTCGCGCGCACGGCGCAGACTCGCCGGGCAGACAACCGTCAACGGAGGACTGAACGATGCGTCGACTGATGTTGGGTGCAGCAACCGCGATGGTGGCGGTGACGGCTGGGTGCAGCATGTTGGGCAAGGCGGCGTTTCAGCAGCCGGTCGTGAACCTGAAGGATGTATCCGTGCAGGGCGTCGGGCTCACCGGTGGACAGCTCGCGGTCAAGCTCAATGTCTTCAATCCGAACGGGTATCGCCTGGATGCGACGCGACTCTCGTACGCGGTGCAGGTGGGAGACGACGTCAATCTTGCGACCGGAGTCCTCGACAGCCGCTTCACGGTGCAGTCGGGTGATTCGACGACGGTCACGATTCCTGTCAGCTTCACCTACGCGGGAATCGGAGCGGCGGGTCGGCAGTTGATGAACAGTGGAGCCGTTCCGTACCGGGTGAATGGTGATGTCACCGTTGGGACAGTTGTCGGTAATTTTACGGTGCCGTATAGCTCGACTGGGCGGTTCACGGCGTTCGGGGGGGCGAGTCGTTAGTACTGGCAACTGCAGTCGGGAGTTTGCACGGCCGAGCTGACAGCTTCAAGCTGTCAGCTGACTGAAACCTGTTGTAGGACGCTGTAACTTCACGACTGCAGGGCACGGGGCTTCATCGTGACGAACTGCGTCACGCGGGTGCAGGTACGCAGTTTCTCACTTCTCATGCTGACAACTCGCAGCTGTCAGCTCGGCATTGGAAGTTGAAATACACTCTAAACTCAGGCTGACAGCTCCCAGCTATCAGCTCGGCCGTGGACGTTGATTTTTACTGAGGACTCAACACTATCTCACGCGACCTGATCTCGGTTGATAATCCGACTGAACGCGCCCTCCTGGTCGGTGCCCCATTGAAACGGGCTGGCGCCCGGAAAGCGCTCGAGGATCATCTTCGCGAGCTCGAGCGTCTGGCTGACACCGCGGGCGCCGAGGTCGTCGGGGTGCTCACGCAGCAGCTCGACCGGCCGCATCCCGGCACCTACCTGGGCAAGGGAAAGATCGAAGAGCTGAAGGCGATGGTCGCCGAGAAGCAGGCGACGCTCATCATCTTCGACGATGAGCTGTCTCCGAGCCAGGGCAAGAATGTCGAAACGAGCGTCGGCACGCGTGTCGTGGACCGTGCCGAGTTGATTCTCGACATCTTCGCGACGCGCGCGCGCAGCAGCGAGGCCAAGATGCAGGTGGAGCTGGCGCAGCTCGAGTACACCCTGCCTCGGCTGACGCGGATGTGGACCCACCTCGAGAAATTTCGTGGTGGCATCGGCGTACGCGGCCCGGGCGAAACGCAGCTCGAAAGCGATCGACGACTGATCAATCATCGCATCAAGCTGCTGAAGGAGCGGCTCGTCCACGTGCAGCAGAACCGCGCCGTGCAGCGGCAATCGCGGGCGAGCTCGTTCAAGGCCTCGCTCGTCGGCTACACCAACGCGGGCAAGTCATCCATCCTGCGCGGCCTGACCGGTTCGGACGACGTCCACGTGGAAGATCGGCTCTTCGCGACGCTCGATCCGCTCACGCGTGAAGTCGACCTCGGCGAGAACGCGCAGGTGCTCGTCACCGATACCGTGGGATTCATCCGCAAGTTGCCGCACCATCTGGTGGCATCGTTTCGCGCCACACTCGAGGAGACGCGGGATGCCGATCTGCTCCTCCACGTCGTGGATGCGAGTCATCCGCTCTGGGAAGAGCAGCGCATGGTGGTGGACGATGTCCTGCACGAGCTCGGCATTACGGAGCAGCCCGTCCTGCTCGTCTTCAACAAGACGGACCTGCTGAGCGAAGAGGCGCTGCTCGCCATGCAGGAGCGCGTGACCGCGCTCGTCCCCAACGCGGTGTTCGTATCCTCGACATCCGAGCACGGGCTCGATCCGCTGCGCCGCTCGCTTCGTCATGCGATGCGCGCCCGGCGGCCGGTCGCCGAAGTCTGGCTGTCCCCGCGCGACGGCAAGCTGCTGGCCGAGATTCATGCGCAGGGAGAGGTGCTCGAGCAGCGCACGGAAGGCGAGCAGATGGTGATACGCGCGCGGCTGACTGAGCGGCTTCGCGGACGTCTGGAGCAGGCGGGTGCAGACGTTCGCCCGGAGGTGCGGACCGACGTGTCGTCCGAGGCGCGGCCCGAGTCGGCGTCCGACGCGCGGCCCGCGGTGACGTCGTGAGTACGGCGCTTGGACCCGAGGTTGCGCCGCTTCCGGAACGCGCGCCCGGCTTTCCGTCGACGGTGCTGGCACTCGTCGAGCGCGGCGCGCCGGATGACGACGTGTCGTACGCTGGCGCACTCTTCGAGCGTGCGCTCGGCGAGCTTGCCCCGAAATCACGCACGCTCACCGTGTTCCCCGATCAGGAGGGCGGTGCCGATGCGACACTCGTGCAGCGTGGGGTGTTCGCCGCTCGGCTGATGGCCGCATGCCGGCGAGCGGATTGCGTCGTGTACAACCATCTCGGCGTCGCCACGGCGCAGACGTCGATTCCGACGGCTGTGCGTCGGCCCTACGCGGTGTTGCTGCATGGGGCGGAGTCGTGGGACGCGGATATCGATGCCGCGCGGCAGCGCGCACTCGCCGACTCGACCTTGCGGATCGCGACGTCATCGTACGCGGCGCGGCGTGTGACGGAGGCCCATGCCGAGCTGGCTGCGCCTGACGTGCTGCCGCTGTCGCTTCTACCCGAGCGCGACACGACGCCAGTCGATGGCGCGCTCGTCGGGTCGATGACGACGCGCACGATCGTCGTGTCCGGCCGGATGAGCGCGTCGGAGCGGTTCCGGGGTCATGACGAGATCCTCGACGCGTGGCCCGCCATTCTTGCCCGTCGTCCGGATGCGCGCCTGGCCATCGTCGGCCATGGCGACGATGTGAAGCGCCTCGAGACGAAGGCCACCAGCATGGGACTGACCGGGAGCGTCCGGTTCACGGGTCTCGTCACGGAGTCCACGCTCGACGCGATGCTGGCCAGGGCGGGAGGGTTCGCACTGCCGAGCCAGTCCGAGGGTTTCGTCCTGTCGTACCTCCGGGCCATGCGCGCGGGCCTTCCGTGCGTGGGCGGCTCGGACGATGCGGCGAGGGAGGTCGTGGAGGACGGCACCACCGGCATGTTGGTGACAGCCGGCGATCGCGACTCGGTGGCGCAGGCGATCATCTCGCTGTTGGGCGACACCGAGCGCCGCCGCGCCATGGGCGAAGCGGCCCGCGCACGGTACGAGGAACACTTCACCTTCGACATCTTCCGTGAGCGGCTGGATGCAGTCATGCGCGCCGCCTTTCCGGTCCGCGCCGACTCCTGACGACTCGCTGGCGCCCGATGCCCGTCTCTCGTGTCCGCAACGCGTGTGCGGCGATCCTGCTCCTCATCGTGGTCGGTGTGCCGCGCGCCGTTGCACAGGGCACCGGAGTCGTATCGCCAGTCGACCTCGCCTACGACGATATCGACCGTCTCCGCGAGCTTGGCCTGCTCCGGACGGGTGTCGCGGGCCAGCGTCCGTACTCGCGTGGCGAGTTCGCCAGGCTCGTACACGCGGCGCTGGATGCCATGGCGATGCGCAGCAGGAACGGTGGCAGTGGCAGCGAGGTAGCGGCATCGGCGAATGCGATCATCGCGCGACTGGCTGACCGGTTCCTCGCGGATGCTGACCGTCCGACGTCGTGGCCAGCCGTGCATCTCGTCGATGACGCCGTCCTGCAATTCACAAGCACCGACGCGGTGCGCCGAGGATTTGCCGGATCGAACGCCAGCGCGCTCGAGGCGACGATCGATCCACTCGCGCGGCCACGCGTCGGCAGGCCGGCGGCGCGTGGTGAGTCGATGACGCTCGACCTGTCGCAGCGAATCGAATTTGCGTCGTGGCTCTCGGCACAGGCCTCCGAGCGACTCGAACAGCGTTGGTCTCGCAACAGTGCGGTGTCGGCGCGAGATGGTGAACTGCTCGCTGCCAGTGTCCGTGCGCGATACAGGAATGTGGCGCTGAGCCTGGGGCGGCAGCAGATCGCGTGGGGCCAGACTCGCGGAGACGGGCTGTTCTTCTCGTCGGACGCTCCGGCGCTGGACCTGATCAAGCTCTCGTCCGACCGTCCGTTCGTGATGCCGGGCGTTCTGCGGGTGCTCGGGCCCGCGCAGGCCACTCTCATCGTGGGGGAGATGGGTCCGAGTCGCGTACGCTCGCACTCGAAACTGCTCGCGTACAAGGCGAGCGTGCAGCCAAGCCCCTCGCTCGAGCTTGGCGCGTCGTTCATGAATCATTACGGCGGTTCGGGTGGTCGCTCGTCCAGCCTCGGCAACCGTGTGATCGACTTCCTTCCATTCATCGACATCTTCCGGACGCACAACTACTACGACACCACGCGCACGCTCGACGTGGACTCGGACAAGCTGCTCGGCGTCGACGCACGTGTCCGATTCGCGAGGCTTGGTGGGCTGACGTTGACTGGCGAACTGCTGAACGACGACTTCGACGTGCACCGCATTCCGACGCTGTTCACCTGGGACGGTGCGCAGACATTCGCCGCCGTGCTGCCCTCGATCGCTGGATCCACGGTGTCGGTGCGACTGTCGGCGAAGCACACGGGCATACGCACGTACGCGCACGGATCGCTCAGCAACGGCATCGCGACGCGTGGCCGACTGCTCGGCGACGAGCTGGGGCCGGATGCCAAGGCGTTCGGCGCCACGCTACGCTGGGAACCCTCCGGGTCATTGCGAATCGGGGTGGAGGGCAGGCGCGCCACCTACAGCAAGGCGACCTATGCGACGGAGTTGCGCGGGAACTACTTCGTGATCCGGCGCATCGGCGAGGCGTCGAATGAGCAGCGCGATCGCGCCGTCGTCTCCCTCATCGCCGATGTGGCGTCGGGCACGAGCCTCGTGGCGCGCATTGGCGGCGAGCGCATCGGCAACTTCGACTTCATCGGGGGGCGGCGTCGCGACTATGCCGCCGACGTCGCGCTGCGGTTCGCGCGCTAGTCCAGGCGACCGACGATGCGCGTCGCGCTGGTATGTGACTGGTTTCTCCCGCGTGCCGGCGGAATCGAGCTGCATCTGCGCGATCTGGCGCTCGCGCTCCGCGCGCGCGGTGTCGATGCGACCATCGTCACGACGACGAGGGGCGACGCCGTCGTCGACGGCGTGCCGGTACATCGCGTGCCGGCCATGCTCTCGCCGGTCGGCGGATTCGCGATCTTGCCTGGCGCTGTGTCCTTCATCGGCAGCCTCCTCGTGCCTGCGCGCTTCGACGTTGTGCATGCTCACGCGAGCGTGGTGTCTCCGCTCGCGTATGCGGGCGCCCTCGCCGCTGCGCGAGCCGGCCTGCCGTCGGTCCTGACATTTCACTCCATGTTGCACAGGAGCGCCTTTCTGCTCGGCGCTGGCGAATCGCTGTTCGGATGGTCGCGCGACCGCATCGTGTTGAGTGCCGTGAGCAGTGTCGTCGCCGCCCAGGCCGCGCGATGGATCCCGGAGGCGGCTGTCGCCATCCTTCCCAACGGCGTCGACGCATCCTTCTGGCGTGGCGCGCAATCCGAGGGCGGCGATGACCGGACGGGCGAGATCGTCTTCGTGTCGGCCATGCGACTCTCACGGAAGAAGCGGCCCGCGACGTTGCTGCGTGCCTTCGCGTCAGCCGCGCGGTTGACGGCAGGTTCGCCTTCGATTCGGCTCGTCGTCGCGGGCGACGGACCGGATCGTGTCGCGCTCCTCCGCCATGCTCGGGAACTCGGCGTCGGCGAGCGGGTGGAGTTTCGTGGTCAGCTCGACCGTGTGGCGCTACGACGACTCTATGGTGCGGCACACGCGTTCGTGCTGCCGAGCGAGCTCGAATCGTTCGGGCTCGCCGCGCTCGAGGCGAGAGCGGCGGGGCTTCCGGTAATCGCGAGGCTCGCCGCCGGCGCGCGCGACTTCATCAGTCACGGCATCGATGGACTGCTCGCGCGCGACGAGCGGGAGCTGGCGAACGCGATGACGCGGCTCGCGATCGACGCGCCGTTTCGCGCCTTCGTCACCCGTCACAACGCAACGGCGCCGCCGCCCTACGACTGGAGAGACGTTTCAGCGTTGCACGAGCGCGTCTATGCAGCGGCGGCGGAGCTACGCGCCAGCGCAGCGCGTCCGAGCCATCGATAGCCGGGAAGCGCGAGCGCCACGAAGAAGCACGCGTGCTGCACGACCGCAATGCCGAGCGCCCGCTCCGGCGTGACGCCGAAGAACGAATACCCTACCACGACCGCTGCCTCGTACACTCCCACATTCCCTGGTACCACGGGGAGCAGCGTCGCGAGGTTGACCGCACCCAGAATCACGAGCGCGCTGGCGGCAGTCAGCTCAAGGCCGAAAGCGCGCTGGATGCAGAGAATCGCCAGCGCTTCCACGGCCATCTTCGCCAGCGCAACTGCCAGTGCGCCGCCCGCGAGCGAAGGCGATCGGATGGGCGCGAGTGCGACCCCCACGGCCGCTGCGAGCTGCGTGATGCGCGCTGGAAGCCACCGAGCCGCCGCGGCACCAAGCGCCTCGCCCCGCCACGCCAGCGCCACCAGCCCGGCCATGAGTGCCACGACGACGACGAGCAGCGCGCTCGCGCCGCTCGCCATCCATGCCGGAAGGTCGACGATCGCCGCGGCGGCGGACAGGACGCAGAGCTTCGCCACGCCGACGAAAAGCTGGTCCATCGCAAGGACCGAAAGCGCGGCTGCGCGGGCGAGCATCGCGCGCGTGACGAGGAAGTAGACACCCGCAGCCTCGCCGACCAGGAGCGGAGTGGTGTTGAGCACCGTCGACGTCATCGCGACGACACCGAGCATCGCTGAAAACGCAGCGCGTGGACGAGACGGCGCGAGCAGCCGCCACTGGAGCGCCCACAGTGGAAGGATGGCCGCGAAGCACATGACGGCGAGCGCGATCCAGAGCGGCCTGACCGCGGCGAGTTCCGCGAACACGCGCGCAATGCTCATGTGGCGCACTGCCAGCACCACCAGTACGCTGACCACGGCCAGGGCGACCAGCGAGGCGAGTTGCCGCCGGCCTGCGCCGTGAGACGTCACGCCGCGCTCGCGCCGGGCAGCAACTCGCGCATCGTCACGAAGCGGGCGCCACGCCGCTGAAAGAGCTCGATGACCTCACGCAGGCACCGTAGTGCCACTTCGCCGGTGCGGAATCGGCAATCGTAGCGCAGATCCTCGCGGGTGAGGTCGACGAACTCCCAGGGGTGGACGAACAGGACCACTGGGTCGGCGAGCGAGAGTAGCACCGGATTGCGCAGGACGGCCGGCAGACGCAGCACGGACGACGTCATCGATGCAGGAACGCGGGTCAGCGTGGTGGGAACGCGGCGCGCGAGGTATGACCACTTGTACTTCGCCAGCGACGAGTCGAGAGTGAAGTCGGCGTCCTCGAGAAGGCGAACATAGGGCTCGGGGAAGCGCAGGTATGGGGCGCGAAAGGAGCCGACGGGCGCGAAGGTCCGCAGCAGGCGGGCCGAGTCGATGATCTCCCTCTGTGCCTCCGCTTCCGGCAACGTGTCGAACGCGGTATGGCTGACGCCGTGACATCCGAGCTCGTGGCCGTCGCGCACCACCGCCCGAATCGCCTCGGGATATCGCTCGGCCACCTCACCTGTGGTGAAGTACGTGGCGCGAATGGAGCGCTCGGCGAACAGCGCCAGCAGTGCGGGCGCCCCCTGTTCGATACCGCGAAATGTCGCGCTGAGATACGGAGGACAATCCGGCTCGAAGTCGACGGTGATGCAGACGCGCGACACGGCGATGTGAGTCGGAAGTATGGGCCCTGCTGGATTCGAACCAGCGACCGTCAGATTATGAGTCCGCTGCTCTAACCACCTGAGCTAAGGGCCCGCGATGCCGCGCAGTGCCGCGACACCGGGTAAGCTACGCCGCGGTCGCGCACTTTCCAGTCGCGAGGTTGCCGCCCCCACTGTGCGGCGAGAGGCGGACCCCTCAGATTGCGGCGATGATCGCTGTCGTGACCGGCTCGTCGGGCTTCATCGGCTCGCATCTCGTGGACGCATTGCTCGCGCGCGGCGACGAGGTGCGCGCGCTGCTCCGTCCGGAAACGCTGCTCGGAGCGCGAGACCCTCGCGTGCAATATTTCGAGGCCGACCTGCTGGACGATCGCTCCGTTCGCGAGTCGCGCATCTGGGAAGGCGCGGGCCAGGTCTTCCACCTTGCCGGCATCACGCGGGGCCGGACGCTCGATCAGTTTCGCGCCGGCAACGTGTTTCCCACGGCCAATGTGCTGGCAGCCCTCGCCGCGCGCACGGGGAAGCGGCCTCGCGTCCTCCTCATGTCTTCTCAGGCGGCCGCCGGACCCGCTCCGTCGCCCGATGCACCGCTCACGGAGGCTGATCGGCCCGTGCCCGTCGAGGCCTATGGGCGCAGCAAGTTGCAGGCGGAGCAGGCGGTGGTCCGCTATCGCGACGAACTGTCCATCACCATCGTCCGTCCCTCGGCAGTCTACGGACCGCGCGATCACGATTTTCTCGCGGCGTTCAAGCAGGCGAGCCGGGGCGGCGCGCGGCG
>JAJAYP010000222.1 GCA_026786185.1 Gemmatimonadaceae bacterium
CGGGGGTCGGGCCCCGGCGCGGGGGGGGCCGGGGCGCCCCCCCCCAACCGGGGGCCGCTATCAGGGGGGCCGGGGGGGGCCCCCCCCCCCCCCCGCCGACCGACGCGACCGCGGCGCGGCGCTTCTGCTCGTCACGCACAACCTTGGCGAGGGACTCGCGCTCGCGTCACACGCCGCCGTCATGCGGCGGGGGCGTTTCGTGCGGCACGACGCGCGCGCGACGCTCGATGTCGCGGCGTATGCAACCGAGTATCGCGAGCTGGCCACCGCCGATGCGTGACGCCATCATCGGCCCGCGCGCCGCCAGCGTGAGCGCGAACGAACCGACCAACCTGCCCGGTGTGCTGCATGCGGCGTGGCTGATCGCGCGAAAGGATCTCGCGATCGAGTTTCGCACGCGTACGGCGTTCTTCTCGTCCATCGTATTCGCGCTGCTCGGGCTCACGATCTTCTACTTCGCCTGGGACCCCACCGCTGTCGCGGCAGTCGACATCGCGCCCGGCGTGCTCTGGGTGATCTTCACCTTCAGCGGACTGCTGGGTCTCCAGCGGTCGTTCGGCGTGGAGCAGGCGGACGGCGCGATGGACGCACTGCTCGCGGCTCCGGTCGATCGCGAGGCGATCTATCTGGGGAAGGCGCTCGCGAACGTGCTGTTCGTTGCCGGCGTGCAGGCCATCGCGCTCCCCGCGCTCGCCCTCTTCTACAGCGTCCCGTTGGGCGGAGTGTGGCTCCCACTTGCAGGTATCGCCCTGCTTGCCGCGGTGGGCATCGTCGCGGTGGGGACGCTGTTCAGTGCGATGGCGGTCAATACGCGCCTGGCCGAGCTGCTCCTGCCGATGTTGTCTCTCCCCTTCTTCCTCCCCATCGTCACCGCCGCCGCCCAGACGACGGCGCGACTCGTCGCCGGCCGGCCTGCGGCGGAGGCGTGGCCCTGGCTCCGCATCCTCCTCGGCTTCGACCTCGTTTTCGTGGTCGCCTGCGCCGTCGCATTTCCCTACACGCTCGACGAATGACCGATCGCACCGATCGCACTCGCATGGACTGGTGGCTCGTCGCCGCGGTGCTCGCCGTCGTCGCCGCGTACGCGCGCGTCATCTGGTTCACGCCCGCCGAGGCTACCCAGGGACTCGCGCAGAAGATCTACTATCTGCACCTCCCCGCGGCGCTGAATGCGTACATCGCCTTTGCCGTCGTCGCCGTCACGTCGGTCGTGTACCTGTGGCTGAAAGATCCGCGTGCCGATCGCCTGGCCGAGAGCTCGGCCGAGGTCGGGTTGCTGTTCACCACCGTGGTGCTCACGACGGGCCCGATCTGGGGCAAGCCGGTGTGGGGGACGTGGTGGACGTGGGACGCTCGGCTCACGCTGACGCTGTTCCTCTGGTTCATCTACGCGGGCTACCTCGTGCTGCGCGGTGCGGTGACGGAACCAGGCATGCGCGCCCGCTATTCGGCCGTACTCGGCATTCTCGGCGCGCTGCTGATCCCGTTCATTCACATGAGCGTCTACCTGTTTCGCACGCTGCATCCCATGCCGATCGTGCTGAAGCCGGATCGACCGTCCTTGCCTCCTGAAATGCTTCAGACACTGATGCTGAGCTTCGCCGCCTTCTTCTTCACGTACGTGGTGCTCACGCGGGCGCGTTTCGGCCTTGCGGTGCAACGTGCGGAGCTGGCCATGCGCGAAGGCTCGTCCGACGGAGAACGCTGACATGGCCGATACTGCGTCCTATTTCCACGCTGCATACATCGTCGCTGGCGTGCTGTATGTGCTGTACGCCGCCAGCCTGGTGATACGCGGGCGTGCCGTGCGTGCGCGACTCGCCGCGCTCGACCGCGGCGACGGGGCGTGACGGAGCGCGAGCGCCCGGGGGCGAAGGGAATCGTCCATCTCGTGGGCGCTGGGCCGGGCGATCCGGGCTTGCTCACGGTGCGCGGACGAGAGCTGCTCGCGCGCTGCGACGCGATCGCCGCCGACGCGCTGGCGAATCCGGCGATCGTGAGTGCGGCGCGGATGGAGAACCCCGGCGTCGAGGTGCACGACGTCGGCAAGCGCGGCGGCAGTAGTGAATCCGCCAGCCAGGACAGCATCAACGATCTGCTGATCCGTCTTGCGCGCGATGGCAAGCGTGTTGTGCGGCTGAAGGGTGGGGATCCCCTGGTCTTCGGGCGTGGCAGCGAGGAAGCGCAGGCGCTGGCCGCGGCGGGTATCGCGTTCGAACTGGTGCCGGGCGTGACGGCGGGTGTCGCGGCGCCCGCCTACGCGGGCATCCCCGTCACGCATCGCGGTGTGGCGACATCGGTCACCTTCGTCACCGGTCACGAGGATCCCGCCAAGGCCGAGACGCAGACCGACTGGTCGGCGCTCGCGCGCACGGGGGGGACCATCGTGCTGTACATGGGCGTGAAATCGCTGCCCCGCATCGCGTCGGCTCTGATGGCGGGAGGCATGTCGCCGGACACGCCAGCAGCGGCAGTGCAGTGGGGCACGCATCCTCGCCAGCGCACGGTCACCGCCACCGTCGCGACGATCGCCGACGTGATCGCGCGCGAGGGAATCGGGGCGCCGGTGATCACGGTCATCGGAGCGGTCGTCGCGCTACGGACGGAGCTGGCCTGGTTCGATCGCCTGCCGCTCTTCGGCCGGCGCATCGTCGTCACGCGCGCATCCGCGCAGGCCACCGGACTTCGCGACGCGCTCGCCGCCCTCGGCGCCGACGTGCTCGAGTTGCCGGCGTTGCGGATCGAGCCACTCGATGCCGCCCCACTGGCCGCGGCGGTCCGGCAGCTCGAGCGATATCGCTGGGTGGTGTTCACCAGCCAGAATGCCGTCGCGTTGACGTGGGCGGCGCTGCGCGAAGCGGGACTCGATGCCCGTGCGCTCGCCGCGTGTCGCGTCGCCTGCGTCGGGAAGTCCACGGCCGACGCCCTGCTCGCGCACGGACTGGCGGCAGACGTCGTGCCGGCGCGGTTCGTCGCCGAGGCCGTGCTCGACTCATTGGCCGCACGAGATGACGTGCGGGGTTCGCGGGTACTGCATGTCGCGGCAGCGGCAGCGCGCTCGGTGCTGCCGGACGGACTTCGCGCACTGGGGTGTGCGGTGGACGTCGTGCACGCGTATCGCACGGTGAGCGGCGGCGACGGAGCCGAGACGTTGCGCGCGGCGCTCGAGCGCGGCGAGGTGGATGCCGCGACGTTCGCGTCGGCATCCGCGGTGCGCGGATATGTGGACGCCGTGGGCCCCGATCTGGCGCGTCGCGCGCCGGCGGTGTCGATTGGACCGGTGACGAGCGAGGCGATTCGCGAAGCGGGCATCCTGCTCGCGGCGGAATCCACCGCCGCATCCATCGAGTCGCTGGTGGCCGCCGTGGTGGCGTCGATGCGAGGTGCATCGTGACGGAGTCGCAGCCACGCAATCCGCTGCACGGCGTCACGCTGGAGGCGATGCTGGAGAAGCTCGTCGCCGCGCATGGCTGGGATGGGCTGGCCAGGCTCATCGAGATTCGCAGCTTCACGCACGACCCGAGCATCAAGTCGTCGTTGAAATTCCTGCGAAAGACCCCATGGGCCCGCGCGAAGGTCGAAGCATTGTATCTACGGACTCGTTGATCCGCCGCACTACTTTCCAATGAGGAGCGCGCATGGGGACCGGAGCGGTGATCGCAGCGGCGGCAGCAGCGAAACGACGGCGAACGAACGCCATCCTCGATGCGTTTCGTCTCGCGGGTGCAACGGCGCCCGAACGAGCCACCTCGACGGCGGACCTGGGGCTGAGCGGCTCGAGCGAGCTCGATGACCTCATGACCAAGGGCGTGATCGTCGCAGGGTCGCGGGGTGGCACGTGGTATCTGAGCGAAGCCGCCTTCGTGGAGTATCGAGATGAGCGTCCGGCGCGAGCGATGCGCGTGCTCTCGCTCGTGCTCCTCGCGCTCACCATTCTGGGTGCCGCGCTCCTGATCGGCATCATGGAACAGCAGCGGTGACGCGTTCGCGCGACGGGGTCCCGGTGCGTGGAGCGTGTGTTTCCCCGTGAGCGACTCCTCGGCGCCATCGATCATCAGAATCGGCACGCGGGTATCGGAACTCGCGCTGCGTCAGGCGCGCATGGTGCAGGCGGCGTTGGGGCTGCAAGGCGTCGCGTCCGAACTCGTGACGTACCGGACCGTCGGCGACAAGCGGTTCGACGAGCCATTGAGTGCGATCGGCGCGAAGGGGTTGTTCACGAAGGAGCTCGAGCAGGATCTGCTGAAAGGCAAGACCCAGATCGCCGTGCATTCCCTCAAGGACCTGCCCACCGATTCACCAGATGGGCTCCTCGTGGCCGCGGTGCTCGAGCGCGAGGATCCGCGTGACGCGCTCGTGGTGAACGGGCGGATCCTTGCGCAGTCGCTCGACGACCTGCCACGCGGCTCGCGCGTGGGCACGTCGAGCCTGCGCCGTCGTGCGCAGCTGCTCGCGGCGCGTCCCGCCCTGGAGGTGGCGGAGTTGCGCGGTAACGTGCCCACGCGCCTGAAGAAGATCGACGAGGGGCGCGTGCACGCCGCCATTCTGGCGGCCGCGGGTCTGCATCGCCTCGGAGCTCGCCAGCACATCACCTGCTACCTCGACGTCCCGGCATGGCTCCCTGCCGCGGGACAGGGAGCGATCGCGGTGCAGGTGCGGACGGATGATGAACGGATTCGCGCCATGGCTGCTCTGATGAACGACCCACCGACGATGCGTGCCGTGGTCGCCGAGCGTGCGTTCCTGGCGGCGTTGGAGGGCGGATGTCAGGTACCGATCGGCGCGCTCGCCATACCGGACATCGAGGGTGACGGCATCCTCCACGGCATGATCGCCTCGATCGATGGGTCGCGGATGGTGCGTGGCCAGATCACGTTCGATCCCGACGATCCAGCGCTCTGCGGCATTCGCCTGGCCAACGAGCTGCGTGGCTTGGGCGCTTCTGAAATCCTCGAGGGGCTCCGGCGCGCCGAGCATCTGCCGTCTCCCCAGCCGGAGTGACGCCCGCATGATTCATTTCAGCTCGCGCGACTGCGCGACACGCGATACCGATCCGATCACCTGACGTCCATGCCAGCGTATCCCGAGTACCGACCCCGCCGACTGCGTCGCACCCCCGCGTTGCGCAACCTCGTACGCGAGACGCGGCTGTCGGCGTCACAGCTGGTGCTGCCGCTCTTCGTGCGCGCGGGCACCGGGGTGCGGCAGCCGGTGGCCTCGATGCCGGGGGTGAGCCAGACGTCGGTGGACGAGCTCGTGACGGATGCCCGCGCCGCGGCGGCGCTGGGCATCGGCGGGGTACTGCTGTTCGGCATTCCCGAGCACAAGGATGCCGAAGGCTCCGGTGCGTGGGACGATTCGGGTCCGGTGCAGCAGGCCGTGCGCGCGCTCAAGCGCGAGTTGCCGGAGCTGGTCGTCATCACCGACGTGTGCCTGTGCGAATACACCTCGCATGGCCACTGCGGCGTGTTCGTGAACGGCGAGGTGGACAACGACGCCACGCTCGAGCTGCTGGCGCGGGAGGCGCTCTCGCACGCGCGCGCCGGCGCGGACATCGTGGCACCGAGCGACATGATGGACGGGCGCGTGGGGGCGATACGTCGCGCGCTGGACGCGAACGCCTTTCAGAGCACGGCCATCATGGCGTACTCGGCGAAGTTCGCCGGCGCGTTCTACGGTCCGTTTCGCGAGGCCGCCGAGAGCACGCCGCAGGTTGGGGATCGACGCGGCTACCAGATGGACTCGGGCAATGCGGACGAGGCGATGCGCGAGGTCTGGCTCGACATCGCGGAGGGCGCCGACCTCGTGATGGTCAAGCCGGCCGGTCCGTTCCTGGACATCATCGCGCGCGTGAAGTCAGAGACGGGCTATCCGCTGGCCGCATACCAGGTGAGTGGCGAGTTCGCTATGGTTCAGGCGGCGGCCGACCGCGGATGGATCTCGCGCGATCAGGTGATGATGGAGAGCCTGCTCGGCATTCGGCGCGCCGGTGCCGATGTCATCATCACCTATTTCGCGACGGACGCGGCGCGGCTGCTGCGCAGCCCGATGTCGTCCTGAGCGCAGCAAAGGACCAGCACGTACAGTTCCGCACACCGCGGTGTCGTCCCGCGCCTTCGGCGCAGGACGACACCTGCTGAATTCCTCGATTCCCGGTCATTCATGAAGTATCGCATGTTTCCGAACACCGACGTCCGAGTGAGCGAGGTGGGCTTCGGCACCTGGACCGTATCGACGGGATGGTGGGGTGACAAGACCGATGCCGACGCCGTCGCGATGATGCGGCGCGCGCTCGACGAGCATGGCGTCACCTTCTTCGACGCGGCGGACGCGTACGGAAACGGCCGGTCGGAGCGCCAGATCGCCGAT
This sequence comes from Gemmatimonadaceae bacterium, assembly GCA_026786185.1. GTDB lineage: Bacteria > Gemmatimonadota > Gemmatimonadetes > Gemmatimonadales > Gemmatimonadaceae > AG11. The sequence goes on from JAJAYP010000222.1 coordinate 6,370, forward strand.
GCCTTTCGTGGGCGCCGGAGCGAGATCGTGATCGGTACGAAGATCGGGTACGACATCTACGACGAGGTGGCGCAGCAGAATCGCCGCGGGCAGCAGGAGCTGCCGATGCGCACCGATCCGCAGTTCATGCGCCTCGCCGTGGAGCGCTGTCTGGAGCGGCTCGAAACCGACTATATCGACGTGCTCCAGCTCCACAACGCGAAGATGGAGCACGTCCGTGACCCGGAGGTCTGGGCCACGCTGCGCGACTTGAAGCGAGAGGGAAAGATCAGGGCGTGGGGCGCGGCGTTCGGACCGGCGATCGGGTGGCTGTACGAATCCGTGGAGCTGATGGAGCGCGAGCCGGACATCAACACGATCCAGATGATCTGGAACGTCCTCGAGCAGCATCCCGGTTCGGCCATGATCGAGGCCGCGCGACGACATGCACCCAATTGCTGCTTCAACGTGCGCGTGACGCACGCGAGCGGGATGCTCGAAGGGAAGTACACGGCGGACACCGTGTTCCCCGAGAACGACCACCGCCGCCATCGTCCGCGGAGTTGGCTGGTGAACGGCGTGGAGAAGGTGAAGTCGCTCGAATTCCTGGCCAGTCGAATGACGCTGGGGCAGGCGGCGCTGGCGTGGCTGCTCGCCGAGCCGCTCGTGGTGACGGCGCTGCCGAACGTGTACGATGACGAGCAGGTCGCGGAGTTCGCTGCGGCGAGTGACCTGCCCAGGCTGCCGATTGACGCGATGGAGCGTATCCACACCCTCGATGCGGTCAACTTCGGCGTCGACGACGAGGAGCCGATGAAGTACAAGGGAGCGATGACGCGCGACCATGGCGCGAACGTCGACCTACAGGACGCCCGCAATCCCATCTCACGGCCGGCCATGCCGGCGAACCGAGGCGCGTAGATGCTGAACCTGTGGCATGACCTACCCGTGGGCGTGAATCCGCCCGAGTCGGTCACCGCGGTCATCGAGATTCCCTCGGGGAGCCGGAACAAGTACGAGCTCGACAAGGTGAGCGGGATGCTCAAGCTCGACCGCGTCCTCTTCAGCGCCGTCCACTACCCGGGCGACTATGGCTTCATTCCGCGCACGCTGCACGAGGACAACGATCCGCTCGACGTGCTGGTGATCGTGAAGGAGCAGACCTTTCCCGGGTGCCAGATCGACGTCCGGCCCATCGGCGTGCTCAAGATGCTGGACCGCGGCGAACCCGACGACAAGATCCTGAGCGTGCCGCTGCACGACCCGTATCACCAGGAGTACTTCGACATCGCCGACATCCCGCAGCACATGCTGAAGGAGGTCGAGCACTTCTTCCGCACCTACAAGGATCTCGAGGGGAAGCGGGTGGAGATCATCGGGTGGGGCAAGAGCGAGGAGGCGATGCGGATCATCGCCGAGTCGGTGGGCCGGTATCAGGCGACGTACGGGGCGAAGCGGGAGCGGGAGACGGTCACCGAGTAGATATTCCTGCGCCACGCCAGCCAGCGATGTCGTGCTCGCGACGCACCGCATGTGGTGTCGATGCAACAGGGCTCGTTGATTAGTTGTGGGCCTTTTTATGATTCCACGAGTGTTAAACGACCAAGTGACGACTTAAGCATCGTTTTGATTGCGATCGTAGAGGAGCGAATGGTAGAGCACGGCACTTGCTGGCTCGCGACTTCGTGACGCTCGTCACAGTCGCGCCGTTCCGCGCGAAGTCCTGCCTGCCGTTGCCATCCCCACCTGTGAGGTCCCCATGACCGGAGTTCGTACGATGTTCCGCCATGTCGTCGCCGCTGCGCTCCTGACGCTGCCGGCGATCGGCTCGGCGCAGGGCCCGGTCTCGACCGGAAAGCTCAATGATGGCACCAACGACCTTGCCTGGCAGGTCTCGGTGAGCCCCGGGTCGTCGGCGTTCTTCAACGCCTTCCTCGTCGATCCGCGACCCTCCGTGTGGGAGGCGAACTCGCCAGGGAATTATCTGTGGATCGGCGCCACCAGGAGCGGCTCACTTCCCAACGGGATCGGTGACGGCGCGGCGCGCTTCACTTACACCTACCAAACGACCTTCACCGGTGGTGCGGCGACGAGCGCGACCTTCCGGTGCGCGGTGGACAACGCCGTGAGGTCCATCACCCTGAATGGTTCGCCGGTCAGCGGTGGGTGCGGGTTGTTCGTATTCGGCGGGATGGGCACGCTCAGCGGATTCGCCGCCGGGCTGAACACGTTGCAGTTCGTCACGGTCGGTGACGGCGTGACCGACGGACTGCTCGTCAGCGTGGGTGACGTGACGGTCACACCGGAGCCCGCGAGTCTCGCCCTCCTGGCGAC
>JAJAYP010000223.1 GCA_026786185.1 Gemmatimonadaceae bacterium
ATTCAGTGGACATGGACTGATGATGGCCCCTGCCGCGGGGCTCGCGGTGGCCGAACTGATCGTCACCGGACGAAGCAGCACGTTCGACATCACGCCGCTCGCCGTCGACCGCTTTGTGCGCGGCAAGCCCCTGCTCGACGGCGCACTGGTATAGCTTTGCGCGTGCATCGTACTCCATTCAGTCTCGTCGCGTGCCTTCGGCGCGCGTCCGCACCGGCAACGCTCATCGTCGTCCTGATGCTCGCCGCGCCCGGTGCGCATGCACAGATCCGTGAACGTCCAGTGTCGTTCGACAGCGCGGGACGCATCACCGTCATCACGCCGCCGCTCGCGGCGCGACTCCGGCTCGTCGCACCTGCATGGCCCGTGTCCGGCGATATTCTCGACGCACGATTGTACCAGCTCGGCGATTCCACCGTGAGCTACGTGATCGTCGTCCGACGGCAGCGTGACGACGTCGACCGGTTCCCGCTCGACGCCGGCCGTCGAGCCGAGCTGGCGGCTGCCATCGCGCGCGCCGCCATGATCGCACGCACGACGAGTCAGCCGGATAGTCTGCCCACCTTCATCTCCGAGCCGGTCCGCGGACAGTTCGTCGCGAGCCAGACGGCACTCGGTGCGCTGCTGTTCGGGCCCGCGGCCGCGGCGATGTTCGGTGATGCTGCCTCCGGCACTGCCGCGTACCTGCTCGTCGCGGGCGGAACGTTCTTCACGGCCGCTCGGCTCACGCAGACGACGCCGGTGTCGCGCGCGCAGAATCATCTTGCCGGCCACAGTGCCGTGCGTGGCGCGATCGCCGCGAACCTCGCGCTGTTCGCTCTGTCGGGTGAGGGCGGTGACGAAAAGGGCTACGCGGCCGCCACCCTGATCGGGGGCATCGCCGGCGACATCGCGGGATTCCAGATCGCGAAGCCGATGACCGATGCAGAGGCGCACGGCACCGCACATGGGTCCACGGTGACGGCACTCCTCACCACCGGCCTGCTCGGCGCGGTCGGCGCCTTGAACCAAGAACGCAATGCCCGTGTGTCGGCCGTCGGCATCATCGGAGCCGGCGTGCTCGGCTACCCGCTCGGCCTGCGCTATGTGCGTGGCGTTCCGTATCGCGTCACGGCGGGCGACATCGGCGCGCTGTTCACCGGCGAGCTGCTGGGACTCGGTGCCGCGGCATCGTTCCTCCCCGATAGTCCGTCGGAAGAGATGGTATTCGGCGCGCTCACCGCGGGGTACGCTCTCGGCGCGTTCGCCGGCGACCGATTCTTCGTCCGCCCATTCGATCACACCGAGTCGGACGCGCGTCTCCTGGGGCTCGGCACCGCTGCTGGCGCAGTGATGGGATTGGCGGTTCCTGTGCTCGCGCAATCGGACAACCCACAGCTCATCTTCGCCACGGCGACGATCGGCGGCATCCTTGGCGCACTGCTCACCGAAAATCTCATCGCGCCGCAACGCGCGAGAGCCGGCACGAATCAGAGGGAGCGGCGATCCGGTTCGTTGGGACGCTCCTCACGCGTCGCCGTTCGCGTCTCCGCCGAGAGCGCACTGCTCGCAGGCGCCGGCCTGCGGGGCAATCATTCGATCGTCGCGCTGACGTTCTGAGCTGTCAGCGTGACCCCGCTCGCCATACGACGCGTGGCCGTTCAGTAGCCGGCCGCGCCAGCGTCCCGGTCGCGTGTATCGGCCGCGCCCTGCCGCGCGCCCGTCTGCGGATCCACGCGGATGGAGTGCGCCGTACCCTGCACACCAATCCAGGTGATGGGATAACCCGCCAGTTTCAGCGTGTCGATCGTGCCCTGCGGCAATCCGTTCTGCTCGATGAACAATCGGTCGGGAAGCCACTGATGGTGGAATCGCTTGGCATCGACCGCCTCGCGGATCCCCATGTTGAACTCCACCTGGTTGAGGATCACCTGGAGCACGGTGTTGATGATCGTGCGGCCGCCCGGACTGCCGACGACGGCGAACAGCTTGCCCTGTTGCGTGACGATGGTAGGCGTCATGCTCGACAGCATGCGCTTGCCGGGCCGCGCGAGGTTCGCGTCGGTGCCGATCAGTCCCGTGGTGTCGGTGACGCCTGGCTTGCCGTTGAAGTCGCCCAACTCGTTGTTGAGCAGGAATCCGCCACCAGGCACCACGGCGCCGAGCCCATACCCGTTCTCGAGCGTGTAAGTCACCGACACCGCCATCCCGTCGGCGTCCACCACCGAGTAATGCGTGGTCTGGTCGCTCTCGACACGCTGCGCCACGTCGGTAGGCATGGAGATCGACGCGCGGCCCGGAAAGATCGTGCGCCGCTGCGCCGCAGCGTACGCCTTGCTCGTGAGCTTCTCCACTGGAGCCGTGGTGAACTCGGGATCGCCGAGATACCGCGCCCGGTCGACGAACGCGCGGCGCATTGCCTCGGTCACGAGATGCACGTAGCGCGGTGAGTCGTGCCCGTTCACCTGGAGCGGGAATCCCTCCAGGATGTTGAGCATCTCCACGAGTGCGATGCCACCCGAGCTCGGCGGTGGCATGGAGATGACCTCGTAGCCCCGATAGGTGCCCGTGATCGGCGCGCGCTCCTTCGCCTCGTAGCGCGCGAGGTCGGCCTCGGTGATCAATCCACCGTTGCGTCGCATGTCCTCGGCGATGAGGCGCGCCGTCGTGCCCGTGTAGAATCCATCGCGCCCGTCGTCGCGGACGCGTGTGAGCGCCCGTGCGAGATCGGGTTGACGCAGCGTGTCGCCTTCGGCGTACGGGCGCCCGCTGCGGGAGTACGCCGCGATACTGGCGGGATACGCCTTGAAGCTGCCGTCGATCGCGCCGGCCAGTGATTGCGCGAGGCCGGGGGTGACGGCGAATCCGCTGCCGGCGAGGCGCACCGCCGGATCGACGAGCCGCGACCACTTCGCGTTCCCGTACTTCCGGTGCGCGAGCTCGAAGCCGGCCACCGTGCCCGGCACACCTACGGACCGGTAACTGTCGTGATGGATCGTCGCCGAATAGTTGCCGGCGGAATCGAGGAACATCGTGGGCGTCGCCGCCTGCGGCGCCATCTCGCGAAAATCGATCGTCGTCGCTCGGCCATCGGGCAGGCGGATCACCATGAACCCCCCACCGCCGATGTTGCCGGCCACCGGATACGTCACGGCGAGCGCGAACCCGGTCGCGATGGCCGCGTCCACCGCGTTGCCGCCCGATGCCAGGACGTCGCGCCCCACGGCGCTCGCGATCGCGCTCGCCGACACCACCATGCCGCGTGGCGCCGATACGGTGGGGCCCGCCACCAGCTCCCCGGCTGGCACCTTCCCGCTGCCGAACGGGGTGCACGCCGTGGCGACGAGCATCGCAGCCATGAAGGCCGCGCGCGGAATACTGGAGTTCAGCTGACGCATGTGAGACCTCGGGAGGGATGTCGAGCTCAGGGAAAGCTACGGCCAGCGCCTGCGCCGCGGCCAGCGCGATGGCGTTGATCCGGCTTCACGAGCGACACGTGCATGCCTGCCCAGTGGCAGGCAACGCGTAGTGTTGCGACGCCCGCCCCCGACGGTATGATTGGCCAGACGTCATCCCTTCCCGGGAGAGCCATGTCGAATCGTTCGTCGATGGTGAGCCTGTGGCTGCTGGCGATACTGGTCGCCATGGCCTCGTCCGTTGCAGCTGCACAGTGCGACACGACCGCGGGTGGTCCCATCCGGATTGCCGGCCGCGTGGTCGACGCGCGCGCCCTCACGCCCGTTCGCGCGCGTGTGCTGATCACCACCGGCAACGATACACTGTCGGCGCTCGACGCTGATTCCTCGGGGTTCTTCGTCACCACGATGTGCCGACATACCGCTGTCGTGGCGAACTTTCGGCGGTCAGGCTATCGCCCGGATTCGCTCGCGTTGTCGCTCGAGGTGCTGCTCGATACGCTGCAGTGGACGCCGTTGGATGTGGCGATGACACCCCTGACCCAGACGCCGGCGCTTTCGCTCGCCTCCGCGCGCGTCGCCACGCCAGCCACCATCGCGGCACGCACGCGTCGCGGCGGCGGACTCTACATCGGCCTGGAGGAAATCGAGCGCGTGAATGCGGCGCGCACCTCCGATCTCCTGCGCGGCCGGCGCGGGATCGCGCTCGAGAGTAGTGGCAACGGTCCTCGCGTCGTCTCGACACGCAGTGGACGGCCGCGTGAGACGGGGGGTTCGACGGCGGATGTGGCGGCAAACTCATCTATCCCGCTGCGGCCCACCAACGAGGCGTGTCCGCTCCGAATCGGCGTCGACGGATATCTCATGGCCGAAGACTTTCGCATCGACGAGCTCGAACCCGCGGATCTGCTGGCGATCGAGATCTATCCCAGCGCCACCTCGATGCCGCTCGAGTTCACCGCCGTGCGTCGCAGCAAGGTATGCGGATTGGTCATGTTCTGGACGAGCAGCAGCAAGGTGCCATCGCCGTGATGGTTCACCGGCGATGCGTTTGGCTCATCGCCGCGTTGCTCGCCACACCGCACACGGATGCGCGTGCGCAGTCCGTCCGCGGCACGGTCTCCCGCGGCGGCATGCGCGTGGAAGGAGCGATCATCCTCCTCGTCGACTCCGCCGGTCGTGTCGTCGCGCGGAGTGCATCGCGTGAGAGCGGCGCCTTCTCGCTCGCTGCCGAGCGCGCCGGACGCCATACCCTGAGAGTGCTGCGCATCGGGTTCGCCCCCACTGTCGTCGGTCCGGTGCGACTTGCCGTCGGTGCGCCCCTCCCGCTCGATGTGACGCTCACCGGTGCGCCGGTGCGCATCGCCGAGCTGCGCATCGTGGATCGCGCGCCGTGCGAGGTGCGGCCGGACTCGGACGCCGTGGCGTTCCGGCTGTGGGACGAAGCGCGGAAGGCCTTGCTCGCCACTACGCTGACACAGCACGATCAGCTCACCATGCGCACCGGCTCCACGCAGCGTACCCTCGACGCCGGGGACGAGCGCGTGCTCGCGGAGTCCACCACGGTGCGCACCGTCCCCACCGTGCGGCCCTTCGCGAGCCTGCCGCCCGACTCGCTCCTCGTCGCCGGTTACGTGCAACGCAACGCGCTCGGCGAGACGATCTACTGGGCGCCCGATGCGGACGTGCTGCTCTCCGAATCGTTCGCGTCCACCCACTGCCTGCGCCCCGAGCGGGCTCGGGAGCAGACGGGAGATGCATCGCGCTGGATCGGCATCGCCTTCCTGCCGAGCGGACCCGCTCGCGGAGTGGCCGACGTGGAGGGTGTGCTCTGGCTGGACCCCAATACCGCGGAGCTGCGCCGGCTGGACTATCGGTACGTGCGCGTCCCCGACGACACGCGGCTCGCCGAGCGGGTTCAGGCCGGTGGCCGCGTGGAGTTCCTGCGGCTGCCGACGGGTGGATGGATCGTCTCGCGCTGGTCCATTCGCTACCCGCTCGTGCGCAGCGCTGCGCCCCGCCTGACGTCGGTGATTCCCGGCGCGCGACGCGAGGCGCCCGTGTCGAGCGTGGAGCTGGCCGGCATCAGGATCACCAGCGGCGAGGTGGCAGAGGTCCGACGTGGCGTGCGCACGATCTGGGAACGAGGACGCGTCGGCTATCGCGTGCAGGTGGTGGACGCCGGGCAGCGGCGCCCAGTGACCGAGAGCAGCGTGGCGATGGACGACTCGCTCGACACCGCGACGACAGGTGCGGATGGCGTCGCGCTGTTCCCGCGCGTGCTTCCCGGCGCGCACCGCGTGACGGTCCGTACCGCGACGATGCGACTGCTCGGCGTCTCGCCGACCGACGTCGGCGTGACGGTGCCCGACCAGCAGGACGCACCGCACGTCATCGCGGTACCGCACGCGAGTGAGTTGTTGAGCCAGGCGTGCGGCGCTCGCGTCGCGGCACGACGCGAGTCGCTGCTGCGCGGCTCGCTCCGCACGTCGGCGCTCCCGGTGGCCGACACGCGCGTGGAGGCATCGTGGCCGGCCCGCTTCACCAGGCTCGGTGGCGGCGCACCCATCATCCTTCCGCGCACGCTGATGGCGACGACCAACGCGCGCGGCGAGTTTACGATGTGCGGGTTGCCGCGCGGCGTGGTGGTGTCGTTGCGTGCGGTGCGCGGGCGGCCCGGTGATGCGACGACCACCGTGACGATCCCCACGTCTGCCGTGGTGGCGGAGCAACTGCTCGTGGTGGAACCGTGAGAGGTGTCCGCTCGCTCTGCCTTCACCTTATCTTTCGCGCGTGAGCCTTCTCGATCGCGTTCGTACGCTGCTTGGCGGGGCCGGCGATTCCGCCGAGCTGTTTTCCGTGCGCGGATTCCCCGTGACGGTCGAGAACACGCGGCCCGACATCGAAACCTCCGCCGTGGTGCGACGGCTCGACGAGGCGCTCGCGCTCATCGCCACCTGTCAGCCCTGGCGCTTCGCGCATCTGGTGCGCGATGTGGAGCGGTTCTGGATCGTGCGCTATCCCTGCCGTGGCGCATACTTTCCCGACACGCGCACCTGCATGACGGAGCTCACCTTTCTCGCACGAACCGACATCACGGCCGCACCGGTGGCGTCGTCGATCCTGCATGAAGGGATGCACGCCCGCGTGCACGCGATGGGCGTGTCGCCGGTGGACCGCGACATGGCGCACGAAGAGCGCATCTGCCGCCGTGCCGAGCTGGCGTTCGGACTCTCTCTCCCCCTGGATCTCGGCCGACCAGTGATCGAGCGTGCCGAGGCGAGCCTGCGGCTCGGCGATGCCGAGGTGGCGCCAGCGATCGACTGGAGCGAAGCGCGACGTCGACAGGACGAGGTAGATTCCGCCGCGCGGCAACGGCCATGAATTTTCGCATTTACGGTTCACGTTTCACGGTTCACGGTTCACGGTTCCGCATGGCATTCACCGCTCGACGACTGCTCGCCTCTTTCCTGCTCGTCGCGGGCGCGTGCCGCGGCACGACGAATCCGGATCCGATCGTCGGGACATTCCTTGCGACGACCTTCCAGTCGGCGGCGATGGGGCAGGGCGCGGTGAACGTGCTCGCCCAGGGCGGAACGCTGGGCGTGAACGTGGCCAACAATTTCGTCACGGTGGGAACTCTGATCGTCCCGGCCAACGTGAACGGCGGGGTGACGTTCACGGCGAGCCTGGCCGGAACCGCGGTGCGCACGGACAGCACGGTCCGGTTCAACCTTCCGGCCGACAGCTTCGTGCGCGACCTCACGTTCACCCTCACCCGCAACCGGCTCGAGGCGCGGAATCAGACCGTGAGTGGCACCACGTACGATATCGTGCTCACCCGGCAGTAGGCGCGCCCGGTTCACCTTCCGCTTCGAGAAATAGCGCGGCGTCCGCGATCGCATCGCCTCGCG
>JAJAYP010000224.1 GCA_026786185.1 Gemmatimonadaceae bacterium
GGATTCTCCGGCGTGTCGAGCGCAGTCGGGTGAAACTGCACGAACTCCATGTCGGCGAGCGTGACGTCGGCGCGATGCGCGATGGCGAATCCGTCACCCGTGGCGACGACCGGGTTGGTGGTGTACCGGTAGACCTGGCCGCACCCGCCCGTGGCGAGCACGGTGGCGTCGGCAAAGATCTCCACCGGTTTGCCGGCGACGCTCGCGCGCACGCCGATGCACTCGCCTCGCGCGACGATGAGGTCCAGCACGCGCGCGCGTTCGAGCACCCGCACGCGCTTGCTCGCGCGGACGCGCGCGATGAGCGTCCGCGCCACCTCGGCCCCGGTCTGATCTCCGTGCGCGTGCACGATGCGATTGGTGGAGTGCGCCGCCTCGCGGCCGAGCAGAAGCTCGCCCTTGGGATCGAGGTCGAACTCGGCGCCGGCGGTCTGGAGCTCGCGCACGCGCGCCGGGCCCTCCTCGACGAGGACCTGCACCGCGGCCGCATCGCACAGCGCGGCGCCAGCGGCGAGGGTGTCCTGGCGGTGCAGCTTGGGGGAGTCGCCCGCGCCGAGCGCCGCCGCGATGCCGCCCTGCGCGTATGCCGTCGCGCTGTCGAACAGCGATCGCTTGGTCAGCAGGAGCACATCGCCATGCTGCGAGGCACGCCAGGCCGTGTGCAGTCCGGCGACGCCACTGCCGACGACGAGGAATCGGGTGCGAATGCGGTCGGACATGGGGATGAATGTAGGGGTTGGCAGTACAACGGGTGGGCAGACCGCCGAGTGCCCGGGATTGCCCGGCCGAGCGCCACGCACGACTTTTCCGCTCCATGAAGAGACTGCTGATTCTCGTCGCCGTGCTGCTCGTCGTGCACGTCGCGCTCCTGTTCGTGCATCCGGCGGGCGCCGCGAAGCCGCCGTCGGGTGAAGCGATCGACGTGGGCGTGGTGTTCGATCTTGGCGGCCGCGGTGACAAGTCGTTCAATGATGGTGCGTACCTGGGCGCCGAGCGCGCGGAAAAGGAGCTGGGCGTGCGTGTCAGGTTCATCGAGCCGGGCGAGGGCTCGGATCGGGAGTCGGGCCTTCGGCTCCTGGCCGCCGAAGGCATGGATCTCGTGATCGGCGGCGGCTTCATCTTCACCGACGACCTCACGCAGCTCGCGAAGGAATATCCGAACGTCAGCTTCGCGGGCGTGGACTACTCGGTCGCCACCGACGCGAACGGCAAGGTCATCCCGCCTCCCACCAACCTCGCCGCGCTCAAGTTCCGCGAGGAGCAGGGCGCGTTTCTCGTCGGTGCCCTCGCGGCGCTGGTGGGGAACTCGAAGAAGGTGGGGTTCGTCGGCGGCATGGACTTCCCGCTCATCCAGAAGTTCGAGATGGGATACAAGGCCGGCGTGCTGAAAGTGTGTCCGGATTGCCAGATCATCACGCAGTACGCCGGCGTGACCCCCGAGGCGTTCCGCAATCCAGGCAAGGGCAAGGAGCTCGCGCTCAGCCAATACCAGCAGGGCGTGAACGTGATCTTTCACGCGTCGGGCTCCACGGGGCTCGGCGTGTTCGAAGCGGCGCGCCAGACGGGCAAGCTCGCGATCGGTGTCGACGCCGATCAGTTCAAGGAAGCACCGGGCTTCGTGCTCACGTCGATGGTGAAGGGCGTGGACAATGTGGTGTTCGACGCGATCAAGCGCGTGAAGGACGGGCGGTTCAAGGGCGGAGTGGACGAGTATGGCCTGGCCGAGGGCGGTGTCGGCTACGTGTTCGACGCCAACAACGAGAAGCTGATACCGCCGGCAGTGCGCGCGAGGCTTGAGGCATTGCGGCAGGAAATAATTGCGGGGACGGTGCGCGTGCCGAGCGTCAGGTGAACGTCAACGGCCAATCAGTACTTGGTACTTCGTACTTGGTACAAAGTACGAGGTACTGGCTTTTCAACTCACGAACCGCTCGGGCTCGAGTACTTGGTACTTCGTACCTGGTACCAAGTACCAGGTACTCGCTTTTCAACTCACGAACCGCTCGGGCTGGAGTACTCGGTACTCGGTACCAGGTACCAAGTACCAGGTACTGGCAGTTCAGCAAGGGACTCGCCGAGGCGGGAGTACCCGGTATCTGGTATTCCGTACCGAGTACCAGGTACTCGCTGAAACCACTGCATGCCTGAAAACACCCCTCGCCCGTCCATCCTCCTCGAGGGCATCGACAAGTCCTTCGGCCCCGTGGCCGCCAACCGCGGCGCCGATCTGTCGGTCACCACGGGCGAGATCCACGCGCTCGTCGGGGAGAACGGCGCCGGCAAGTCCACGCTCATGAGGATCCTGAGCGGGATGTACGCCGCCGATGCGGGCACCATGGAGGTGAATGGGCGCGACGTCTCCGGCTGGACGACGGCAGCCGCCATCGCCGCTGGCGTCGGAATGGTGCATCAGCATTTCATGCTCGTGCCGACGCTCACGGTGGCGGAGAACGTCGTGCTCGGATGCGAGCTCACGCGAGGCGTCGTGCTCGACCGTGTCGCAGCGGAGGACGCGGTGCGCGCGTTGAGCGTGCGCACGGGATTGAACGTGCCGCCTGATCGCCTCGTCGCGGAGTTGTCGGTGGGCGAGGCGCAGCGCGTCGAGATCCTCAAGACACTCTACCGCGGCGCGAAGATCCTCATTCTCGACGAGCCAACCGCCGTCCTGTCGCCGCCGGAGGTGCAGGAGTTGTGGCAGGTGTTGCGCTCGTTGCGCGATGACGGTGGCACCATCGTGCTCATCACGCACAAGCTCGACGAAGTGATCGAGGTGAGCGACACCATCACGGTGATGCGGCAGGGCAGAACGGTCGCGCGGATGGCGACGCACGGTGCGACGCCGCAGGCGATCGCCTGTGCGATGGTCGGCCGCGACGTCGCGCTCGCTGGCGACGCGGAGTACGTGCGCGGTGGCTCGTCCGGGCAGGCGTCCGCCGTGCCGAGCGTGCTGTTCGAGGTGCGCGACCTCACCGTGGCTGGCGCTCGGCGCGCCGCCGCGGTGGATGCGGTGAGCTTCGGCATCGCGCCGGGCGAGATCCTCGGGATCGCCGGCGTCGAAGGCAACGGGCAGACCGAGCTCGTGGAAGCGCTGGCGGGACTACGCCGCGGCACAGGCTCCATCGTGCTCGCGGGGCGCGAGCTCATCGGCGCATCGGTGCGCGAACGTGGCGATGCCGGTGTCTCGCACATTCCGGAAGACCGGCACGAGCGCGGGCTGGTGCTCGACTATAGCGTGGCCGAGAATCTCATTCTCGGCCAACAGCACCGGTTCGTCCGGGGCGCAACGCTCGACACGCGCCGCGTGCTCGAGCACGCCCGGTCGCTCATCGAGGCGTACGACATCCGGCCCACCGATCCGGAGCTTCCCGCGCGTGCGCTCTCCGGCGGCAATCAGCAGAAGATCGTCGTCGCGCGTGAGCTGGCGCGCGATTTCACCGTGCTGCTCGCAGCGCAGCCGACGCGCGGTGTCGACGTGGGCGCGATCGAGTTCATTCATGCCCGCCTTCGCGAGGCGAAGGCGCAGGGCAAAGCCGTGCTGCTCGTGTCGGCGGACCTCGCGGAAGTGCTCGCGCTGTCGGACCGCATCGCCGTGATGTACGGCGGCCGATTCGTCGCCGTGCTGCCGCGCGAGAAGGCATCCCCGGACATCATCGGGCCCCTCATGACCGGCGCCGAGCGCGCGGCATGACGAGCGACCCGACGCTGCATCCCGTGGGCGAGGCACCGTCGGCCGCCACGACGGCGTCGATCGAGAAGCGCGCGTCGCGTCGCATCGCGTTCGAAGAGGCCGTGCTACCTCCGCTGGTCGCGTTGGTGCTGGCCGCCGTCGTGGGCGACGTGCTCATTCTCTCATTCGGTCAGTCGCCCAGCGCCGTGTATCGTCTGCTGCTCGATGGCACCTGGGGGAATGCGTACGGGTTCGGGCAGGTGCTGTACAAGGCGACGACGCTCACCTTTACCGGGCTGGCCGTCGGGCTGAGCCTGCGCGCCGGCCTCTTCAACATCGGCGCCGAGAGTCAGCTGGCGGCGGGAGGATTCGCCGCGGCCATGGTGGGTGTGCTGCTGCCCGCCGGCATCCCGGCGCTCTTGTGTCTGCCGCTTTATCTGCTGGCCGCGGGATTCGGCGGTGGCGTAGTGGGCGCGATTCCGGGAGTGCTCAAGGCGAGGTTCGGTGCGCACGAGGTGATCGTCACGATCATGCTCAACTTCATCGTGCTGGCGCTGCTCAACTATCTCGTGAGCGCGAAGTTCCACGTGCCCGACACGCTGCACACGCCCGAGCTCGCGAGTGGAGCGCTCCCGCGCCTGTCCGATTTTCTGGAGCCATTTCACGGATCCGCCGCGAATCTCACCATCCTGCTCGCCATTGCGACCGCGATCGCCGTGGGGTGGTATCTCTTTCGCACCCGCCGCGGCTTCGAGTTGCGCGCCGTCGGCATGCAGCCGGCGGCGGCCGAGTATGCGGGTGTCAGCGTCGCGGGCGTCACCTGGCGAGCGCTTGCGGCATCAGGCGCCATCGCTGGCCTGGGCGGGCTGAACTACGTGCTCGGCTACAAGCACTACTATGAGGAAGGGTTCGCCACCGGCGCCGGCTTTCTGGGCATCGCCGTCGCACTGGTGGGACGTGGGCATCCGATCGGCATCGTCGTGGCGGCGTTGTTGTTCGCGACGCTGTCGCAGGGCGGTCTGGCCGTGAATGCGCTCGTGCCGAAGCAGATGGTGGACGTGCTGCAAGCGGTGGTGATCCTCGCCGTGGCGACGTCGGTGCCCGAAGTGCGACGGCTGCTTCGCGGCGCGCGTGCGGGAGCGAGTCGCGGATGATCCTCCTCGCCTTTCTCGCCCAGACGCTGCGCATCGCGATTCCGTATCTCTTCGCGGCGGCCGGTGGGACGTTGAGCGAGCGCGCGGGACTGATCGCGCTCGCGCTCGAGGGATACATGCTGGGCGGCGCCTTCTGCGCCGTGGTCGCGAGTCACTACACCGAGTCCGCGTGGATCGGTATTCTCGCAGCCATTGGGGGCGGCGCGGCGCTCTCGATGCTCTACGCCGTCTGCACGATCCGATTTCGCGCCGATCAGGTCGTCGTCGGCATCGCCATCAATCTCCTGGCCATCGGGCTGACGCGGTTCTTCCTGCGGCTGCTGTTCGACAGCTCGTCCAACTCTCCGCGTGTCGCCGGATTCCAGGTGGAGGGAAGCGGCACCGGGTTCGGCGCACTCGTGCAGAACCCGCTGGTCTGGATGGGCGTGCTTTGCATCGTGGGCGTGGCATGGCTGCTCTATCGCACGCCGTTCGGACTGCGAATTCGCGCCGTGGGTGAACATCCCATCGCGGCCGCGTCGGTGGGGGTGCCGGTGGCGCGAGTGCGCTACATCGCCGTCGCGCTGAGCGGGATGCTCGCCGGGCTTGGCGGCGCCTATCTCTCGCTCGACCAGCATCAGTTCACCGATGGCATGACGGCGGGCCGCGGCTTCATCGCGCTTGCCGCCATCATCTTCGGCCGGTGGGATCCCAAGCGCGCCGCCCTGGCCTGCCTGCTGTTCGCCGCCGCCGAGACGTTGCAGATCCGGTTGCAGGGGACACAGGCGCTGCCGTCGCAGTTCGTCGAGATGATCCCGTACGTGCTCACCATCGTCGCGCTCGCGGGAGTGGTCGGCCGCGCGGTGGCGCCCACGGCGCTGGGCAGGACGACGACGGAATGAGCACGAGCGCGAACGGCGCACCGTGATCGGTGAAGAGCCGGTGAAGAAGCCGCACGACAGCCGCAAGCTGTGGATCCTCATGATCACGGCCTTCATCGACATGGTGGGGCTGCTGATGGTGATCCCCATCCTTCCGTTCTACGCCAAGGAACTGGGCGCGGGGGGATTGATCGTCGGCATGCTCGTCAGCTCGTTCGCGGTCGCGCAGTTGCTCAGCGCGCCGATGTGGGGCCGATTCTCCGATGCGTACGGCCGTCGTCCCGCCTTACTCGTTGGACTCGCCGCCTCGGCCATCGCGTACGTGGTGTTCGGCTTCGCGCACTCGCTCGCGCTGCTGTTCGTCTCACGGCTCGTGCAGGGCGCGGGGGGCGGCACAGTGAGCGTCATCCAGGCCTATGTCGCCGACGCCACCGAGCCGCAGGATCGTGCGAAGGCATTGGGTTGGCTGTCCGCCGCGACCAACGCCGGCGTCGCGATCGGTCCGCTGCTCGGCTCCATCTCCAGCCAGTGGGGACGCGAGGCGCCCGGACTGTTCGCCGCAGGATTGTGCGTGATCAACATGGCGTTCGCGTGGCGATTCCTCGACGAATCACGCGACATGACGGAAGCCGCCGAAGCGAAGGCGAATCCGGCACCGCGTGGCCGCTCGCGCGATGCCATCGTGCACGTCATCACGCACTCCGCCGATCCCGCGTCGCGGCTCATCTGGATCTATGCCATCGCGATGGGTGCGTTCCAGGGCGTGACGTCGATGCTCGCGCTGTATCTCGCCGTGCGATTCCAGGTGACGGCGAAGACGATCGGATTCTTCTTCGCCTACACCGGCGTGATCAGCGTGCTCACGCGCGCGCTCATACTTGGCCGGATGGTGGATAAATACGGCGAGGCGCGGTTGTCGCGATTCGGCTCCGCGTTGCTCGCGATCGGCATCGCCTCGCTCGCCTTCATCCGCCCCCTCTCCGATCCCGCCGGCGTGGCCGCGGCGCTCGGCGGACTGCTTCCTCAGAGCGCGGTCGTGTTCCTCCCGTACCTGCCACTCGCACTCGCCGTCGCACTGCTGCCACTGGGCACGGCGTTCACCTTTCCGTGCGTGACGGCGATGCTCTCGCATGTGATCTCGAGCCGCGAGCGTGGACTGTACATGGGCGTGCAGCAGACGTTCGGCGGCTTCGCGCGGGTCGTGTTCCCGATTCTGTTCGGGTGGCTGTTCGACAAATATTTACCGCTGCCCTTTCTGCTCGCGGCGGGATTGGTGGGAATGACGATTTATCTCGGGCTGGGAATGGAAGGGTACGTCAAGCCCGAAGTTGTGAGAGGCTCATGACTGATGACTGAACTCATCACTCCAAGTTGACAGATGCTGGAGTAGGGTCCACGGCCGAGCTGACAGCTGCGAGCTGTGAGTACTCAGAAGTGAGAACGGCGGAACTGCAGTGGCCGTTCCGCCGTCATGTCACGACCGCGCCCGCGTGCGCACGTAATCTCCCCGCGCGACAGCCGACGATCAATTCAGACAACTGACAGCTTGGAGCTATCAGCTTGGCAGTGCGAACTCCCGACTGCAGTTGCGAGTCCTCAGTATTACGGTCCACGCCCGAGCTGACAGCTGCGAGCAGTGAGTACTCAGAAGTGAGAACGGTGGCACCGCAGTGGACGTTCCGCCGTCATGTCCCGA
>JAJAYP010000225.1 GCA_026786185.1 Gemmatimonadaceae bacterium
GCGGGTGACGGGCTCGCGGCGGCGGGCGCAGACGCGCCGTCCGAGCCAGTGCTCGACTTCACGCGCACCGCTGACGGCGAAGACCCGCCGCTACGCTTCGCGCGCAGGCTGGCGAGCCGATCGGCCAGCGATCCCGTTCCGCTCCCCGGCTGGGCCAGCACGACCGCAACCTCCTCGAGCGAATCGAGCGCTCGCGCATCGAGACGTACCGCGGAATCGCTGTGCGAGGCGACGAACTCCGCGACCTCGCGCTCACCGAAGCTCTCGGCGGACTGTCGTAGCGAGGTAAGGGCCTGTCGCAGACCTCGGCGCACGCGCTCGCGGGCGAGCTCGTCGCGTACGCCTCGTGCGTCCTGCACGAGCCGGCGCAGATGCTCGCCCTGACTCACGACCTCGAGACGGAACCGCTCCGCGGGCGAAGTCGGAGGATTCGCGGCGACATCCACGACGGTGAGGCCGCCGTCCTCGTAGAACAGGTCGGCGATCGGCACCACGCGCTCGACGCCGGTCTCACGCTGCTGCATCGCGTTCAGGGCCGCAGCGAACCGGACGATGTCGGCACCACCGGGATCGATGACCGTGCCGGCGCGCAATGCGGTGGACACGCTGCGGATGAGCGTCGCGGCGGCGTTCAGCACGGCAATACGCTCCGCGCTGAGCGCTCGCTCGCCCAGCTCCAGCGGGTGGGCAGCCTGCTCGGCGGCCTCCAGTACGTCGGCGAGATTCGCGTGGTCCTTCACGCTCGCGATGCCACGCAGCGCGCGCACTCGGCCGAGCACGTTGCCGGCCGCATCGCGATCGGCCGGGCGCGTGGCGAGCAGTTCCAGTCCCGCGCCGATGTTCGCCGATTCGGTGGCGAGATAGCTGTCGTGGTCGGTCGCCGCGGGGCTGGCAATCGGTGTGGCGAGCCGTGCCGGGGCATGACGGATCAGCTCGTCGACGCGTGCGCGCGCGCGCGATTCGTCGGCCTGGCTCCACGTCCGAACGTTGCGAAGCAGCAGCTTGCAATCGTCCACGCTGGCGACGAGCACGCCGCGAATTTCCGCATCCCAGGGCAGGGTGCGCTCACGCAGCGCGCGGCCCACGCGCTCCATGCCCGCCGCCAGCGCGGCGAAGGCGGGGAGCTTCGCCATCGTCGCGCTTCCGCGCAGCGCGCGCGCCGAGCGCTGGATGGCCTCTCCGTCGATGGAGTCCGAGGCGCCGGCGAGAAGCTGCGCGTCCAGCTGCTCGACGTAGTCGCCGGCTTCGAGGATGAAGAAGTCGAGAAAGCCGACGGGGGTCGGAGCCGTCATGCCGGTGCCGGACTGGTGGGCGAATGGGCGAGGCGCATGCTCGGACGAAGTTAGGGGCGGTGTCGCGCGGCGTCCATCGCGCGGCGCAGCTCACGCACCGCAGTCTCCAGCCCGACGAAGATCGCCCGGGCGATCACATGATGTCCAATATTCAGCTCCTCGATCTCGGGGATCGCGGCGACCGGGCCTACGTTCGCCGTCGTCAGACCGTGGCCTGCGTGCACCGCGAGGCCGAGGGATGCGGCATGACGGGCGCCATCGCGAAGTGCGGCGAGGGCGGCCCCCTCGCCCGGCGCGTGGGCGTACGGACCGGTGTGCAGTTCCACTGCGTGGGCACCGATATCGCTTGCGCGGGTAATACTGTCCGGATCCGGATCGATGAACAGGCTGGTCCGGACGCCGGCGGCGCGCAGGCGCGCGATGGCACGGGTCAGCTCGGCAGTGTTGCTGGCGAGTGCGAGACCACCCTCCGTCGTGACCTCCTGCCGCTTTTCCGGGACGAGCGTGACGGCGTAGGGGCGAATTCTCTCGGCGAGCGTGAGCATCTCGGGAATGCACGCCATCTCGAGATTGAGCACGGTGGTGACAGTGCGGGCGATGACCTCCACATCAGCGTCCTGGATGTGGCGCCGGTCCTCGCGCAGGTGCGCGGTGATGCCGTCGGCGCCGGCACGCTCGCAGATGGCGACGGCGTCGACGGGAACAGGCTCGGCGCCGCGCCGCGCCTGCCGAACGGTGGCGATGTGGTCGATGTTGATGTAGAGGCGCTGCCGGGGCGAGATCATGGCGGTGGTTGCCGGCTGAGGGCGGGACGACTTACGTACGCATCCAATCTCGAGGAGATCACGAGTGAGAAAACAGCTGCTGCTGATGGGCCTGCTCTTGTCCAGTGCGTGCACGACGCGCTCCGTGACCGTGCCGGAGACGAGTGGAACGCTGGGTCCGCGACCGGCGCTGGCTGAATTCCTGTCGTCCGTGCGGGCACAGGATCTCCAGGCGATGTCCGGCGCGTGGGGCGACCGCGACGGCGCGGTGCGCGACAACAAGAAGATGTCGCGGGCGGAGATGGAACAGCGGGAGCTCCTGCTGATGTGCTATTTCCGCCACGACAAGTTCCGGGTCCTGCGGGATTCGCCGGGCACGAACTCGGAGCGCGTGATGAGTGTGGAGCTCACGAAGGGAACTCTCACGCGAACGACGAATTTCTTTCTCGTTCAGGGCCGCGAGCGGTGGTATGTGCGGTCGGCTGACATCGAGCCCGTACGCGACCTGTGCACGGATCGGAAAAAGTAGCGACGCACCGGGCGCGCCTCACGACTCGCTCAGTTCGATGAGGACGCCCGCCGTGGCGCTGGGATGCAGGAACGCGATACGTTTGCCTTCCGCCCCGAGTCGCGGGGTATCGTCGATCAGGCGCACGCCGGCGGACCGGCAGCGGGCGAGTGTGTCGTCGAGGTCATCGACGGCGAAACAGATGTGATGAATACCGGGTCCCCGATTGGTGACGAACTTGCCGATCGGACTGTCGGGAGCCTCGGCTTCCAGCAGCTCCACCAGGGATGCGCCGGCAGCGAGGCCGGCGATCCGGGCGCCGTCGGAATCGGCAAGCGGCACCTCGGGCAAGCCGAGTACGTCACGGTAGAAGGGCAGGATGTCGTCGAGGGCGCGCACGGCGATGCCGATGTGGGCGATACGCGGGGCGCGGCGGGGAACGTGGGTCATGGCGGGTGCGCGGGTGAGGTGAGGCGCCGGCGTTGAATACTAATTCTTGAGGCGGCGCTGCGGCGCGGCCGGGGAGGGAAGGATATGTCCAATGCAATGACGGTCACGGACGCGGATTTCGAATCCGAGGTGGAGAAGCACGAGAAGCTGACGGTGGTGGATTTCTGGGCGTCCTGGTGCGGACCCTGCCGGATGATCGCTCCCATTCTCGACCAGCTCGCCGCTGATTACGACGGCAAGGTGAAGGTGACGAAGCTGGACGTGGACGCGAACATCAAGACGGCCACCAAGTTCAACGTGCGGTCCATCCCCATGCTGCTGTTCTTCAAGGACGGGAAAGTGGTGGATCAGATCGTGGGCGCGGTGCCGCGTCAGGCCATCGAGGCGAAGTTCAAGCAGCACGTCGGCTCGGTGTAGGTGCGCGCGGGGCGGCACTCGGCTAGGCAGCGCGCCGTTGCATGCCTCCGGCACGGCCGGCATTTTTCGGTTGGGACGACGCGCCGTCGTCCCGACCCCTTCCGTTACTGAATGCCCGCGACCGTCACAGGCCTGAGATATCCGTGCACGCGAGTCCTGCTCCCGCGCACGCGTCTGGCTTACGTGCATCTCAAGAACCTGCTCACCGACGCGAAGCGGGATCGCGGCGCGCGCGTGTCGGGCTATGTCGCGATCTGGCTGCCCGAGGAATTCCTCGTGTTGTACCTGCAGCGGGGCGAGCTGGTGAACGCCTGCCTGCACGACGGCCAGGCGTTCCAGCCCCTCGCGATCGGCGCAGCGGTGGAGAAGGTTCCGCATGAGCCGGAATACGGCGAGATCTGCTTCCACGAGGCCGATGACGAACAACTGGCCTGCATGTATGCGTCGCAGACGCAGACGCCCGAGGGGTGGCCCACCGAACTGCGACCCAGCGAGCCGTCGTCGCTGTTCCCGTATCTCATGGCGTCGACGTTCGACGGCATCGTCGAGATTTCCCACGACGGGGCCGTCAACTACCTGATCTTTCAGAACGGGCTGGTGCAGAACACCTACCTGGCGGGGATGCAGGGCGGGTCGATCGTCGAGCGGGTGAGCCGGCTGTTCGACGAGAAGCGTCGTGTGCTCCACATGACGCTGCGCCGCTGGCCGGTACCCGGGCTGATTCCGGTGCAGGCACCCACGGGACTGGTCCAGGCCTATCGTGATCTCGCCACCTCTCTCGTCCTGCGCCTCGTCGCCGACGGTCGCGAGCAGGCGCCGTCGATCGCCGAGCAGGCACGCGAGAAATTGCTCGCCACGCACCCGGCGCTCGAGGGCATCTCGTTCAGTGGAAGGGTGCCGCGTGCGGTCGTCGCGGACGCGACCGCGCTCACCAGCGGAACGGCGGCGCTGATCAACGAGCTGCTGTGGAGCGGCGGGGAGCAATCGGTGGATGAACCCGCGGCCATGCTGCGTGAGCTGATGCACGAACGACGACACCTGTTCCAGAGTGCTGGACTGTACGACCAGATTCACTGGAAGCTGACGTGACTGCGGTGGGGCACGGCACGCTGTACGTCGTGAGCACCCCCATCGGTCACATGGGGGATTTTTCGTTCCGGGCGGTCGAGACCCTCCGTACCGTCGCGGCGGTGCTCGCGGAGGACACGCGGCACAGCGTGCACCTGCTGAAGCGCTACGACGTCGCCACGCCCCTGATCGCCTACCACGAGCACAACGAGGCGAAGTCGACGCCGGCGTTGGTGGCGCGGTTGCTGGGCGGAGACAGCCTCGCTCTCATCTCCGACGCGGGCACGCCATTGCTGTCGGATCCAGGAAGCCGTCTCGTCCGCGCGGCGGTCGACGCGGGGGTGATGGTCTCACCCGTGCCTGGCGCATCGGCGTTGCTCGCGGGCCTCGTCGCCTCGGGTCTCGACGTCGACCGATTCACCTTCTACGGATTCCTGCCACGGAAGGGCAGCCCGAGGCGTGAGGTCATTGCCGAACTCATCACCTCGCGCCACGCCGTCGTGCTGTACGAGGCGCCGCCAAGGGTGGCGGAGACGCTTCGGGCCATCGCCGACGCGGGCGGCGGCGGGCGCGGCGCCGCGGTTGCCCGGGAGCTGACGAAGCAGTTCGAGGAAACCCGGCGCGGAACGGTCGCCGACCTCGCGGCGTACTACAGCGATGCCCCGCCACGTGGAGAGATCGTGATCGTGATCGCCGGCGCCGACGTCCCCATGGGCGCGTCGGAGGACGAGTTGCGCGACCGCGCCGCCGTGCTCCGTGCCGAGGGCCACAGCGCACGTGACGTGGCGGCTGCGCTCACGAGCGAGCTGGGAGCGACGCGAAACCTCGCGTATCGGTTGGCGCACGAATGATCACCCTACCGCGTCCCACGGCACGCCGCGCCGGCATCCTGCTGCTTTGCGGACTCGCGGCGCTTCCGCTCACCGCCGGCCGGCGCGCGCCAGCGCTCACCGTCGCCCGCCTGCAGTATGACGGCGGCGGCGACTGGTACGCGAATCCGTCCAGCCTGCCGAACCTGCTGGCGGCGATCCGCGAGCGCACGTCGTTCAAGCCCGACCGCGCCGAGGTGCGCGTCACGATCATGGACGAGCGCCTGTGGGACTTTCCGTTTCTGCATCTCACGGGACACGGCAACATCAAGCTCACCGACGATGAGGTCGTGCGCCTGCGCGAGTACCTGCTGCGCGGCGGGTTCCTGCACGCCGACGACAACTACGGCCTGGACGAGAGCTTCCGGCGCGAGATGGCGCGGGTCTTTCCCGACCGGCCGCTGGTGGACGTGCCGCTCTCGCATCCGGTCTACCATGCGGTCTACGACATGCCGCAGGGGCTACCGAAGATCCATGAGCACGACGGCAAGCCGGCGCGAGGCTACGGCGTGTTCGTCGGCGACCGGCTCGCCGTGTACTACTCCTTCTCCAGTGACCTCGGCAACGGATGGGAAGATGTCGAGACCTACAAGGACTCCGCGGCGTTGCACGAGTCCGCGCTGCGCATGGGGATCAACCTCTTCGTGTACGCCGTGACGAGTCGGCCGATTTCATGACGATCGGAGCGCTGGTCGATCGCGAGCGTCGTCACGTGCGACGCCATGAGCTGCTCGCCGGCGCACTGCTCGGCGCGGGCGCGACGTCGTGTATCGTCGGTGCGGGCGCCGTGCTGCTCGGCCATGCCCGCTGGCTCACGCTCCCACGCGCCATCCCCTTCGCCGTGTGGATGGCGGTGGGCACAATGA
>JAJAYP010000226.1 GCA_026786185.1 Gemmatimonadaceae bacterium
ACTTCCGTTGAAGACCACGTACGTCGGGTTCTCATCGATGCCCTTCTGCATGTCGAGCGTCTGCAGCCCCGCATCGCCGAACTTCCCCTTCGTGTAGAACTCGCTCTGCATGACGAAGTACTCGCGGTCCACCGTCGACAGGCCCGCCTTGGGCTCGACGAGGATCATGCCGTACATCCCGTTGGCCATGTGCATCGGCACGGGCGACGTGGCGCAGTGATAGACGTAGAGCCCGGAATTCATCGCCGTGAAGGTGAACACCGTCTCGTGGCCCGGCAGCGTGAGCGACGCGTGCGCGCCGCCGCCGGGTCCGGTGACGGCGTGCAGATCGATGTTGTGCGGCATCGTGCTGTTGGCGGCGTTCTTCAGGTGCATCTCGACGAGGTCGCCCTCACGCACACGGATGAAGGTGCCGGGAACCGTGCCGCCGAACGTCCACATCGTGTAGTCGACACCGTCGGCCAGACGCATCGTCTTCTCGGTCACGTCGAGGTTGACGATGACCTTCGTGGCGTGCGTACGCGTGATGGGGGCGGGGACGTTGGGGGCCGCCGTGAGAACGGCGATCTCCTGTCCGACGATCTCGCTGGAGGCCGTGAGCACCGGCACGATGGCCGCGCCGCCGAGCTCCTTGGCGTCCGCTGGCATGGTGCAGCCGATCAGTCCTGACGCCGCGATGAGCGCGGCGGCCGCCGCGACGATGAGGAGCGTGTTCCGAAGGGTTCGGGGACCTGGCGAGACGACGAGGGAGGGCGGAATGAGCGGATCCCGTCGTCGACCGGAGACAAGTCTCTCCAGCGACGGTAGCAACGTGGCCGCCGTCGTCACCGCGATGGGAATCAGGCCGTCCTCGTTGGTGAGGAAACGGCGATCGAGCGGCGCCTTATCGGACAGGGGAATCAGCACGGGCGAACCTCGTGTTAAAGTCGGTGTCTCCTCTCTCGCAGAAACATCGGCCTTTTCCCGGCTCACAGATGTCAGGAGGAGGCCGGTAATCGTGTCGGGGATTCTGCAGCCGCCCATGCGGGAACTTTCCCGTCACCCGCGGCCGACGGGACTTCTCCTGACACGACTTCGTGAAGTTGCCGACAGCCAGGGCGCGTGGGTGTGAGTTCGTTTCGAGGCATGAACCCGAGTGCAGGCAGGCGCGATCGATTCTGCGGATCGCGCTTCTCCCGAGTGCCCTGGAGATCCCATGTCCGCCGTTCTGACCGTCGCTTCCAAGCCCAGCAGCAATCCCACGCCGTACGCCCTGCCGTCACTGTTTGGTCGTGTGGTGTTGCTCGCCACGGACGGCTCTCCCGCCTCGAATGCCGCGGCGCGGACCGCATCGGCGCTCGCGGCGCGCAGCGGCGCAATAATTCACGTCGTCCATGTGATCGACTCGCGCTCGGCGCCCATGCCGGCGGGGATGAATGTGGCCATCGGCATTGCCGATGCCGCGGCGGGTCCGTCGGTACACGCCGAGCAGGTCGAGTCGGTGCGCGCCGAGCTCGGGCAGGCCATCGGCAAGCCAATCGAGTGGAAGATCCGGGTCGCGCTTGGATCACCCGCTCGTGTCATCGTTCACGAGTCCCGTCGGATTCGCGCCGCGCTCGTGCTCGTGGGACTGCGGCGACATGGGTATCTCCAGCGCGCGATGCAGGACGAGACGACCCTGGAAGTCATGCGCCGCGCAGCCTGTCCCGTACTCGGAGTCGTCAGCGACGCACCCACTCTCCCGACGAGAGTGCTTGCGGCCGTGGACTTCAGCCAGTCGAGCCTCGTGGCCGCGCGTGTGGCGCGCAACGTGGTGGCCGATGGCGGCAGCATCGTGCTCGCCTATTCGCCCCCGGTCTCCTTCGACCTTCCCGATGACGGTGAAGCGGTCGTCCACAAGCTCGGCGTCGCAGCGGGCTTCGCGCGGTACAGGTCGCAGCTCGGAACCGAAAAGGTGACGATCGATCAGGTGGTGCTGCATCGCGAGCTGAAGGCGTCAGTCGCATCGATTCTTCTTGAGTACGCCGAGAGCACGCGCTGCGACCTCATCGCGGCAGGCAGCGCCCGGCGCGGCCGACTCGACCGATGGATGCTGGGCAGCGTGAGCACGGAGCTCGTGCGTGACGGACGCCACTCCATGCTCATCGTGCCACCGCGGCGGGTCACGGCAACCAAAGCGATGGCGCGGTAGATCGGGCGTCGGCGGCGTCGCGCGCCACCGACGTCACCTCACCGGCTCGCGCGGAGCGCGTTGAGGATCACGGCGACGTCGATTGCCTCCTGCAGCACGGCGCCCGCGGCCGGCGGGATCATGCCGACCCCCGCGAATATCATCGCGATGCCGCTCATGCCGAGGCCGGCCCAGATGCTCTGCCGGGCGACTCGAGTGGTGCGGCGCGCGATGGCGATGGCATCACCCACGCGCTCGAGCTCATCGGACAGGATGATGACGTCGGCCGCTTCGCTGGTGATTCCGCCGCCGTGACCCGCAAGCGCGATCCCCACGTGGGCCGCGCTCAGTGCCGGCGCGTCGTTGGTCCCGTCGCCAACCATCAGCACCACTTCGCCGTCACGCACGAGTTGCTTCACTGCCGCAACCTTGTCCTCCGGCAGCAGATCGCCGCGGACCTCGGCGATGCCGACGCGTTCGGCCACGGCGCGCGTCGTGGCGTCGTGATCGCCCGACAGCAGGATCGTGCGCCGCACACCACGGCGCGCGAGCCGCGCCAGCAGCGCGCCGACATCCGGGCGGAGCGTATCAGCAAAGTGCATCACCCCCACGAGCCGTCCATCAATGGCGACGAAGGATGTGAGGCCGGGATCGGCCTCTCGCGCGGCACGCATCGTCATCGCATCGGCCGGCGCACCGGCGCCCACGTACTTTCCGCTCCCCACGTGCACCCGACGGCCATCCACCATCCCCGTGATTCCCTGGCCGGCAGATTCCACGACCTCCGAGGGAACCGGAAGCGTGGCCGCGCCCTGCGCAGCTGCGAGCACGACGACGCGGGCGAGTGGATGGCTCGACGACTGCTCTAGGGCCGCGGCGAATCGCAACGCGTCGCCCGCTGGGAGGCCATCGACGGCATCCATGCGTTGCAATGCGGGTCGCCCGACCGACAGCGTGCCCGTCTTGTCGAACACCGCCGTCGTGATGGAGCCGAGCTGCTCCAGCGCGGCACCGTTGCGCACGATGATCTGGCATCGCGCCGCCCGGTTGATACCCGCGACGATCGCCACGGGCGGCGCGAGGATGAGTGGACAGGGAGTCGCGACGACGAGCACGGCCAGCACGCGCGTCCAGTCGCCGCTTGCGTAGTACGTCGCGGCGCAGGCGAGCGCAGTGAGTGGCGTGAACCACACCGCGTAGCGCTCGGCGACGCGCTGCAGCGGAGACTTGGTCGCCTGCGCGCTGCGTACGAGCTCGACGATACGCGCGTACTGACTGGCACCAGCGATTGCGGTCGCTCGCATGGTGAGCGATCCGCTGCCGTTGAGATATCCACTCAGGAGTCTGACGTCGCTGGAGGCCGCGATCGGGACGGGCTCACCGGTGAGCGACGACGTGTCGACGTCGGAGAACCCTCCGACGACGATGCCGTCGCACGGGACGAGCTCCCCCGGACGCAGCAGCAGTGTGTCGCCGACAAGGACCGCATTCGCGTCGATGTCTTCCGTGCCGAAGTCACGCACCCGACGCGCATGGCGCGGAAATGCCGCTTCGAGCTCACGCACGGCGGCGGAGGCTCGGCCTTCGGCGTATCGCTCCAGCGCCTCGCCGCCGGTCTGCATCAGTACGATGACGAGCCCAGGAAGCGGCTCGCGCAGCAGAATGGCCGCGATGAGCGCCGCCGCCGCGACGAGGTCAGTGGCGAAGCGACCGTGGCGCGCAGCCACCAGCATCTTCCATACGATTGGGGCGCCCAGCAGAATGAGCGCCACGATCCAGACTCGATTGACCTGCGAGCCGTGTCCGGTGGCGCGGGCGGCACCACCGGCGAGCATCGTCACCGCAGCGAGAGCGGCGATGATCGTCGGGCGACTCAAGTAGGGGCGGTCAGAAAGCGAAGGAGCGGTCCCGACCGTGGCGGACATGCCGCTTTACTCCCGGTCGGTAGACGACGTTCGCCCGGTGATCTCGGCTGCGTGGATACCGAACAGGATGGTGCGGTGCGGTACGGGATCGTCCGACGAGAAGGTGCCGGGAACGAGCGACGAGAGCAGTGTGAAGGCGCGACGGTAGGTATCGGGTGAGCCGAGTTCCGGGTCGAGGAGGTGAAAGCTTCCTTTCACCACGACACTGGTCCAGTCGAACATTGCGTGGACTTCGTCCACCTCGAACGCGCACCAGGGGTTGTGCGCGAGCGTCGACAGCTTGCTGCCGATGCTCGTGCGGCAGAACAGCCAGTCGCCGTCGTAGGCGAACGTGACCGGCTCGATATCGACGCGATCACGATGCGAGTAGGCGATGCGACCCACGCGATGCCGCGCGAGCAGCGCGCGACATTCTGCGTCATCGAGCACACGGAGGACCGGCAGAACCGTCGTCACGATGTCACCTCAGGTCGCCTGTAGCAGCCCTAGACGGAGGCAGAGCTGCACGTAGTCGGCGCGATGCGAGAGACCCATTTTCTCGGAAATCCGCTGCTTGTACGTCTCCACCGTCTTGGGGCTGATGAACAGCTTCTCGCCGATCTCCGACGCGGAATAGCCGCCGGCAACGAGAACCAGCACGTCCCGCTCACGCTCGCTGAGCTGCTGATAGCGGTCGCGTTCCTCGACGTGCTCGTTCCGGCGCGACACGGCGCGCGCCAGCGTCCGCGTCGCGGACGCCTGCACATAGATGTCACCTGCCGCGATGGCACGCACCGCGTCGGCGAGCTCGCGATCGGCGGCGTTCTTCATCAGGTAGCCGGCCGCCCCCGCCTCGAGCAGGGTCACGAGGTACTCCTCCTCCGTGTGCATGGTGAGGATGAGCACGCGTGTGCCGTTGGCGCGAGCGACGATTTCCTTGGTCGCCGTCAGTCCATCCATCTGCGGCATGTCCAGATCGAGCACGGCCACGGTGGGCGTAAGGCGCTCGACCAGTGCCAGCGCGTCGCGCCCGTTCGTCGCCTCACCGACGACCTCGATGTCCTTCGTCGCGCCGAGTAATGCCTTGAGCCCTGCGCGCACGACGAGGTGATCATCGGCGAGGATGACACGAATGACGTCGGACGCGGCGGGAGCGGGCATGCGAGGCGGCGGCTCGATACGGGGGGTCGGAGACATTCTGGTCTCTACCATCTTACGCAGTGACGATGAGCGCCGTCACCATGCCGAACATTCCATGTTCAGTCTCGGCGTGCGGCAGGATATGGCAGTGGAATGCCCAGGTGCCGGGATTGTTGCAGTTCACGATCACGTCCCATCGCTCGCCGGGTGCGATGTTGAGCGTATCGCACTTCCATGGCTGCGGCTGGGGCCACCCGTCCTTGTCGATCACCGTCATGTGCATGCCATGCAGGTGCATGGGATGGATCATCATCCCCTCGTTCATGAAGCGCACGCGTATCTTCTGGCCGAGCTTGGCGGAAATCGGTTCCGTCGCAGGAAAGCCCTTGCCGTTGAGCGTGTATCCGTGCGCGCCATCATTGAGGATCATCACGTAGTCGACGTCCACCTTCTCGATCGCGCGCGGTCGCCGCGGCTCGACGATGATTGCGCCGAGGAGTCCGAGCCCGACCTGCTTGGCGGAGTTGTGATGCGAGTGGTACATGTGCGAGCCGGCGTTCGGCACGGTGAACTCGTACGTGTATGACTCTCCGGGCTTCACGGGCGGCTGCGTGATGAAGGGAACGCCGTCCTGATTGTTGGGCAGCTCCAGCCCGTGGAAGTGGATGGCCGTGGATTCGGGCAACTCGTTCTTGAGAACGAGGCGCATCCGGTCCCCTTGGCGCACGCGGATCTGCGGCGCCGGCACGACGCCGTTGTACGTCCACGCTTCCACCTTGCGGCCGGGTTCCACCTCCCACTGCACGACTTTGGCAGTGATGTCGAAGACCTTGACGCCCTTGTCCATGCGTGGCTCGAATATCTGGTTTCCCCGTCCTTCCGTCTTCGCGGGAAACGCCTTGATGCCTTTTTCGTGCATCGCATCCATCGCGTCGGCCTTGGCCGATGCAGAGAGCGCGGATGCGGGTGCCGCCGTCTCGTGGGCGCCCATCGTTCCACCGCTCGCGCCAGCGGGCACGCCGGTCTGCGCGCGCACGTCCGGCGACGCCTTGCCGCACGCGATGAGCGTGCCGGCGCCGACGGCCGTCAGTGACGCAGAGAGGAGGAAGTTGCGGCGTGACGTCGCGATTGGTACGACGTCGGAGATGTCGGCAGGCTTCTGCGTATCGTTCAACATGGAGTTTGTCTCACGTGTGAGGGTGACGAGGAATGTCGCTGTCGGCAGTTCGTCCCTCTGTCGGGCGGATTTCGGAACATTTCAGTCCCCTCCCCTACAGTTGCGTAGGGGAAACTCCCGACAGGGCCCCGAAGGAGGTGGAGGGGCCTCGGCACCGCGGCTACCTTCCCGGACGCATGCCAAAAAACTCTGCCGAGGCTGCCGACCGTGCGGCCATGCACCAGACGCTCTCTCCCGCGCTCTTTTCGGGACTCCTCGCCATCGCCGCGGACGCCGTGATCGCCGTGGACGACGAGCTGCGCATCATCTTCTTCAATGAAGGCGCAGAGCGGATTTTCGGGTGGGACGCCTCGGAGGTCGGCGGCCAGTATCTCGAGATGCTCCTGCCGGCGAGGTTTCGCGCAGCACATCGCGGCCACGTGCACGGCTTCGGGGAGGCGCACGGACGCGCTCGGGTCATGGGCGAGCGCCAGCAGATCAGCGGATTGCGGAAGTCGGGCGAGGAGTTTCCGGCGGAGGCCGCGATCCAGCGCATCGAGATCGACGGGCACAACATCTACGCCGCCGTGCTGCGCGATATCAGCGCGCGGCAGCGCGCCGAGGACCTGCTGCACAAGGCGATCAAGGCGCGTGACGACATGATGGGGATCGTCTCGCACGACCTGCGCAATCCGGCGAACGCGGTGAAGATGCTGGCGCTGAGCATCGTCGAGGGCGAGGCGAGTGATACGCTTCCCGACTACGTGATGGAACGCGTCACCGTGATTGGACAGGCGGCGGAGCAGATCGATGCGCTGATTCAGGATCTCCTCGACATGACGCGGATGGAAGCGGGCCGTCTGGTCGTGTCTCCGAAGGAAGTGGACATCGTGCCACTCATCCAGCGGAGCATCGAGGCACTGCGGCCGCTTGCCGACGCTGGAGGTGTGACACTCGACGCCACGCTGCTACCATCACCGCCGCGCATGCTCGTTGATCCCGACCGTGTGCGTCAGCTCTTCTCCAACGTGATCGGCAACGCCATCAAGTTCACGCCGGCTGGCGGGGCGGTGTCGCTGACGGCACGGATGGGCGCCGGAATGCTGGAGCTCGCCGTGTCGGACACGGGCGAGGGTATTTCCGTGGCCCAACTCCCGTACGTGTTCGACCGCTTCTTCCAGGCCACGCGCGGAACGCGCGCCGCACGACACGGCGCAGGGCTGGGATTGCCGATCGCGTCTGGAATCGTCGAGGCGCATGGCGGCCGCATATGGATCGAAAGCAGTGTGGGAGTCGGCACGACGGTGAGATTCACGCTCCCGCTCGCCTCGCGACCCGAGGTCCAACCCGATTGATCGGGATCGCGGGGCTTTCCCGCGACGCGCAGGGCATCTCCCGACAACGCCGGCCGCGAGGCGGGACGATTCTTCATCCATGCGCCTGCGACCTGCTCATCTCGTCATTGCCGTCACCATGAGCCTCGGCTCGGACATCGATGCCGCGCGTGCGCGATCGTCAGACCAGCTTCCCTTCGCGCCTGGCGAACGCCTGACGTATGAAGGACGTGTCCGCTCGGGCGTGCGAGGGAAGGGCACGATGTGGATTGAGGGTCCGGTGCAGTTGCGTGGCACGACCACCTGGCTACTGCATTCGGACATGGAAGGCCGCGTCGGTCCGCTGCGCGCCACCGACCGAACAGCCTCCTGGCTCGATCCCGTCAAGATGACGGCGCTCCGCTTCACCTCGCGGGAGCGACACATCGTGTCGAAACACGACGATGCGGTGGACATCTTCGCTGAGGAGAAGCGCTGGAGCGCAGCGAACGGAACGGAAGGGGAGACGGCGGGCAATGCGCCGCTCGACGAGTTGTCCTTCCTCTACTATCTGCGAACGCTCCCGTTGCTCGCCGATGCATCCGCCACCGTTACACGCCATTTCGATATCACGCGCAATCCAACCGTGTGGCGCGTCGTCCGACGCGAGGAGATCGAGGTAGGCGCAGGCCGATTCCATGCCATCGTCGTCGAGATGCGGGTGCGAGACACGCGACGCTACAAGGGCGAGGGGACGATCACGATTCATCTGTCGGACGACAGGTGCCGGCTCATTCTGCAGCTCGACAGCCGCGTGCCGGAGGCAGGGTCTGCGACGCTCAAATTGAAGTCGTATGAGGGAGTGCGTGACGGCTGCACGGCGCTGATTCCAGCGCGCTGACCGACCACGGGAGAATCGCGTCACGCGCCATGGATAGTCCGTGCCCGTTGCAATTTTGTACGTCGTGCGCGCAAACCCGCTCATCCTGGAGGATTGTCATGACTACTCTGCTCCGGCCGCCGACCCCACCAACTCAAGCACAACTGTCGCCAGCGTCGGAAGGAACGGATGGAGGCACAGTGAGTCCACGCGCATCCCGTCCGCGCTCCAGGATCATCGTGACGTCCGACGACACCATCAGTTCGGATGGGGCAGACCTCATCGCGGCAGGCACGCATGGGCACGGCTCCGTCGCGCGCGCCGTGCTCGGCAGCGTGACGAGCGACCTGCTGCGCGGCGCGCATTGCGCCGTCCTGCTGGTGCCGCGAGAGCCTCTCACCGTGCGCACCGAGGCAACGGCCGCGCCTGCGGCGGCTCCGGCTCCACCCGCGGCTCGGGGCGGAGTGGAGCCGGAAATCGCTTAAACCCGGGTGCCCCCTCATCAGCAGGCGGCCGAAGACGTCGTTGCCGCGCATCGCACCCACGCGGAGCAGGGCCTTCAGGAGGCGGAAGCGGAGAGCCGGCTCGCGCGCGATGGCGCGAACGAGCTGACCGCCGATGCACCGGTGGCTCCATGGAGAAAGTTTCTCGCGCAGTTCGAGGATGTGCTCGTCCTGCTGCTGCTGGTAGCGACCGCGCTATCGGCGGTGCTCTGGCTGGTGGAGCGCGAGTCCGCATTACCGTATGAAGCGATGGCGATCCTCGCCGTCGTCCTGCTGAACGCGGTGATGGGCTACATCCAGGAGTCGCGCGCCGAAGCTGCCGTTGCCGCGTTGCGTGACATGGCTGCCCCTCAGGCTCACATCGTACGCGGCGGTGAGCGGCGACTCGTGGCGGCATCGGGGCTCGTCACCGGAGACCTGATCCTGATCGAGGAGGGTGACGTGATCCCCGCCGACGCCCGCGTCATCGAGTCCACGGCGCTTCAGGTGGCCGAGGCCGCGCTCACCGGCGAAAGCCTGCCGGTCGTGAAGGGCACCGCTCCGGTGCCCGGTGATGCAGTGCTCGGCGATCGCACGAACATGCTGTACAGCGGTACCGCGGCCACGTATGGGCGAGGGCGCGCCGTCGTCACGGCGATCGGCATGCGCACGGAGGTCGGAAGCATCGCCGGCATGCTCAAGGCAGCGCCCGACGAGACCACGCCACTCCAGAAGGAGCTCGATCGAGTGGGTCGACTCCTCGCAATCATCGTGGTGGTGATCGCCGTCGTCATCATCGTCACGATCGTGCTCGTGCAGCAGGTGCGCGACATGTCGGCGCTGTTCGACGTCCTGCTCCTTGGCGTCGCGCTCGCGGTCGCGGCGGTGCCGGAAGGGCTACCCGCCATCGTGACCACGGTGCTCGCGCTCGGCGTCCGTCGCATGGCCGCCCGACACGCGATCGTTCGTCATCTCGCCGCCGTCGAAACGCTCGGTTCCGTGGACGTCATCGCCTCCGACAAGACGGGGACGCTGACGAAGAACGAGATGACGGTGCGTACGGTCGTCACGGCGAGCGGGCGTGTCACGTTGAGCGGCATCGGCTACTCGCCGCAGGGCGATGTCCAGAGTGAGAGCGGTGCGGCGCCGGTTGGCGCCCTGCACGCCGAGGTGGCGCGCGCCCTCACGGCGGCTGACCGCGCCAACAATGCCGTCCTGCTCGAGCGGGCAGCTGTCTGGTCCGTGCAGGGTGACCCAACGGAAGGCGCGCTGCTGGTCGCGGCGCGCAAGGCCGGCCTCGACTCGGCGGTGCTCGACGCGCGTTTCCAGCGACTCGGAGAGATCCCGTTCTCCTCCGAGAGAAAGGTGATGACGACGATTCATGTGGATGCCGAGCGTGCCGAGCATCTGCGCGTCTTCAGCAAGGGTGCGCCCGACGTGCTGCTCGCCCGCTGCACCCACGAACGCGTGAGCGAGGAATCGCGACCGCTGAGCGATGCGCGTCGGGCGGAGATCGTGCGGACGATGGATGCGCTCGCCGGCGAGGCACTGCGCGCATTGGGCATTGCCACGCGTGAGCTTCCTCGCGACGCCTTCGAGCACGGCGTCGCCGATGAGCGATTCGAGCGGGAACTCGAATTTCTCGGTGTCGTCGGCATGAGTGATCCACCGCGTCCCGAGGCGCGGGACGCGGTTGCGCGCGCACGGAGCGCCGGCATTCGAGCGGTGATGATCACGGGAGACCATCCGCGTACCGCCGCCGTCATCGCGGGCGAACTGGGCATCGCATCCGACGCGCGGGTCGTCACCGGCGCGGAACTCGCCCTGATGCCAGATGACACGCTCGCCCGGACCGTGCTGGAAGTCTCCGTCTATGCGCGCGTCAATCCGGAGCACAAGCTCCGGATCGTGAAGGCGCTGCAGAGCAGCGGGGCGACGGTGGCAATGACCGGCGACGGCGTCAACGACGCGCCAGCGCTCAAGACCGCCGACATCGGCGTGGCGATGGGCATCACGGGCACCGACGTCTCGAAGGAGGCGGCCGACGTGGTGCTCACCGACGACAACTTCGCCACGATCGTGGTGGCGGTGCAGGAAGGTCGCGCCATCTTCGCCAATATCCGCAAATTCCTGCGATTCCTGCTGTCGTCCAACATCGGCGAAGTGATGACCATGTTCTTCGGCGTGCTGCTGGCCCGGACGATCGGGCTGCAGGCCGAAGGCACTGTCGTGGTGCTTCCGTTGCTGGCCACCCAGATCCTCTGGATCAACCTCATGACGGATGGGGCTCCCGCGCTGGCGCTGGGTGTCGATCCTGCCGATGAAGACCTCATGCAGCGCGCGCCGCGCCCACGCACGGAGGGCATCATCACTCGCTCCATGTGGCTCGGGATCGCGTTCATCGGTACCATCATGGCTGCGGGCACGCTGCTCGTGCTGGATGCGTCGATGCCCGCGGGACTGATCGAGGGTACCGGAAGCCTGCGGTATGGGCAGACGATGGCCTTCACCACGCTGATGCTGTTCCAGGTCGTCAACGTGTTCAATGCCCGATCCGACCTTCGCAGCGCGTTCAGCGGGCTTTTTCACAATCGCTGGTTGTGGTTGGCCGTCGGCCTGTCGCTGGCTCTTCAGGCGGCGGTAGTCTACCTGCCGTTTCTTCAGGAGGCGTTTTCCACCGTGAGTCTTGGTGTCGCCGACTGGCTTCGCTGCGCGGCCGTGGCCAGCTCGGTGCTCTGGCTGAACGAGTTGAGCAAGCTCGTCAGGCGGCGCCGTGTGCGATCGGTCGCCTCAGGGGATCGCTCCGCGTCGTCCCCGCCAGGGCACGGAGTCGTGTCGGGAGAATCCCTCACACCTGCCGCGAAAACTCCCTGAACCTTCCGTCGAACTCCCGGCGGTCGTGACCTCTGGCCACCCCTATCCTCCAGACGAGGGCCTACCGGCAGCAATGCGCTGGCCGGATGATCAGGGAGTGCCGCCGGCGCTCCACGAGAGGCGAGATCCGACATGCGACAGCTCGAGCAGTGCGCTTGGTACCACGCCAGTCCGCGCCTGTGCGCGTTCGTCATCGGCGTCCTGCTGTGCACCGCCGTCGGCCACCAGGCGCGTGCGCAGAACATCGCTCCGATCGCCGAGACTGCTCTCGTCGCGTCGCGGCTCGGCGATCTCTACGCACAGATGCTGCGTGACAATCCAAAGCTTGTGGCCGCACAGGCGCTGGTCCGTGCCGCCCAGGCGCGCGTACCGGGCGCGAGGCGTCCTCCCGACCCGCAGCTCCAACTCGGCTTCATGAACTACGAGCTGCCGCGGCTCAGGCCCATGGAGCAGATCGGGATGACGCAGCTTCAGCTCATGCAGATGGTTCCCCTCGGCGGCAAGCTTGCCCTCGCCGGCCGTGTGGCCGGTGCGCAGGCGTCGGTGATCGAGGAGCGGGGGCAGGAGCTCGCGTGGGAGCTGCGGCGTCAGACGGCGATGGCGTTCTACGACCTGTACGCGACCGACCGCCAGCTCGACGTGACGCGCGAGACACTGCGACTTCTCCAGGACATCGCCCGCACCGCGGAAGCGATGTATCGCGTCGGAGAGGGTCGGCAGGCGGACCTGCTCCGTTCGCACGTTGAAATCGCCCGGATGACGGGAGACACCATGCGCATGCAGGCGATGCGGCTGTCGATGGTGGCGCGGCTCAATGCGCTGCGAAACACGGAAGCGGCGCTATCCATCACGACGCCGGGGCTGCCGCACTTTCCCGATGTGATTCCGGCACAATCCTGGCTCGACTCGCTCGCCGCAATCAATCGCCCCATGATCCGGGCCGGCCTTGATGGAGTGCGCGCCGCTGAGGCGTCGGCCACTCTCGCTCGGCGCGAGATCGTCCCCGACCTCCAGGTCGGTATCCAATATGGACAGCGCAGCGCCACGATGACGCGCGCCGACGCGACCGGAGTACCGATGGCGTCGCGCACCACCGAGCGGATGGGCAGCCTGATGCTCGGCGCGACGATCCCGATTTTTGCGCGCGACCGGCAGTTCCAGATGCGCAACGAGGCGAACGCGATGAAGGTGATGGCCGAGGCGGAGGTTGCCGCCATGCGCGCCGACACGCGCGGCGGGATCGGCGAAGCGTACGCCACCCTCGAGCGGGCGCGGAGCCTCTCGCGACTCTACCGCACGACGGTCCTTCCGCAAGCCGAGGCGACAGTGGCGTCGGCGATGTCCGCCTACCGCGTGGGGACGGTGGACTTCATGACGCTGCTCGACAGCCGGATGACGGTGAACACGTACCGCCAGCAGCTCTACGTGCTCGAGGCGGATGAGGGCAAGGCGTGGGCGGAGCTCGAGATGCTGACCGGACGCGAATTGATCGATTCGCATTCGATCTCGCTAACCGCGGCGATCACACCCGCGCGGGAACTCAAGGCAACGCGAGGAACGAGATGAGGCCGAATCTCAGTCGTGTCGTACGCGTCGTGATCCATGGAACGGTGCTGGTGGTCGCGCTCGGAACCGTCTATCTCGTCACGCGCGGCGACGACGCACCCGTGGTCATGGCTGCCAGCCACGATCATGCCGGGGCAACTGGAGCAACGGACTCCAGTCGCTCGGTGATGCTCACGTCGGAACAGGCGCGGCGCATCGGCGTCACGTACGCGACGGTGACCGTCGGCGCGCTCGGGCGCGAAATACGGACCGTCGGGCAGATCGCGTACGACGAAACGCGCGTGAAGACGATCTCGCCGCGCATCGATGGATGGGTGGAGCGGCTTTTCGTGAACGCCACCGGACAGACGGTGTCGGTTGGCCAGCCGCTCCTCACGATCTACTCGCCGATGCTCGTGCAGGCGCAGGAAGAGATCCTGCTGGCGACGCGGCTCGAGCGCGACGTGGCCGGCGGCAGCGCTGACGCCCGACGAAGCGCGAGGGAGCTGCTCGTGTCGGCGCGACGTCGTCTCGACTACTGGGACATTGCGGCGAGCGAGATTGCCGAGGTGGAG
>JAJAYP010000227.1 GCA_026786185.1 Gemmatimonadaceae bacterium
ACCTTGGCGTCCGCACCGAGCGCGTTCATCACCGTCACGGCGCCGTACAGCCCGCCGGCCACCACGAGCACGACGGCCGCGATCTTCCAGACGGGCACCGCCTTGTCGATGACGGCGATGTGCCCGGCGGCCTCGTGCCGCGAATGGGCGGCGGCGTTCGCCAGCGCCTCCGGACTGTGCGCCTCCCCCCGCAACGCGTGAAGCACGTGCGCCCACGACTGCTGCATGTCGACTTCGTCGGTGGGGTGCGGCGCGCGCTTCGTGGCCCCTGCTTCGTGGCCGGCGAATCGATGCGCCGCGGCGCGACGGCTCAGGGCACGGGCCGAGGCGTGGTGAACGTCCTCGATGAGAAACTGTCGAAGCTGGGCCGGCGTCTCGAACTTGGCGCGGGCGTCCCATGCGCGCACGAAGGCGCCTTCGACCACCTTGGGACTGAGCGCGGCCGCCTCGGATCCGAGATCTGCTCGAGCCTCTGCGGCGAGTGTGGGGTACTCGGCGAGAAACGCCTCATGGAGCGCGTGCTCGTCGGCGAGCGGGGTGCGAATCGGGAGCGGAGTGAGCGCGTCGCCGTGCGGAACTGATGTGGACATGGAAGCCTCTCAGTCGTGCGTGGATGGTTCGACTGGATCGCTTGCCTGGAGCTGCTGGTCCCTGACGATACGACAGCGCCCGGCAGAGCGCCATGAGTGGCGACGCCGGCTACGGGCGCTGGCGGTCGCTGGCCGGCACGTCAGAGGGCGTCCGGGACGGGTGGTCCCGCCCGGGCCGGCCCAGCCGCAGCAGCCAGCGGGAGGGCGGTGACGACCGCCGCGCACCAGCCGTCTGCACAGGGTACCCCTCTCCCGTTCCGACCCTCGTGACGATCCTCGACCAGCTCGGCCCCGCCCGGCGAGCCATGCACCTGTTCGTGCGTCCCAACATCCGGCGCGTGGGACTCACGTTCGTGCTCTCGCTCGCCGTCTCCACGGCAGCCGCGACCGAACCCCTGCTGCTGATGCAGGTCGTCGACCGACTGGCCGGCGCCCCGCCCAGCGCCGCCGATTCCACGCTCCGGGCCATCGTCGGCGGCGTCGCGCTGTTCGCGCTGGTGCTCACCTGTCGCATTCTGGGAGCGGCGTGGGTCACCACGTCCACGTGGGCGGTGCGGTTGAACCTCGAGTACCAGCTCCGCTCCCGCGTCGCCGCAAAGATGAGCGTGCTCTCGGCGCGCACGCAGTCGGAGATGGGCACGGGCGGGCTGCGCTACGCCATCGACTCCAGCTCGCCGCAGACGGCCGGCGCGTTCACGGACGTGGCGTTCAAGCTCGTGCCGACGCTCGTCTACGTCTCGCTGGCCGCATGGGGGATGGCGCGGCTCGATGGCGCCATCACGGCGATCATCCTCTGCCTGCTCCCCGTGCCGGCGATCGTGGCCGCAGTGGCCTCACGCCAGCAGCGGCGACGCGAGCGCATGCAGCATGCGTTCTGGAAGCGCCTGTGGTCCGGCTACACGGAGCGGCTCCACGGCATGGGTACCGTGCGGGCCTTCGCGCGCGAACACGACGAGGAGAAGCGGCTGATGCGGCGCATCCGGTGGGCGTTCGCCAGCATCCAGCGGGGCGTCCACGTCGACGCGCGTACCACGGTCGCCGCGGGTATCGCCGAACTCACCGCGCGTGTCGTCGTGCTCTGCCTGGGCGGGTGGCTCGTCGTGCGCGGCGAGCTCACGGTGGGCTCGTTGCTCGCACTGCTCGGCTACGTGAGCGGCGTGTTCGCACCGGTGCAGCAGCTCGTCGACCTCTACCCCACCCTGCGCAAGGCGCATGTCGCGCTCACCTCGGTGTTCCAGGTGCTGGACGCCGAGGAGGAATCACCGGACATCGCGGGCGCGTCGCCCTGTCCGCCCATCGCGGGCGAGATCCGGTTCGAACGTGTGAGCTTCGAATATCGCAGCGGTCGCAAGGCGCTCGACGACTTCGACGTCACGATTCCCGCCGGCGAAACGGTGGCCCTCGTCGGTCCGTCCGGCAGCGGCAAGACGACCATCCTGCAACTGCTCCAGCGCATTCACAATCCGACGAGCGGCCGCGTGCTCATCGATGGCCGCGATCTCCGCGCGCTGTCGATCGCCACGGTGCGCCGCCAGTACGGCGCCGTGCCGCAGGACGTCGTCCTGTTCAACGACTCGGTCGCGGCAAACATCTCGTACGGCCGGCCGAGCGCAACTCGCGAGGAAGTCATGTCCGCTGCGCTGGCCGCGAACGCACACGAGTTCATTCTCGATCTCGCCAAGGGGTACGACACGCGAGTGGGTGAGGGAGGACGCTCGTTGTCGGGCGGACAGCGGCAACGCATCGCCATCGCACGTGCCTTCCTCGTCGATCCGGCCGTGCTGCTGCTGGACGAGGCGACAGCGGCGCTCGACACGGAGTCCGAGCGGGCGGTTCAGGACGCGCTTCGCTCGCTGCGTCGTGGCCGAACGACGTTCATCGTGGCGCACCGGCTGAATACCGTGCGCGACGCCGACCGCATTCTCGTCATCGCCGAGGGGCACGTGATCGGCAGCGGGAAGCACGATGAGCTGCTGTCCACCTGCCCCACGTATGCGACCCTGGTGCGGCACCAGATGGGTTTCCCGTCCCCAGCCATCGGCGCGCCGGACCGCGCGGCGTAGGCCGGCGTGGGCGGGGATGCCTCCGGGCAGCGCCGCCTACGTCAACCCGGGGCCGTAGTACGTCATTCTCGTCGCGACGATGCGTCGACGGACGTATGGGGAACAGCGTCATTTCGATGGAATCTTCGACCCGTCACCCTGTCGAGGATCCATCATGCGCAGCCAGCACGCACTCCCCAGCCCGCACAGCACCTTTTCGGCCGAACCAACCGCTACCGCGGATTACGTCTTCGTCAACGACGTCCATTCCCGGCTCAACGCCACTCGCGTCGCAAGGGTCGAGGCGCCGACCACCATTCGAGAGCTCCAGCGCGCGATGCGCCGCGCCGCGCTCGACGGCCGCGCCGTGGCGATCGCGGGCGGACGTCACGCGATGGGCGCACAGCAGTTCGCGTCCGACGCGGTGCTGCTGGACATGCGAGGGCTCAGCGAGATTCTCGCGTTCGATCCTGTGCGCGGCCGCGTGGAGATCCAGGCGGGCATGCAATGGCCCGCACTCATCGCGCAGTTGCGCCGCCTCCAGGGCTCCACCGCCACCCCGTGGGCCATCGCCCAGAAGCAGACGGGCGCCGATCGCCTGAGCATCGGTGGCGCGGTCGCGGCGAACATTCACGGCCGTGGACTGGCGATGCGGCCCTTCATCTCCGACGTGGAGTCGCTCACCCTCCTCGATCCCGATGGCGAGCTCCGGCTGGTGAGTCGCACGAGTCACCCGGAACTCTTCCGGCTCGTCGTGGGTGGCTACGGGCTGTTCGGCGTCGTGACCTCGGTGACCCTTCGGCTGGTGCCACGGTGCACGCTGCGTCGCGTCGTGGAGATCCTCACGGCGGATGCGCTGATGGATGCCTTCGCGCAGCGCATCGCCGCCGGATTTCTCTACGGCGATTTCCAGTTCGCGATCGATCCCGCGTCGGACGACTTCCTGCACCGCGGTGTGTTCTCCACCTACGAGCCGGTGGACCCGGCGTTGCCGATTCCGGCGATCCAGCGTGCGCTCGGGAGCGACGACTGGCAGCGGCTCCTCTACCTGGCGCACACGCGCAAGACCGAGGCGTTCGAGGCGTATTCCCGCCATTACCTGGCGACGTCGGGCCAACTGTACCATTCGGATCTGCACCAGCTCGCCGACTACCTCG
>JAJAYP010000228.1 GCA_026786185.1 Gemmatimonadaceae bacterium
CTCGATGCCGCCCACGCCCCATCCCAGCACGCCGAGTCCGTTGATCATCGTCGTGTGCGAATCGGTGCCGACGAGCGAATCGCAGTAGGCTTCGTTCGTCTCCTCGTTCACGAACACCGTCTTCCCGAGATACTCCAGATTCACCTGGTGGCAGATGCCGGTGCCAGGCGGGACGACCCGGAAATTCCGGAACGCATCCTGTCCCCAGCGCAGGAAGACGTAGCGCTCCACGTTGCGCTCGTACTCCAGGTCGGTGTTGATGAGGAACGCGGCATCGGAGCCGTACTCGTCCACCTGCACGGAATGGTCGATCACGAGGTCGACGGGCTGGAGCGGATTGATGCGCTGCGGATCTCCACCGAGCTTCGCCAGCGCATCGCGCATCGCGGCGAGGTCCACGACGGCCGGAACGCCGGTGAAATCCTGGAGCAGCACTCTCGCCGTGCGAAACGCGATCTCCTTTTCCACCTTGTCCTTCACCTTCCAATTGGCCATCGCTTCGATATCGGCCGGCTTGACGAAGGCGCCATCCTCGTTCCGCAGCAGGTTCTCGAGGAGGATCTTGAGGCTGAAGGGGAGTCGGTCGCTGTTGCCCTGGGACAGGGTCGACAGCGCATCCAGGCGATAGATCGTGTACGTCGCGCCCGCGACGACGAG
Source organism: Gemmatimonadaceae bacterium (assembly GCA_026786185.1). Classification (GTDB taxonomy): domain Bacteria; phylum Gemmatimonadota; class Gemmatimonadetes; order Gemmatimonadales; family Gemmatimonadaceae; genus AG11. Next base: position 658 of record JAJAYP010000228.1, read on the forward strand.
GGTGGCGCGACTGCCGAACGAATTCACGGAGCTCATAGTGCGGGTCTCGCGGTGTCCGTCGCGGTCCTCGCCCACGACGAACGGTGGAGAACGGAGCCACTGCCGGGGCGCGCTCAGCGGAGCGGCGGGCCGACAGGCTGCCCGGAATCTATCAGGCGGCGTAGACTGGCGCGCCGCAGCACCGTCTCGCCAGCATTCATCCATGCCCACCTCTCCATTTCCGGACGACTCGGCCGACGTCGCTGCCGTCGCTCACTGGCTGATGGCGGTGGATTCGACCAGCGGATCCGAGACCCGCCTCACGCGCCTGTTCGGCGACGCGCTCACGACACGCGGATGGTCGCTGACACGGATCCCGGCGCCTGACGGGCGCGAGGTGTTGCTGGCGACGTCGGGCCTGGGTCCCTATGTCACGCTGTCGACGCACCTCGACACGGTGCCGCCATTCCTGCCTCCGCGACGGGATGCCGCGCGCCTTCACGGCCGAGGCGCGTGTGACGCGAAAGGCATTGCGGCGGCCATGCTCGCGGCGGCCGAGCGACTGCGGGGCGCCGGCATCCCGGTCGCGCTCCTGTTCGTCGTGGGTGAGGAGACGACGCACGACGGCGCGCACGCAGCGAATGCATGGGCCGCGGAGCACGCATTTCCCAGCATCGCGCTCATCAACGGCGAGCCGACGGAGAGCACGCTGGCCCTCGGTACCAAGGGCGCGATGCGCGTGGTGCTGCGCACGGAGGGCACGGCGGCGCACTCCGCCTATCCGCACCTCGGGCACTCTGCCACTCGCGCGCTCGTGCACCTGCTCGCGGAGCTCGACGACCTCACGATGCCGACCGACGCACTGCTCGGCGAGACGACGATCAACATCGGGCGGCTGTCGGGCGGGGTCGCGGACAACGTCGTCGCGCCGCACGCGGAGGCGCGGTTGATGGCCCGGCTCGTCACCGATGGCGACGAGGTCTGGACGCGACTCCAGCGATGGTCCGCGGGCCGTGCGACGCTGGAACGTGGCGTGGAGATTCCGCTCGTTCGCCTGGGAACCCTGGAGGGGTATGCAACGTCCGTCGTCGCCTTCGCCACCGACATTCCCGCGTTGCCGGCGTGGGGCACGCCCTATCTCTTCGGTCCCGGCTCCATTCACGTGGCGCATCGCGACGACGAGCAGGTCCTGATCGCGGACCTGGTTGCCGCGGTAGACAGTTACGAACGGCTGGTGCGGGCGATTCGGGGATAGGCTGCGGAGTGCGCTGCTTGACCGTGAACCGTGAACCGTTCACCGTTCGTCCTATCCTCCGCTCGGTGTCGGATCGCGACTCTCCTCCACCGCGGGCGCGGTCTGCGAATCACGCCGGTCCACGTTCGTTGCGGTGATCGCAGTGGTGGGACATTCATGCACGAACCCGCCATCGGCGGGCGACCATTCCACGATCTTCGTGCGCGGAAACGCCTTGCCCGAGGCGTCCAGCCCCATCACGGCGGGCGCGAGTGCGACGCACGTGCCGCATCCGGTGCACTTGTCCGCCTCGACGTCGATCTGGACGCGCCGGCGCGGAAAGACGCACCCGGAACGATCCCAGTAGGAGTCGAACCGCTCCAGCGCGCGAATCGCCGCCTTGTAGCCCTGGGCGATCGTCGACGCGGTATCGGTGAAGCTCAGCCAGTTCGCATCGTTCAGCCGGGGCCGCACCAGCACCATCGGCGGCCCATGCCATCGCTCGAGCGGAAATTGCTGCAGCGCATGCATCATCATGGTCGCGGCTCGCATGTAGATCGTGGCGAATCCCTGGCCGGACGCAGCCTCCTTCTGCGACGCGTCCGAGCTGCCGACGTCCACGGCGATGATCATGTCGGCGAAGTGCGCGGCGATCGACACGGGAAGGTTGTCGACGACACCGCCGTCGATGCAGGTGCGATCGCCCACCCGGCCGGGCGGAAAGAAACCAGGCAGCGCACACGAGGCGTAGACCGCGTCGCGAACCGGGACATCCTGCAGGCCGGGCAACCCCCACACCACACGCGCGCCCCGATCGATGTCCACGGCATTGACGAGGAGCGGCTTCGGCAGGTCGACGAACGTCTTCTCCGTGATGGAGCCGGCGACGAGCTCGCGCAGCGGTTCCTCCAGATAGATCGAGGGCGCACGCATCCGGTCGAGCAGCATGCCGAAATGGTTCAGGCGGAACAGCTCCTTGCGCCTGAGTGCTTCCGCTCGCTCGGCCAGCGTCTCGACCGGCGTGCCGCTGAGATATGCCGCGGCGATGAGCGCGCCGATGCTCGTGCCGGCGTACACATCCGGCACGATGTTCTTCTCCGCCAGGGCGCGGAGCACGCCGATGTGGGCGAACCCCTTCAGCCCGCCGCCGCCGAGGACGAGGGAAATGCGTCTGGTCACGTGCGGGCGCCGGGGAGGCGCGGGTCGCTATTCGCGTCGCTCGACACGTTACCGGGCGCGCGATGCCCGCGCGCCCGTACGC
>JAJAYP010000229.1 GCA_026786185.1 Gemmatimonadaceae bacterium
ACCGCGAAGGACGCCGAGGGTCGCAGGGGACGCCAACGACTCCGCCCGACGCACCCAGTCGACCCACTCGATTGCCGGAGGACCCGAATTCAGTCACGCGACTTGCGCAGGGAATCGCCGTGTCTCGGCCATTGAACCCTCGCTACACCTTTCCGGAATTCGTCGTCGGGCGAAGCAACGAGGCTGCGTACACAGCGGCCTCAGCCGCGGCAATCTCTCCCGGCAAGCTCTACAACCCCATCCTGATCACGGGCGCCACGGGACTCGGCAAGACGCACCTGGCACACGCGGTGACGGCCGAGTCGGTGAGTCGCGCCGAGCGTCGTGTCGAGCTGGTGACGGCCGACGATTTCCTGCGACTGCTCGCCGACGGTGTTGCCGCGGGCGATCCGTCGTCGCAGCTCGTCGCACTGCGTGGAGCGCACCTGCTGGTGATCGACGACGTACACGTGCTCGACCGGCACGCGGCCGCACACGATGCGCTCGCGGCGCTCGCCGCGCACACCGTGGCTACGGAGTGCCAGCTCCTGTTGACCTGTGATGACGCGGCGGGGTCCGACCTGCTGGCCAAGCGACTCGTGAGCCGATTCCGGAGCGCACACGTCGCCACGCTCGGTACGCCCGACTGGGCACATCGGGTCGCGATCCTGCACGCCAAGGCTCGCTCGCTCGGCCTCACCTTGCCACCCGCCGTCGCGCATCACGTCGCCGCGCAATGCGAGGGCAGTGTCCGTGAGCTGGAAGGGAATATCACCCGATTGACGGCGATGGCGGAACTGCGCAAGGCGCCGTTGACGCTGGCGCTCGCGCGGCAGGCCCTTCCGGCGAGGCGTCAAGCTGGTGCGGTGAGTACGGGCACGCAGGCCGTGCAGGAGGCAGTTTCGGCCGATTGGGGTGTTTCGCCGGAGGCGCTGGTGGGGGAGGGTCGCACGCGTGCGCTCGTCGAGCCCAGGCGAATCGGCATGTTGCTGTGCCGCGATCTGCTCGCGCTGTCGATCCGCGAGATCGGAGCGGCGTTCGGTGACCGTGACAGCTCCACGGTACTGTCGGCCATCGAGCGGGCGCGAAACGACCTCGCGACGAACGCTGCCATGGCGGAGCGGGTCGAGCGACTTCGGGAGCTGCTGTCCGCTACGGCGCCCAGTTCGCGATGAACAGATTGGTGTCGCCCGCCCGTTCGGCGTGGCGATTGGAGGCCCATGCCAGGGAGCGGCCATCCGGGCTGAACATCGGGAAGCCATCGAAGGATTCGTGCGTCGTCACCTGTTCGAGTCCCGAGCCGTCGAGCCGCACCAGATAAAGATCGAAGTTGCCGCTGCGCGGCTGGCGGTAGTTGGAGGAGAAAATGAGACGCGTGCCGTCAGGGGTCCACGATGGGCCGAAGTTCGCACCGCCCAACGTGGTGATCTGACGCTGGCCGCTGCCGTCGGCGTTCATGACCCACAACTCCATTCGGTTCGGGCGAACGAGTCGCTGGGCGAGGAGTTCGCGATAGGTCGTGAGCGCGCTGTCCGCCGGATGCCAGGCGCGATAGACAATGCGCGTTCCATCGGGCGACCACCACGGGCCGCCATCGTAGCCGGGTGTGGAGGTGAGGCGCCGCACGTCGCTGCCATCGACGTTCATCGTATAGATGTCGAGATCGCCGTCCTTGAGCGACGTGAACACGACGCGCGTGCCGTCCGGCGAGACGACCGCTTCCGCGGTGTAGACCCCGTAATCGGTGAGGCGCCGGAGATCGGAGCCGTCCGTTCGCGCGGAATAGATGTCGAACGGATCGAGCCGCCAGACGTAGCCTTTCGAGGGATCGGGCTTCGCGGGGCATTCGATCTGGAGGGCGTGTGACGACCCGAACAGGATACGCTCGTCGCCGGCGTAGAAAAAACCGCACGTCGTCTTGCCCGTACCAGTGGACACGCGGCGCAGTGCGGAGCCATCGACCTTCATCACGAACTGTTGATCGCATGTGCGGCCGTCGCGGGTGCTCTGGAACACGAGCTCGCGGCCATCGCTGCTGAAGTACGCCTCGGCGTTTTCTCCGCCCCAGGTGAGTTGCCGGATGTTGCGAAGATGCGGTTCCTCGCCGCGGGCACTCGAGACACTCGCGTCACTCGTGGCAGCGCGACTGACAGCAGGCTGGTTCGGCGCGCAGGCAAAGATGCCGGCCGCAACGAGGAGATGAAGGCGCATGAGATCAAAAAATAACCGTGAACCGTGAAGCGTGAACCGTCTGCGGTGAACGAAAACGGCACACCGGACCAAGTCCGATGTGCCGTTCGCCGTTCACGACTCGTGTCCAATCCCTTCTACGGTTCACCGTTCACTGTTCACCGTTCACCGTCCGTTACGGCTTCACCGGCATGGCTGCGGCGAGGGTAAAGAGGTCCTTCTGGCTCTGCCCCTTCTCCATCAACTCCATGGCCTTGCGCAGGGGCGCATCGAACTGGATATCGCGGCGCTTGGCCGTGGAGTCGCCAGCGACGATTCGCGAAACCCGCTGCTCGAGGAGACGATCGACATAGCGACTCGCGGCATTGTACTGCACGCGGTCCGTCGTGACGCCCTTCGCCGTGAGCCGCCCGTAGAACTCGTCGCGCCATTGCGGCTGCACGCGAAAGTCCTTCGACAGCCCACGCGACTTCTCAAGCGTGAAGTCGTTCACGATGACGAAGAAGTTCTGCGACTTGGGCGCGATCGCCTTGGTGAACGCCTGCTCCGGCGTCGTCAGCGTATCGTCGCGCACGAGCACGTCGGGCGTGATGCCGCCGCCGCCGTACACGATGCGTCCCGCGTCAGACCGGAAGGCCGGCCGTGCCTTCTTCTTCGCCTCGGTCTCTGCCGAGTCGGGCTTCTCTTCGACGAAGCGACCGTTCTCGAACTTCCGTTCGCGCTGGATGCTGCGGCCACTCGGCGTGTACCACTTGGCCGTCGTGATCTTGAGCGCGTAGCCGCCGTCGAGCGGAAAGAGCGTCTGGACGAGCCCCTTGCCGAAGCTGGTGGATCCAACGACGAGCGCGCGATCGTGGTCCTGCAGCGCTCCAGCGACGATCTCGCTGGCAGACGCCGAACCCTCGTCGGTAAGGACGGTGAGCGGAATCGTGGGGAAGAGCGCGTTCCCGGTGGTACCGAAGTTCTGTGGCTCCGCCGCTCGCGAGCGCACGCTCAGGATTTCCTGTCCGCTCCGGAGGAACAGATTGGACATCTGGATGCTCTGCTCCAGGATGCCGCCGGGATTGCCGCGCATGTCGAGCACGATGCCCCTGGCTCCTTCCTTCGACAACCGCGCGACGGCATCGGCCACTTCCTGCGACGACGTTTCGTTGAAGCGCTGGACCGGCACGTAACCGATGCGATTGTCGAGCATCATCGCATACGGCACGGCAGGTATGTGAATGACCTTCCGCGTGAAGTTCATCGTGATGGGCTCGGCCACACCCGGGCGGCTGAACTTCACGGTCACGCGCGTGTCCGGCTTGCCGATGAGATAGTCGGACACCTTCTGGGTCGTCCAGCCACGCGTGGAGAGCGAGTCCACGAAGACGATCCGGTCGCCCTCGCGAACACCGCCGGCCTCGGCGGGTGTGTGCGGGAAGACCGTGCTCACCGTGATGGCGCCCTGCAGATCCTGGATCTGCATGCCGATGCCGGCGTACTTGCCGTTGGTCTGCTGCGAAAACGCGGCGAGTTCCTTCGGGGAGAAGAGCTCGCTGTAGGGATCGTTGAGCTCCTTCACGACGCCGCGCGCCGCCTTTTCGTAGAGCGCCGCCGAGCCGACGGTGTCCACGAAACGCTGCGACACGAGGTTGAAGACCTGATCGAGCAACCGGGCCCCGTCGGCCGACGCGCGATCCTGCGCGAGGAAGCCGCCCGCGAGGACGGGCAGCAGAACGAGGGCGGCGAGAGCGGAGCGACGACGAAGCATGCCTGGACCTGCTGGTGAAAGGAGTGCCGTCTATAGAATACGCCAACCCGCATCGCAGGTTCCGCGCGCGGTGACGTGGAACGGTGAGATGGATGTTTGGGCGGAGCGGTTACGCGGGTCCATCCGGCGCCTGGTCTGCACCAGCCACGTCGATGCCGCTTTCCCAGAGGGCGCGCCAGCTGATGGCGCGGCCGGAGCGAAAGCGCTTGCGGGTCAGCCGGATTCCGTCGGCCGAGACGACGATGGTGAACGGTTCGCCGTCGATGTCGATCTCGCGGCGGAGGGGAGTCGTGAGCTTCAGTGTCATGGGGCGTGTGGGCGGTCAGGCTGGTCGAGAGCCCAGCATGTAGTCGACGTACCACTCGCGCTGCTGCTGGCGAATGGCGGCGTTCCGGAGGATTCCCTGTGCGACGAGCATGTCGTGCGCTGGTTGAAGGACGCGCTGCAGGTGCGAAGGGTATCGTTGTGCCAGCGGAAGCTGCTCGGCGAGCTTGTCCAGCCCGATTCTCCAGGTGAGCCGGCCGTCGGCCCGGGCGACCTCCAGCAGCCGGTAGAGCCGGCGGGCCACCGGGGACTCGAGGGACCAATACGACGCCGCGGACAAGCTCACGACGTGGTCGGCCGCGAGGTTGTCCCGGATGATGGACGAGAGGACCACGCGGGCCACGCCCGGTTCGGCCGTCGCGATGGACTCGAACAGCGGCAGCTGCTCGCGGTCGAGCGTGCGCCGGCGCTCGACCGCCACGGCGGCGAGCAGCGTGAAACGCAGGTCGCCGCGGGAGTGCGTGGATGCGCTCTCGTACACGCCCTGTGATTCGAGCGTCGTGCGCTCGAGCCGGCTCAACGCACCGCGCAACTGTTCATAGGTGCGACCGTCGACGCGGCGGCTCATGGCGCGCAGGAACGCGTGGAGCGTGAAGGTGATGGCTCCGTCGTCCGGGTCACCCGCTTCGTGGAATCGACGCATCAACTCGACGTACACGTCCTGATCGAACGTCCCCGGGAGCCGGTCGCCCGGGGCTGGAATGACTCGCCACCGTCCTCCGCTGCCGTCCGCATAGGTGATGGCGGCGTCGTCAGCCGAGTCGCTCAATCGAAACAGCGGGAGCGCTTCGAGCGACCGATCCAGCCGAATCGCCCGGGCGGCAACCCGGCGTCGCGCGCCGACACTCATGCGCCGACCCCGGGCCGGCGCGTTGACGCCCGCTCGATCGCGGCCGTCAACGCACCGGCACGAGCTGACCGTTGACGGCGCGCGATGCGTCGGAGCAGAGCCAGAGGACGACGTCCGCGACCGCCTCGCGCGTGACCATCGGTGCCTCCGCGCCCATCGTGGCAATGTTGGCCGCGGTGCGGATCGTCGCGGGGGCCACCGCATTGGCGCGGACGCCGTGCGCGTGCTCTTCCTGCGCGATCGCCTGCATGAGGGCGACGACGGCGCTCTTGGACGCCACGTACGCCGACACGTTCGCTGCGCGCGCGCCTGGAAGCACGGCCTCGCTCGCGAAGAATACGAGCGACCCCTTGGCGGAGCGCAGCAGCGGCAGGAAGGCGCGCGCCGTGAGGTAGGCGGTGGTGGCGTTCATGGCGAGCTGGCGCTGCCAGGTCGCGGGATCGCTTTCGGCAACGGGCCCGCTCGATGCGAATCCGCCCGCAAGATGAACGACGGCGTGCACGCGGCCGGCCGTCGAATCGCGCACCCGCTCGGCGAGTTTCGTGGCGGCCGCGACATCGGTGAGATCGGCCGCGAGATATGCAGCCCGGAGACCCCGCGCGAGCAGCGCCTCGGCGCGGGCGCGTACGTTCGCCTCGGTCTGGTCGACGAGAAAGACGCGCGCGCCGTGCTCGGCGAAGGCTTGCGCGACGGCCTCGCCGACCTGACCCTCGCGCCCGACTCCCGTGAGCACGATGCTGCGTCCCGCAAACTCCATCGTCGTCGCCCTCGCTGGTAAGAGATCGCAATGCGTCCAGCATCATTGATCAGCGAGCAGTCCACCATCCTGCCCAACCTGCCGGACTCGGCCTCGTGGCACGAAGTATGTGATGCGGAGGTGCCAAATGCGAAAAATACTCCGCCTCAAGCGCGTCTCGGTCGTGCTGGGGATTCTCTTCGTTGGTGCATTCGCGCTCATCGGCATTCTCTCCCTGACGCGGGGCACGCCAGTGCAGGCGGTGGTCTCGATCGGAGATGCGAACGGTCCGCCGGCGGTCACCGATTCGTTGTTCGCGCGATCGATGTCGCTGTACACCGGCATCCAGCTCACACAGGGGAACGCGGTGCAGCAGGTGAACAACGGGGACGTGTTCACGAATCTCTGGCGCGACCTGCGCGCCGCCCAGCGCACGATCACCGTGCAGATGTACTACTCGCAGCCCGGCGCCGTGGCCGATACCATGGCCGTCATCCTCAAGGAGCGCGCACGAGCGGGGGTGCGGGTGCTGTTCGTGCTCGACGCGTTTGGCTCGCAGAACCTGAAGAAGGAGTGGGCCGACAGTCTTCGCGCCGCGCGCGTGGAGATCGGGTTGCTGCGGCAGCTCCACTGGTATGCGATCCACAATGCGAGCGACCGGTCGCACGTGCGTGTCGTGGTGGTGGATGGCAGGATCGGGTACACCGGCGGGTTCGGCCTGGCCGACTACTGGCTCGGCGACGGAAAGAGCAAGGATCAGTGGCGCGACAGCAATGTGCGATTCGAGGGCCCGGCGGTGATGCAGCTGCAGGGGGCGTTCGCGGCGGCCTGGGCGGAGTGCACGGGAGAGCTGATCGCCGGCGACACATTCTTCCCGCCCGCCGCCTTCCGTCCCGACGACGGTGGCGTGCAAGCGGGCATCTTCTTCGCGTCGCCCACTACCGGCAGCACGCCGGCCGAGCGATTCGTCGCGCTCACGATCGCAAGCGCGCGCAAGAGCTTGTACGTCGCGAACTCGTACTTCGTGCCAGACGACGATTTCCGGAAGCTGCTGGTGAAATCGCGTCAGCGTGGAGTGGACGTGCGCATCCTGACGGTAAGCGACGAGAGCGATGTGAAGACGACGTTGTGGGCGGGTCGTGGCAGCTACGAGCAGTTGCTAAAGGCGGGCATCCGGATCTACGAGTACAAGCCGACGATGATGCACTCGAAGACGATCGTGATGGACGGCATGTGGAGCGTCGTCGGCTCCATGAACTTCGACAACCGGTCGCTCGCATTCAACAACGAGTCGAACCTCGTGTTTCTCGACGCGAAGCTGGGTGCCGAGATGCAGGCCACGTTCATGGATGACCTGACCCACTCGACGGAGATCACGCTCGAGTCGTTTCAGCGGCGACCCTGGCATCACCGGGTGCTGGAGCGCGGGGCGGGGCTGTTGTCCCGACTGCTGTAGGACGGTGAATGGTGAATGGTGAATGGTGAACGGTGAACGGTGAACGGTGAACGGTGAACCGTGAACCGTGAACCGTGAACCGTGAACCGACCTTCACCAGGTCAGACCGCTACCGCCGATAGCCAGAGAGCCTGGAGCATGAAGCGATGGGCGGTGAGCACAGAGCGATGAGACGCACGCCACTCATTGCTCACCGCTCACCGCCCCTCGCTGCCAGCTCGTCCCCTCTCCTGCTGCAGTGCAGTTCACAGTGTGAGGCGGCTACCTGATGTCCGCTCTCCCGAGCGCGGCACGCACGGCTTCGCGCATCGCGACCAGCGCTTCGTCGCGGGCGGCTGGCGAGTCGTCGCGCACATGGATCTCGATGCCGTCGGCAACCGGGACGCGGCGCCAGCTCGCGGACCGTTCCTCGTCGGTGTCCCGCACCGCGAGGTCGGCATGCGCGCCAAGCGCGGGGGCGAGGGAGGCGGCCACACGTCGCTCCAGCGCGTCACCGGTGATCTCCTTCATCTCGCCCTTGATCAGCTCGAGCGTGGCGCCTTCCCGCTGCCTGATCTTGATGGCGAGCAACTGCAGCAGGTGTCGATAGTTGTACGTGGCGGCCGTGCCGGCGCCGTCAGGGCGGTCGAGCAGGCGATTGGCGACGTAGAATCGCACCGATCGCGCACTGGGCGCGACGCGTGCCGACGCATTGGTGGGGCGTATGCCGGCGGCGTCGACGAGCGCGGTCACGTGCGCTGCGAGGCCGCGTGCATTCCACGGTGCGTGGCGCGAATGCGCGCGCAACAGGGCGACGGGTGATGGGGACGGATCCGGCATAGCGGCGGAAGATAACAGACGCCGAGGTGTGACGTGAGCCGGAATGTGCCAGCGTACGCGACGTGAACCGGCGTGCCCGAACGTGAGTCGACGAGACGCGTACCGATCATGCGACGCGGCGCACGGCCGGCGACACTCGTTCAGTTCACGAGCTCGTCACTGGCGGCGGCGTACTTCGGCTGGAGTTTTTCCGAACGCGATCGAGAAAGCGCAGGATGGCCTCGGTGGTCCGCTGGGGCTGTTCGTCGTGCGGCAGGTCTCCCGCGTCGGAGACGAGCGTCCAGTCGGCATCGGGCTTCAGCACGCGGAAGGCGTGCGCGTTCTGCACGGAATTCACCCTTGCCTGATTACCCCACAGGATGAGCAGGGGATGACGCACGCGTCTGAGCGCATTGCGGATATCCACCGTCAAGCGCCCGCCCATCAACGCGCCGACCGCGTACTTGGCGCCGGGCTGGCGCGCGTTCTGGACATAGTCCTCCACCAGCTCGTCCGTCACGAGGCGATCGTTCGCGTAGAGCTCTTCGAGGGCCTCCCGCATGCTGGAGGGCGACGTCATCGCGTTGTAGAGTGCCGCGCCCACGATGGGCGCGTCGAAGAGCAGTTGGGTGGCGGACTGACCGGTGGAGGTGCGGTCGCTCTTCGGACCGGCGCCCGACGGGCAAATCAGCGCGAGTGCCGCGATGTGACGCGGATCGCGCGCGGCGAGAGCGACCATGAGCGCGGCCGAGTGCGCGCTCGCCACGACGGCGAGCGGCCCGTGACCCAGCTTCGCCATGACGTCGGCGAGGAACGCCTGGTACATGGCGGGCGTGTAGCGAAGGTTGGGCCGGGCGGAGCAGCCGAAGCCAAGCAGGTCGAGCGCGTAGACCGTGTGCCGTTCTGCCAGGGCGTCCACCGAGTGTCGCCATTCGTGCGAGGACGCACCGACGTGGATGCCGTGCACCAGGAGCACGGGAGTGCCGGCCCCGTGACGGGTGTAGACAATCGTGTTGCCGCGCCAGTCCAGCTCGAGGCGTTCGCCGCCGGGCAAGTTCCCGAGCGCGGCGATCCGATGCGACGCCGTGACGTTGTAGAGCGCGGCCGCGCCGAGCGCCGCGCCACCCGCTGCTGCCGCCTTCCGCCATCGCATCGCGTTCGTCTCCGGTCTCGCGCCGTGCTTCGCGTTCACGCCCGACACCCGGTCGGGCGCTCCACAACATAGCGCGCGAGAACCGCGGAAACGACGACCTGCCTCACCAACGACGAGTGCTCAGCGACCTGGGGCTGGCGACGTGGATGCGCGCATTGGCGAGATGGCGGTGGGGACGCCAACTCGGCTGGCGAGTTCGGCCAGCGTCTCCAACGAGACGGGCTTCTCCAGAAAGTGCGTGGCGCCGAGCCGGATCGACGCGTGGCGATTGCCATCGTCCGGGTATGCGGTGAGGGCGATGACCGTGGCGTCGGGGGAGAGCACACCCGCGGCCGCCATCACCTGGAGTCCGCCATCTCGGTTTCCGCCCAACCGAATATCGGTGACAATGAGATCGAATGACCCGCGCGCGAGCAGCTCCTTCGCCTCGGGCAGGGTGGCGGCCGATTCGACGCGGGTGCCATCGACGTCGAACAGTTCGACGAGCACATCGCGGATGGACTGTTCGTCTTCGACGATGAGGACGCGCGGCAGGCTGGCTTCTGTCATGCGATGCTGCAGTGCGAGAGCCGAGCCACGGCGACCTGTTCTGTAACTCGATCAAACGTAGAGACTTACGCCGTCAGTACCGCAGCGCCGCTGCTCCCATCTGCCCGTTTTTCGATCACCTTACCAACGGTTGTGATCGATTATCGGCCAGCCGGAAGCGCACCCATGCGCTTGAGCTTCTCGAGCAAGGTGGAGCGGGCGATGCCGAGCAGCTGCGCGGCGTGCACCTTGTTCCCGTCCGTGGCGCGGAGTGCGGCGGTAATGGCGCGAGACTCGGCCTCAGCGAGCGTGAGCGGGCCGGGAGGTTCGGAGGGTATGAGCTGCGGGAGGGAGAGGTGGCGAGGCTCGATGGGAGCGCCTTCGGCCAGCAGGATGGCTCGCCAGAGAGTGTTTTTCAGCTCGCGAACATTGCCCGGCCAGTCGTATCGTTCGATCGCGCGCAGTGCCGGACCGGAGAGCCGAGCCCCCGGTGGGAGGAGCGAGGCGGCGAGGTCTGGCAGTTCTTCCCGTCGCTCGCGCAGCGCGGGGAGCGATAGGGTGAGCACCTGCAACCTGTAGAACAGATCGGCTCGAAACGCACCGGCACGGACGCGTTGGGCGAGCGGCTGATGTGTGGCGGCCAACACACGCGCATCGCTGCGCAGCACGGCCGTTCCACCGAGGCGCCTGAACGTGCGGTCTTCCAGCACCTTCAGCAGCTTGGGCTGGACTTCCGGCGCCAGTTCACCGATTTCATCGAGAAAGAGCGTGCCGCGATCCGCCACCTCGAGCAATCCGCGCTTCGCCTGCCTGGCGTCGGTGAACGCGCCACGTTCGTGCCCGAACAGGTCGCTCTCGAGAAAGGTGGCAGTGAGCGATGCGCCGTTCACTTCCACGAACGGCTGGGTGCTGCGGGCCGATCCCTCGTGGATGCGCCGCGCGACGTAGCCCTTGCCCGTGCCCGTTTCGCCGACGATGAGCACCGGGACGTCGTCATTCCGTGCCGCGAGGTGAATGAGCCGCTCGAGCGACGGCTCGGCGGCGCCGACTCCAGCGGCGACGGCGACCGAGGCATGCGCGCGCAACAGCTTTACCTCGCGCCGCAGCCGCACGATCTCCGCCGCACGCTCCACGGACGCGTGCAGCGCATCGAGGTCGACCGGTTTCTCCAGGAAGTCGAGCGCACCCTGCTGCATCGCGCGTACGGCGGTCGCGACGTCTGCGTGGCCCGTGAGCACGATCACGCCGATTTCCGGATCGTCGGCGCGCAATGCCTCGAGCAGCGTGAGACCGTTCGCGTCGGGGAGCCGGAGGTCGGCCAGCACGACGTCCGGCGCGTGAGCGGCCGCGGATTGGCGGCCCTCGCTGGCCGTGGCGGCGGTGCGAGTCGCGCAGCCGAGCGAGTCGAAGAAGTCCGCGAGTGTCTCGCGAATGGTGCGGTCGTCGTCCACGACGAGCACGGAGATCATGAGCGAGCGTCGAGTCGTGAACTTCCCTTGAGTTCGGGCACTCGCTGCAGGCCGGGCAGCACGAGCGTGACGGTAGTGCCGCTCTCGGGCATGCTCTCGAGCGCGATTGTGCCGCCGTGCTCCTCGATGATGCGCTGGCAGAGCGCCAACCCGATGCCCGTACCACCGGGCTTGCTGGAAAAGAAGATCTCGAAGACGCGCGGCAGTGCATCGGCGGGAATGGCGGGACCGCCGTTGTGGAGGCGACAGCGCCAGGCACCGTTGGGAAGCATCGCGGTGTGCAGGGTGAGATCGGTCCCTTCGGGTGCCGCGTCCGTCGCGTTGACGAGCAGGTTCAGGAATACCTGTGCGAGCTGAGCCGAGTCGATCGTGCACTGCACGGGCGGTACGATGCGGGTGCGGTGCAAGAGCAGGGCGCGTCGCTCGAGCAGGCCTCGCTGGGTCTCGAGCACTTCGTCCCACACGGCGTCCGGATCACCCGACTCGAGACGAATGGCGTTGGGGCGTCCGTACTCGAGCAGCGCGGTCACCATGTTGTTGAGCCGTTCGACCTCACGAAGGATGCGCCCCACATTCTTCTCGACGATGGGATCGTCCTTGACGCGGAACCGGAGCAGTTGCGCGGCGGACGAGATCCCGAACAACGGATTCCGCAGCTCGTGCGCGACGCCGGCCGAAACCTCCCCGATGGCTTCGAGGCGGCGCTTGTGGCCCACGCGACGCACGAGCCAGGCGCGTTCGATCGCTGCGGCCGTCTCGGCGGCGATGGTTTCCAGCACGCGTCGTGTCTCATCGAGCCGGTACGGTGCGGGGGGTGCGTTGACCGAGAGCGTGACCGCACCGATGACGCCTTCGCTGCTCGTCATCGGGGCAGTGATCTCGATACCGTCGTGGCGGGTGTGGGTCACCACCTGGCCCACCGCCAGCGCCTCGATCCAGGACGGGGTGAGCCGGCGCTCGAGCTCCGCTGTCTCGTCGGCGAATCCCGATTGATGCATCAGGCGGAGCTTTGCGCTGTCGTCGTCGGCCAGCGCGATGGCGACAGCGTCGCAGGCCATCGCGTGCCGGAGCTGCTGCGAGACCTCGTGCAGCACGCGGTCCACGCTGATGGTGCGAGCGAGCGCCATCCCCGTATCGATGAGCACCTCCCGCGACCGATGACTGGGTGTGATGTCGACGGTGGAGAATGCGTATCCCGTGACGGAGTCACCGTCAGCGAGCGGACTGACCTGCATGAGGAAGATGCGCTCTTCCGTCGGCGAGCTGCACGGAAATTCCCAGCTGAGCGACGTCGCTCGACCCTCGCGCAACGTCGCCATCGCCTGCTCCATCTGCGTGCGGGTTCCGCCCTCGGTCAGGACATCCCAGATCGACGATCCGATGACCGCGGGTTCGTCGCAGAGCTGCGGTGCGCCGTTGGCCTGCGCGAAGCGTCCCCACGACCGATTCATGAAGGTGAGGCGTCCGTCGAGGTTCACCGTGTAGATGGTGATCGGCAGGGCGTCGAGCACCCGGCGCTCCAACGACGGTTCGGTCATGTCGGGATATTAGGGTGGCCTGGCGACGGACGGAAGCAAACACGACGGGGTGTGGCGAGCGCCCCCCCCCCTCGGGTGACAGGTTCACCGG
>JAJAYP010000230.1 GCA_026786185.1 Gemmatimonadaceae bacterium
CTTCAGTAGTACTGAACGAATTGCAGGACAACGACTCACGACGGACAGAATTCACTGTCGCCTGGGGACAAGATTCATCTCGGCCAGGGGACAAAACTGATGGCGGCTTACAGTCGGGCCTACTGCACCGCGTTGATCATGTCGAAGATGGGCAGGTACATCGCGACCACCATGCCGCCGACCACCACACCGAGGAAGACGATCATCACCGGCTCCATCAAGCTGAGCAGGTTGCTGACTGCCGCATCCACCTCTTCATCGTAGAAGTCGGCGATCTTCGAGAGCATCTCGTCCAGACCACCGGTCTGCTCGCCGACGGCGATCATGCTGATGACCATCGGCGGGAATACCTTGCTCTTCTGGAGCGGCGCGGCGATGGTCTCACCGCCGGCGATGCTGGCGCGCGATTCCATGATGGCGTCCGAGATGACGCGGTTGCCCGCCGTCTTCGCCGTGATCTCCAGCCCTTCCAGGATACTCACGCCGGATCCGATGAGCGTGCCCAGCGTACGCGTGAACCGCGACACGGCCGACTTGCGCAGCACGTCGCCCAGCACTGGCGCCTTCAGCATCAGCCGGTCGATCACGAGTCTGCCGTTGTTCGAGGCGTAATAGTTCTTCGTGAAATAGACCAGCGCGACGCCGCCCGCGATCACCGCCCACCAGTATCCGGTGAGGAACTTGGACATCGAGATCACGACGCGCGTCGGCAGCGGCAGCGCGAGGCCGACGCTCGCGAACATCCGCTCGAAGGTCGGGATGACGAAGATGAGCAGCACCGAGATCGCGATCGCCGCGACGCTCGAGATGACGCCCGGGTAGATCATCGCGCCTTTCACCTTTCGTACGAGCGCATCGTTCTTTTCCATGAACGTCGCGAGGCGCATGAGGATGGTGTCGAGAATACCACCCGCCTCGCCGGCCGCCACCATGTTCACGTACAGGTCGCTGAACGCGTTCGGATGCTTGCGAAAGGCGTCGGCCACCGTATTGCCGCTCTCGACGTCGAACACGACCGCGTTCGTCACGTCCTTCAGCGCCGGATTCTCGCTCTGCTTCGCGAGAATGTCGAGCGCCTGCACGAGCGGCAGGCCGGCGTTGATCATCGTCGAGAACTGACGGGTGAAGATGACGATGTCGCGCATCGAGATCTTGCCGCCCTTCTTCTTCTTCGTCCGGTCGGCGTCCTTCTTCTCGTCGATCTTGACGACGTTGAGCCGCTGCTTGCGCAGCTGCGTGATGACGTCGTCGCGGTTCGGCGCCTCGATCGTCGCCGTGCGCAGATCGCCGTTCAACGCCCGGGCCGTATAGGTAAACGCTGGCATTCTGACCTCAGTGTGAAATTCGGTGATCGGTGATCGGTGAACGGTGAGCGGTGACGGTGTCGATCGTCACCGTTCACGGTTCACCGTTCACCGTTCACATGTCGTTACCGCTTCCCCGCTGCCTGCGCCCCGTTGGCGTTCGGCTTGCCCTCATTCTCGTTCGCCTTGCCGATCATGCGCAGGAACTCGTTCGGGTCGTGCGAGACGCGAAGGCATTCCTCCTCCGTCACGTCGCGGCTCATGTAGAGATTGTAGAGCGCGTCGTTCATCGTCTGCATGCCGAACTTCTTTCCCGATTGCATCGTGCTGTAGATCTGGTGGATCTTGTCGTCTCGGATGAGCGCCCGCACCGCCGGCGTCACGACGAGGATCTCCGCCGCCATGGCGCGGCCCCGCCCCTTGGCCTTTGGAAGCAGCGACTGCGTGATGACTCCTTCGAGCACGAAGGCGAGCTGGGCGCGCACCTGGCTCTGCTGGTGGGCCGGAAAGACGTCGATGATGCGGTTGATCGCTTCGGCCGCGCTGTTGGTGTGCAGCGTGGCGAAGGCAAGGTGTCCGGTCTCGGCGATCGTCAGCGCCGCTTGGATCGTCTCCAGGTCGCGCAGCTCACCGATGAGAATGACGTCGGGGTCCTGCCGTAGCGCGTACTTGAGCGAGGCCTGAAAGCTCTTGGTGTCGGTCCCGACCTCGCGCTGGTTGACGATGCAGCCCTGATGGCGGTGAATGAACTCGATCGGGTCCTCCACCGTGATGATGTGCCCCTTCCGCTCCTTGTTGATCTTGTCGATCATCGCGGCCAGGGTGGTGGACTTGCCGGACCCGGTCGGACCGGTGACGAGCACGAGCCCGCGCGGCCGCTCCGCCATCTTCCGGATCACGTCGGGCAGCTTCAGGTCATCGAAGGTCTTGATGGAGAAGGGGATCTGCCGGATCACCATCGAGACGCAGCCTCGCTGCTTGAAGCAGTTGCCGCGGAAGCGCGCCAGGTTCTGGATGCCGAACGAGAAATCGAGCTCGTCCTCCATCTCGAACTTCTTCTTCTGGTTCTCGGTGAGGACGGAATAGGCCAGCTGCATCGTGTCCTTCGGCGTCATCACGAATTCCAGCCTCGAGCTCTGGATCTCGCCATCGATGCGCATCTTGGGCTTCTCGCCCGCGGTGACGTGCAGATCGGACGCGTCGCGCTCGATCATCTCCTCGAGCAGGACGCGCAGGTTGACGCTGGATGCTACGGCAGGAGCGGTCATCTAATTCCGGGACGATGCGGGAAGACAGGGAAACCGTGATCCGTGAACCGTGATCCGTGAACCGTGAACGGAGGACGGCGAACGCGGTGACGGATCACCGTTCACAGGTAGGACGACTCAGGCCCACTCGGGGAACGGGCCTCCGACTAGGCGGACGTCTCCCGAACGACCTGTTCCAGCGTCGTGATGCCTTTCATGACTTTCATCCAGCCGTCCATTCGCAGCGTCAGCATGCCCTCTTCCCCCGCGGCGGCGCGCAGCGCCGCCGCGCCGACGTTCTGGAGCACGAGCTTGCGCAGGTGCGCCGACATGGGCATGACCTCGTAGACGCCCTGGCGGCCCTTCATGCCGGTGCCGTTGCAGGTGTCGCAGCCACGACCCTTGAAGTAGCCGAGCGCGGAGACGGGCGTGTCGATCGTCGCATTGGCGAGAAAGGGCGCCGCCTCCTTGGTGGCCCGAGACTTCGCGTTCTCGATCGTCTCCGACGTGAACTTCAGCTCGCGCAGTGTGGTCGTCGGCTTCACCTTCGCGACATCGAAGTCGAGATCGGACGGCGTGTACTGCGTCTTGCACGACCCGCAGATGCGGCGAAGCAGGCGTTGCGCGAGAATCAGGTTGAGCGCCGAGGCCACGTTGAACGGTTCGAGGCCCATGTCCAGCAAGCGAGTGACAGTTTCGGGTGCCGAATTGGTGTGCAGCGTGGAGAGCACCATGTGGCCGGTGAGGGCCGCCTTGATGGCGATGCCGCCTGTTTCCAGATCGCGGATCTCACCTACCATGATGATGTTCGGATCCTGCCGCAGGAACGCTTTCAGCGCCGCGGCGAAGGTCATGCCGATCTCCGTCCGCACGAGCACCTGATTGACGCCGTAGAGGTTGTACTCCACGGGGTCCTCGGCGGTCATGATGTTCACGTCGATGTTGTTGACCTTGGAGAGCGCGGAGTACAGCGTGGTCGTCTTGCCCGAGCCCGTCGGGCCGGTGACGAGCACCATGCCGTACGGATTCGAGACCGCCTCCATGAGGTCCTTCTCCGCCTTGGGCTCGATCCCGAACTTCTCCAGGTCGAGCGTCAGGTTTCCCTTGTCGAGAATTCGGAGCACGATCTTTTCGCCGAACAGCGTCGGCAGCGTCGACACGCGATAGTCGATGACCTTGTTGCCCATCTTCAGCTTGATGCGGCCGTCCTGCGGCACGCGACGCTCGGCAATGTTCAGCTGCGCCATGATCTTGAAACGCGAGATCAACGCCGCCTTGAGCTTCATCGGCGGCTTCATGACCTCCTGGAGCGCGCCGTCCACGCGGTACCGCACCCGGATGTCGTGCTCGAAACATTCGAAGTGGATGTCCGACGCGCCGCGCTTCACCGCATCCGTGAGGATGGCGTTGATCAGCTTCACGACCGGCGCGTCTTCCATCGCGGCGCTGAGCGCCGCGGCCGAGATGTCCTCCTCCTTCTCCTCGACGACCTCGACGTCGCCTTCCATGTCGTCGATGACCGACAGGAGGTCGGCGACCTGGCTGTCGGCGGAGCTGTCGTAGAGCTTGTCGATCGCGCTCTTGAGCGTGAACTCGCCCCCGATGACGGGGAAGATGTCGTAGCGCGTGATGAACTTCAGGTCGTCCAGCACGCCGAGGTTCGTCGGGTCCGCCATCGCGACGGTCAGCGTCCGGCCATCGCGCTTGAGCGGGAGCACGAGATGCTTGATCGCGAGATCGGCAGGAATCAGCTTGGCGATGCGGGGATCGACCTCGAAGCGCGAAAGGTCCACCGCCGGCATCTTGAACTGCCGCGCCAGCATCTTCGTGAGCTCGGTTTCCGCGATGAAGCCGAGCTTGACGAGATTGTAGCCGACGCGGGTTCCATTCTGCTTCTGCTCCTGAAGTGCTTTTTCCAGTTGCTCGCGCGTGATGAGCCCCTCGCGGACGAGGAGGTCACCCAGGCGTTCGGTAGTCGCGGCTGGTGCAGCCATGGGAGCTGGCAAATGGTCGGCGGGAACGACGCGGCAAGCGGCTCGGAGCCGGCGCATCCTAACGACGCGCCTGACCGGAAAAGGTGACGCGCGGGGCCAGGCGACGGCGCGTCGCCGGCCCCATGCCTTTCACCCTGCCGAGGGCGTCGAGCGAACCGAAGGGACCGAACGAATCCCGGTTCGCGACGATGCGCCCCGCGAGCGCCGGCCCGATGGCCGGCAGCGACTCGATCTCCCTGGCCGTGGCAGCATCGAGATCGATCGTCCCCGCCACGTGCTCCGGACGCGATGCGGGTGACGGAGCCCGATACGGCGTCGACTGGTCCCAGATGCCGCGGTCGATCCGCGGGACAGGCGGCGGGAACCCGTTTCGCCAGCCGGGAAGTTCGCTCGTGGGCGAGCCCGGCCGCACATCCGTGAAGGGCACGCTCTCGACTCCGCTGACGACCTTCACCACATCGGCTCGACGCGCTGGCCGGCGCGCGCCGGCGCGTCGCTTCCCAAGCTTCAGTGCCTGCTGGTCCGTGGCGAGGCTGTTCGCCGAAGCGGACTGGCGCGCGAGCGCCTGCTGCTCCGCGACCGAGGGTCCGATCGGTTCAAGTGCGCGCGCGCGGCGGACCCGCACCACGCCACCAAGAAGGATGACAATCGCCACGAAGGCGAGCGCTTTCTGCTCGGAAGCTGTCGGCATGGGAGCGAACGTATGGTCCCTGTCTTACGGGACCGCACCGAATGAATGCAGCTCGCCACCGCCGAACGCAGGGCACCCACTTACCGACCTACCGACCTACCGCCCTACCGACCTACCGCCCCACCGCCTCTATCCATCGATCAACAGCGCCAGCGCCACATCTCCCACGATCTGAAGACTCCGCACCGAGATCTTGTCGATCGTATCCTCGAGCGTGTGATGGAAGCTCGGCGATGCCCCGCCGCCGGGTGCCGGCGGGCCATAATCGATGTCGATCACATCGATCACGCGCAGCCCCTTCGCAAGCAGGGGCACGTGATCGTCGGTCACGTCCTGTCCTACGCGCGGGATGAAGTACCTGGCATACCCCAGCTCGGCCGCCTTCTGCCACACCCGGCTCACCACCTCCGGTGCCGACGTCACCGACCGCGCCTCCTGCAGGATATTGAGATCCTTGTCGGCGATCATGTCCCACAGGACACCATAGATCGGCCGGTAATCGGGCGACGGCAGATTCGCGGCGAAATACTGTGAACCCAGCAGCACGTCGCTATACGGCGGGACGAACGACGTGCCGTAGTCCTCGCCGTCCACGAACAGCAGATCGACTCCGATGCCAGGTGGCGTCTTCTTGAGCGCATCGCCCAGCGCGATGAGCAGTCCGACGCCTGCAGCGCCGTCGTTCGCGCCGGGGATGGGCGTGCCGCGATTGCCCAGGACCCGGTCCTCGTCCGCCATCGGACGCGTATCCCAGTGCGTCAGGTAGAGGATGCGCTGGGTCGCCGCCGGATTGAAGCGCGCCAGCACGTTGCGGAGGGGGAGCTCTTTTCCAGCCAGGGTGCGGTGCGTGAAGCGCTGCTCGATCACGGTGTCGGCGCGTTGCCGCATCATCTTCGTGATCCAGTCGCCGGCTTTCACGTGAGCGAGCGTGCCTGGCACGCGCGGCCCGAACGCGAGCTGCGCCTTCGTATATTCCATCGCGGCGTTGCCGTCGAATGCCGTCTTCGGCCCGGTCGCGCCAGGCAACGCGTCGCAGGCGCCGAGCAGGGGGAGTGACAACAGCAGAAACGTCAGCATCCGCACAATCGGGCCTGGTCAGGGTAAAGAGACCGCTCGACGCCAGTTCGAGGCGCATCCGCAGGGTCTCGAACGGCGACGCAACCTGCATCACCTGACGGCAACACTTGAATCCGTCGCTCGCGCAGTGGAATTTACCCACTGCGCCGCACGCCACAACTCCGTGCGATTCTTGAAGTTCGGCGTACGCCGCGCTCCCCGGGACCAGACGTGAAGATCATCAGCAGATACGTACTCAGGGAGCACGTCGGACCGCTGACGTTTGCGCTCACGGCGCTCACGGCGCTCATGCTCCTGCAATTCATCTCGCGGCAGTTCGGCGAACTCGTGGGCAAGGGCCTGCCATGGACGGTGATCGGCGAGTTCTTCCTGCTCTCGATTCCGTTCACCGTCGCGCTCACCGTTCCGATGTCGGTGCTGGTCGCGGTGCTCTATGCATTCAGCCGCCTGGCCGGAGAGAACGAGGTCACCGCGTTGAACGCGAGCGGAGTCAGCCCCTGGCGCCTCGTGTCGCCGGCCATCGTGGGCGGGGTGGTCTGCTCGCTCGGACTGCTCGCGTTCAACGACCAGGTGCTGCCGCGCGCGAATCACCGGCTCAAGACGCTTCAGGAAGACATCTCCCAGACGAAGCCGACGTTCCTGCTCAAGGAGCAGGTCATCAATTCCATCGCCGAGGGGAAGTACTACCTCAAGGCAGGAAAGATCGATCGGGGCAGTGACCGCAACCTCCTCAAGGAAGTGGTGATCTACGATCTCGCCGATCCGATGCGCCGCCGGACGATCTATGCCGACAATGGCGCGATTTCCCTCGCGAAGAATCGACGCGACCTGCTGCTCGACCTCTACAAGGGCCAGATGCAGGAAGTGTCGACGGACAAGCCGGGCCAGCTCAACCGGCTGTTCTTCAGTCACGATCTCATTCGCATCAAGGACGTCGCGAACGACTTCAGTGCCACAGAGGCGGGCAGCTCCTCCAAGGGCGACCGCGAGATGAGCGTGTGCGAAATGCAGCGACGCCTCTGGCAGGCCGAAGGCACGTACTCCGCCGCCCGCAAGGAATACGAGGACATCCTGGCGCGGAAGCTGACCACGCGCGAGCAGATGAGCAGCGTGGGCGGCGTGCAGCGTCGGGTGCCGGAGCCGCGCGGAATCGGCTGGGCCTATTGCCGCGTCGTGGACCTGCTCACGGTGAAGGAGGCGCAGGCGGAAACGCCGCAGTCGGCAAGGCCGCCGTCAACGACGGCGCAGGGCTCCGCCGCAGCTGATGCGGCGCGGCAGGCCGCGCGGGGGGGGGGCGCCCCCGCGGGCGGGATAGCGGCGGCCCCCCGGGCGGGCGCGCCGCGCCCCCAGGCGCCGCGCGCCCCACCCGACCGGCGGGGC
>JAJAYP010000231.1 GCA_026786185.1 Gemmatimonadaceae bacterium
AGCGGAAGCTCCGCTTCACGCCGAGCGCCATCACTCGCGCGGTCTTGATCGTCCGCTTCCCTCGGAGCATGCGCAACGCGCCGAATGGAAACAGCCGTCCGTTGCGGTTGTGGATCAGCACCTCGTTATAATCGGGCACGGCGAGCATGAAGCCAGCCGGCACTCCATCCACCGATGCCATGAACGCGAGCTGCGGCCAGAGCAGGTGCTTCATGTCCTTCGCCATGTGCTCGAACTCGGCCCGCGCCATGGGCACGAATCCCCAATTCCGCTCCCACGCGTCGTTGTAGATATCCCAGCACGCCGCGACTTCACGGTCGAAATGCCGAGGTTCGAGGTCGCGAAAGGTGATTCGGCCGCTCGAAAGCGCACGTTCGGCTTGCCGGGCAACGAACGGGGGCAGCTCATACCCCGGCTCGTCGGCGGGAAACCAGAAGCCCAGCAGGTCCTTCGCCTTCACGAGACCGCCGCGCCGGCACAGGGTGTCGTAGTACGGCGGATTCCACGCGGTCATGAAGGTGGGACGGTTCTCGAACCCCTGCACGAGCAATCCGCACTCGTAGTTCGTGCTGGGATTCATCGGCCCGCGCATCGTGTCCAGCCCGCGCGAGGCGAGCCACCCTTCGGCAGCGGCGAACAATGCATCGGCCACGGCTTGCTCGTCCACGCACTCGAAGAAGCCCCAGAATCCGACGTGGTCGCCGTGGAAGCGGTTATGCGTCCGGTTCTCGATCGCGGCGATTCGTCCAACGACGTTCCCGGCGCGCACGGCGAGGAACAGCTCTCGATCGGCATCCCGGTAGAAGGGATTCCGCTTTCGATCGAGCGCGTCGCGCACGGCCATGCGCAATGGAGGCACCCATTGCGGATGGCGCCGCGCGTCGTAGAGCCGCCACGGAAAGTCCACGAAGCGGCGAACATCACGCCGCGTCTCGACGCGCTGGATCTGAAAGGTCACGTGGTCGTGCGGTGAGGACACTTACGTCGGGAGTATGCCAAGTGTAATACTGCGGGCCGATGAACGCGTCGTCACCGGCAGCCCACCTCTCCCCATCGCACACGGTCTTCATCGACCGCGTGACGCGCGTCTCCGGAGTGCTCGTTGGGGCTTACCTGGTCGCGACCGTCGCACCGATGGCGATGTACGCGCGCGCGACATCACATCCCCTGCCCCTCGTCGCGCACCTGCTCGCGCTCATCGGAACTGTTGCCGTCCTCACGGCGCGGTGGGCGTGGACTCGTCCCGTCCGCGCATGGCTGCCACTCATCATCGGGCCATTCCTGTACATCGAACTGCGATGGCTGATCGGAGGATTCGGCATTCCGCATGCCGACGCACGCGTGCAGGAATGGGAGTCCGCCCTCTTCGTCGGCAACCCGTCGGCCACGTGGGCGGCGGCGATGCCAATTCGCTGGATGAGCGAAGTGTTGCACGTCGCATATGCGTCCTACTACCTGATCGTCTACCTGCCGCCGGCTGTTCTCTACCTTCGGCATCGGCAAACCGAGTTCGCGGCGACGATGGTCGCCCTCACCATCGTCTACGGCCTCTGCTTTTTCACGTACCTGTTCTTCCCGGTCGACGGCCCTCGCTATCTGCTCGGACCAGCCGCTGCACCTGAAGGTCCGATGCGCGCATTCGTCCTTCGGCTGCTCGACGAAGGCTCTTCACGCGGGACGGCATTCCCCTCGTCGCACGTGGCGGCCTCGGTGGTTGCCTCGCTCGCCGCGCTGCGCTTTCAACGTCGCGTGGGCATCGCCGCGAGCCTCATGACGGTCGCACTCGCCCTCGCGACCGTGTACGGCGGATTCCACTACGCGGTGGATGCCTTGGCTGGCTCGATCGTCGGCGCAACCGCCTGGGTGCTCGCGAGCGCGCTCTGCCGCGCGCTGTCCACGCCAGGTGAACAGAGCGCCAGCGCGGCCTGATACCTCGCTCCGTTCGACATGGCTTCGTCAGGAAACGGCACGTCCTTCAGGTCCACGATGCGCAGGCCCAGGGGGCGCTTCCCGGCGCGGTGATCTTCCAGGCCCGCGATACCGCACCCGATCGCCTTGAGCTCTGCCTCCACTCGGCACCAGTGCCGCAGGAACGCCGTCCCGGCGTCTTCGCCCGCCTCCACGGCATGCTGCAGCTGGGCGCGTTCGCCGGTCGCCAGCACCCGATCTGCCACGCGCTCCCATTGCTCGATGGACCGGGAACGTTCGAGGTCGATTCCGACATCAAAGCTCCGGCTGAGCGCCACCAGCATCACGTCCTCCGTGTGCGCGATGCTGAACCAGAGCCCTCGCCCACCCGCACCGCGCCCGAGCGCAGGCTTGCCGTGCAATCCTTCCCGGAGTGGAATACAGGTCGGAGCCATGCCGAGCGCGCCGCCGATGATCTCGCGCAGCGCCGATCGCCCGACGGCGAAGCGACGCGCGACCACCGCATTCGTGTACGCATCGAATCGCGCCCGCTCGTCGCGAGACAGCAACGGTAACGATCGGCCCAGCTTCGCGTCGTCGGCGAACAGGCTGGTCACGCACAGCACGGCGTCGTGCGACGCGAGTCGAACGGAGAGGTCCGCCACCGGCCACCGCACGCACGACAAACGGGTCGAACCGCTCACGCGACCGCGCTATGCCGCGATATCGCGGCGGTTGCACGGTCGGTGTCGAGCGCGGCAAGTACGGCG
The DNA here is from genome assembly GCA_026786185.1 of Gemmatimonadaceae bacterium. Lineage (GTDB taxonomy): Bacteria > Gemmatimonadota > Gemmatimonadetes > Gemmatimonadales > Gemmatimonadaceae > AG11. Next base: position 2,679 of record JAJAYP010000231.1, read on the forward strand.
ACGAGAGCCTTCACGCCCGCGGCGAGCTGCGCATCGGTATGCGTGGCGGCGATGAAGAAGCGCAGTCGCGCGAGATGCTCGGGGACCGACGGCGCAACCATCGGCTGCACGTTGATGCCGCGCTCGAACAGCATCGCCGACGCACGGGCAGCGCGCAGCGAATCGCCGAGTATGACAGGAATGACTGGAGTGCCGGCACTGCCGCCCGTGTCGATTCCCGCACGCGCACACAGCGCCAGGAACAGCGCCGCACGATCTCGCAGCCGCGCCACGCGCTCTGGCTCCGCCTGCAACTTCCGCAGTGCGGCCAGCGCAGCCGCCGCGTTGCTCGGCGTGATGCCGACGCTGTAGACGAACCCGGGCGACGTGTACTTGAGATACTCCACGAGCGCAGCACTTCCGGCGATGTACCCACCGCAGCTCGCCAGCGACTTGCTCAGCGTCCCCATCCAGACGTCGACGCGGCGCGGGTCAACGCCCGCATGCTCGGCGATCCCGCGACCCGTCTCGCCCAGGACGCCGATGGAATGCGCCTCGTCCACCATCAGCATGGCGTGGTGCCGGTCCTTCACCTCGACGAACCGCGCAAGATCGGGGATGTCGCCGTCCGCGCTGTACACGCCTTCGATGACGACCAGCGCGCGACGGTGCTGCGCCCGCACCCGGCCGAGCATCGCGTCGAGCGCCGCCCAATCGTTGTGGGGGAAGACGAGTCGCCGAGCGCCGGAGAACTCCGCGCCCTGCATCGCGCTGTTGTGCACCAGCTGGTCGCAGAGCACGACGTCTTCTGCGCTCAACAGGTGCGAGATCGTGGAGACGTTGGCCGGCACGCCACCGATGTAGACGATGGCGTCGTCCACGCCGAGGAAGCCGGCGATCTCCCGTTCCAGCTCGCGGTGCACCGGCCGCTCCCCGGACACGACGCGGCTGGCCGAGACGCTGCTGCCGAAGTGCGCCACGGCGTCCTGCGCGGCGCGCGTCACGTCGGCATCGCCGGACAGTCCGAGGTAGTTGTAGTTGGCGAAGTTGATGAGCGTCTGCCCGCCGACGACGGCCTCACTTCCCGTGATGCCTTCGTGCACGTGGAAGAACGGACTCGCGATGCCGTGCTCGGTCAGCGTGTCCAGCCGGCTGCGCAGCGCGCGATACTCCGTCCACTGGGCCACGTCGGTGCTCGCGGCGGTCGGCGGACCGTACGACGCGCGCTCGGGCACTCGGGGAGACGAAGCCGGGGTGCCACGCGCGTCAAGCGACGCGAGGTGCAGGGCGAGTGAGCCGATGTCCCCCTGCTCCCAGAGTTGCGCGGGATCGATGCGCCGACCGAAGCGCCCCTCCAGGGCCACCATGAGTCGCGTCGCGGCGAGTGAATCGAGACCGAGTTCACGCAGTTTCGTGCGAGGATCCAGCCGTGCGGCGTCGACCTGCAACTCTTCGCGGACCCAATCGATCACGAATGCCGTGATTGCATCGTTGGCCGGCACGACGTCGCTACCGCGGCTCTTCCACCGACCGACCGCCTCGAGCGAACCAGCCAGATATGCGACTCGGCACGCGCGACGCTGGATCTTGCCGCTCGACGTGCGGGGAATCGTATTTTGGCGAATCAACACGATCTCGTCCGGCACGACGCCAATCGTTCCAGCGAGCTCGGTGCGGATAGCTTGGAAGAGAGCGCTGTCCCCCTCTGCCTTGTGCTGGCGCGCGACTTCCGCGACGAACACGAGTCGCTCGCGCCCTGCACCCGCCACGCCGAACGCCGCCGTGAAACCGGACCGCAGGTGCGCGTGACTCCGCTCGGCCGCGACTTCGATGTCGTGCGGGTAGTAGTTGCGGCCGTCGATGATGACGAGGTCCTTCAGTCGTCCGGTGACGATGAGCTGGCCCTGGTCCAGCACGCCCAGATCGCCCGTGCGCAGATACGGGCGATCGGATCCGGCAAGCCGCGCCTGGAAGGTGGCCGTGCTCGCCTCCGGACGGCCCCAATATCCCGCCGCAACGCTCGCGCCCGCGACCCAGATCTCGCCCACCTGCTGCGCGTCGCACGGCGCGCCCGTATCGGGATCGACGATCGCGACGATCTGCTCGGCGACCGGCTCACCAGACGCGACGAGTGCGATGGGAGGCGATCCTCCCTCATCCGGACCTCGAAGCTCGCCCGACTCCAGCCTCCGCCGATCGGCGTGCACGAAAAGCGACGCCCGTTCCGCCGGGCCGCCAGAGACCAGCAACGTGCCCTCGGCCAGCCCGTAGCAGGGCAGAATGACGTCGCGTCGCAACCCGCACGACGCGAATGCCTGCGAGAAGCGCTCGATGGTGTCGGCGCGGATCGGCTCGGCCCCATTGAACGACGTGCGCCAGTGCGAGAGATCGAGCGTCGCGCGCTCCGCATCGCCGATGCGCTCCACGCAGAGATCGTAGGCGAAGTTGGGCGCCCCACTCGTCGTCGCCCGATACTTCGACATCGCCTCGAGCCAGCGTAGCGGCCGCTGGAGAAAGGTGGCGGGCGCCATGAGCGCAGCCGATAGCCCCGCATAGATCGGCTGCAGAATGCCGCCGATCAATCCCATGTCGTGAAAGGGCGGCAGCCAGAACACGCCGCTGTCGAGCGGACGATGGCGCGACACGCGATGGATGACCGCGGAGTTGTGCAGCAGGTTCGAGTGCGCGAGCATGACGCCGCGCGGGTCGCCGGTCGAGCCCGACGTGTACTGCAGCATCGCCAGCGAGGCGCCCGTCACTGAGGGGGCACGCCACCCGGCCGCGTCGCCGTCGGCAAGCCGCGCGGAATCGAGCCAGGTGAGCCCGCTCAGTTCGGGACTGAGCGCAAGCCAGCCATCGAGACGCGCCATGAATGCGTCCGACACGAGCGCGATGCGGGCACCGCAGTCAGCCACGATGCGCGCGACGCGCGGATCGGCACGGCGCGGGTTGGGCGGGTAGGCCGGTACGGCGACGACGCCCGCGTACAGGCAGCCGAAGAACGCCGCGATGTACTCCAGGCCCGGCGGCACCAGCAGCACGACGCGATCGCCCGGAACGACGTGCTCGGCCAGGTGCGCGGCGATGGCTCGCGCGCGACGCTGAAGCGTCGCGAAGGTGAGCTCCTCTTCCTCGCGTCCATCACCATTGATGAAGCGAAAGACGGTGTGCGACGGCTGGCGAGCGGCCCGGTACTCGAGCAGGTCCACCAGCGTCTGCACGCCAGCGGCGCGAGCATCGTCGGGCAACAGCTCACGTACGGTCACGCCTTCGGCTCCTCCAACGTTCGCGCGGTGGTGGCGACTTTCGGGGGCCGGAGCCACTCCGCGTCGACGTACCAATTATACGTCTCCCTGACGCCCGACTGCAGGGGCACTGACGACTTCCACTCGAGTTCCTCGCGAATTCGTGATGCATCGCACAACCACCAGCGAGGCTTGGCGAGCGCCGCCTTGTTCGTGCTGACCATCGTTGAACGGCCGGTGAATGCGCTCAGCAGATCGCCGGCGTGCGCGGCGAGCTTGACGGCGGGACGTGGCACCTCGATGCGCAGCGGGCGTGAACCTGCCGCCGCGGCCACGGCGTCGTAGAGCTGTTCCCAGGTGACCGGCGAGTCATTGGCCACGAAGTATGTCTTGCCGGCGGCGATGGGCCTGTCCGCCGTACGAAGCAGTGCATCGACCAGGTCGGCGACGTGCAGGATGGAAAAGGTGTGATCCCGCGGCGCGGGGGGCCGCGCGCCGCGCCCGCGCGGCGGCGGGGAACCCGCGCGGCAAAAGGTGTGGCGGGGGGCCGGGGCGGGCGCGGGGCGGGCGGAGGGGGTGGGGCGTTTGGGGCGCGAACGGCC
>JAJAYP010000232.1 GCA_026786185.1 Gemmatimonadaceae bacterium
AGCGCAACACGCCAACGAGCCCGGGAGCCAGTACAGCCAAGTCCGCTCCATCTGGCAAGGTTTCGGCGCCGCTTCAACCACAAAACAACGACATCATCATGCCAGCGACGTCAGTAGTCGCACGGCTGATCAGCTGTCCCTCCTAAGACTCGGTAGTCGCCGTACGCTTGAACTCCGTACGCTTGATCGCCGTACGGCGAAAGGCGTGCGGCGCGTCGCGCGGCGAAAGGCGTGCTTCGTGAGGCGTGAGGCGTGGAATACGGAAGGGGCGGTTGGATTTACAGCAGCGCGATGCACCACCCAACCGCCCCGTCCGAATCCCCGCCGCCCGCCGTACGCGCCCCGCCTCACGACGCGCCGTACGCCTCTCGCCGTACGTAGCTGCGGCGCCCCGCCTCACGACGCGCCGTACGCCGTACGCCGTACGTCAGTTCCCGCAGTTGTCGACGTCCGCCCCCGTGCCCCCGCTATCGCACCGATCGCAATGCCCGAGCGACCCAGGTCGACAGCTCGGGATCGTCGGCAATCGCTTCGGCCGACACCACCAGCCAGGTACTCATCGGCTTCTGACCGCCGGGGGCGAACGGAGTGACTCCCACCTCGCGGAGCAGCGTGGGATACTCGTCCGCTGCGGTCTTCACGATCAGCGAGTCGTCCCAGACGATCGCGAACGTCGTCTTTCCAATCAGGAACCCTCTACCACTGAACACGTTCTTCTGGCGCACGGCACCGCGTCCGAGCGACAACAATGTGTCCGATACGCGCGCGACGAGCCCGGCATCTGGCGGCATGACAGGAACGATAGACGCGGTTCGACGACGGCGAAATGATCGATTGCAGAGCGACGGGAGTGACCGACGAGCGCCAACGAAAGCGTCTTCGACTTCCCGAAGTGAGCCGGACGCGCTGACGGCGCTGCGACCGAGTCACGACAGCAGGGAGGGAGCGCGCGTTCGTGAAGACGGCGTCTCGCGTCGCGCCAGCGACGTCGAGTCCCGCCGTCGAAACGAATGCGCCGACCGACCGGCGCCGCCACGCACCGACCGGCGCCGCCACTCCGTAGACTCAGACAATCCGGAACGACCCAGTCGCGACAGCACCGGCCTGCTTGTTGCGCCTCGCGCCACTCGCCACCTCGCAGAACTTCGACTCACGGCCAACGCGAAATTTCCTCCTCAATACCCGCATCATGGCGCCAGTGCGCAAACAACTGACGCCATGATCGCACCACCAACGCTGACAACTCGAATCCCGTAATGCTCGCCGATGCTCCAGATCCGTCCTGGCACCACGACGCGATCATCTATCAACTGCACGTCAAAGCCTTCCGAGACTCCAACGGCGATGGCTACGGCGACTTCCGCGGATTGATCGAAAAGCTCGACTACATCGCCGAGCTCGGCGTCACCGCCATCTGGCTGCTGCCGTTCTATCCGTCGCCACTCCGCGACGACGGCTACGACATCGCCGATTATTGCGACGTGCACGCCAGCTACGGCACGGTTGCCGACTTCCGCGAGTTCCTCGATCGCGCCCACGCCCTCGGCCTGAAGGTCATCACCGAACTGGTGATCAACCACACCTCCGACCAGCACCCCTGGTTCCAGCGCGCGCGCACCGCACCCACAGGGTCGCCCGAACGGGATTTCTACGTCTGGGGCGACGATCCGAATCGGTACGCCGACGCGCGCATCATCTTCACCGATACCGAGCCGTCCAACTGGACCTGGGATCCGGTCGCGCAGCAGTTCTACTGGCACCGCTTCTTCCATCACCAGCCCGACCTCAACTTCGACAATCCGCTCGTCCTCGAGGCGCTGCTGGACGTCATGCGATTCTGGCTGCGCATGGGGGTGGACGGCCTGCGACTCGACGCCATCCCCTACCTCGTGGAGCGGGATGGCACCAATTGCGAGAATCTCCCCGAGACGCACACAGTCCTCAAGGCGATGCGCGCCGCGCCCGACGCGGAGTTCACCGGCCGTGTCTTCCTGGCCGAAGCGAACCAGTGGCCTGCCGACGTGCGGCCGTACTTCGGTGACGGCGATGAATGCCACATGGCGTTCCACTTTCCCGTGATGCCGCGCATGTACATGGCGCTCGCCCAGGAGAATCGCACGCCGATCGTGGAGATCATGGAGCGCACGCCCGCAATTCCATCGCAATGCCAGTGGGCCATCTTCCTGCGCAACCACGACGAGCTCACGCTCGAGATGGTGACGGACGAGGAGCGGGACTACATGTACAACGCGTACGCCAAGGACAGGCGCATGCGCATCAACGTCGGCATCCGCCGTCGCCTCGCACCCCTCATGGAGAACGGCCGCAAGGAGATCGAGTTGATGAACGCGCTGCTCATGTCGCTTCCAGGCTCGCCCATCCTCTACTATGGCGACGAGCTCGGCATGGGCGACAACGTCTACCTCGGCGACCGCAACGGCGTGCGTACGCCAATGCAATGGAGCGCCGACCGCAACGCAGGTTTCTCGAGCGCCGACAACGCGGCCCTCTACTTCCCGGTCATCTCGGATGCGCCGTACAGCTTCACGACGGTGAACGTGGAGGCACAGGAGCGCACGTCGGGCTCGCTGCTGCACTGGCAACGGGCGATCGTCCGCCTGCGTCGCCGATACCACGCATTCGGTCGCGGATCCTTCGAGCCGCTCGCGTCAGCGAACCCCCGCGTACTCGCCTTCCTGCGCCGGCTTGGCGACGAGATCATTCTCTGCGTCAACAACCTCGCGCGCCACGCGCAGTACGTGGAGCTGGACCTCAGCGAGTTTCTGGGCTGGTCGCCGATGGAGCTGTGGAGCGGCCACGCCTTTCCGCGCATCAGCGAGCGGCCGTACCTGCTCACGCTGAATGGTCGCGACTTCATGTGGTTCAAACTCGCCCCGCCCGGCTCACCTGAGCGTCTCGGCGCCATCGGAATGGAAAGCGCATGACCGGAACGATCGTCGATCTCACGCCCCATGGCACGCACGATTCCACCGCGACGGACGACTCGCGCTACTGGACGCTGCGCCGCGGCGCGTCACTCACGGACACCGGCGCGACGTTCCGCGTCTGGGCGCCCGCGGCCGGCCGCATCGCGGTGACCATCCGGACCGGTGCGGCGGCGGGCGACTATCCGCTCGAGCCATGCGCGGACGAACGCGGCACGTTCACGCTCCACGTCGCGGCCGTCAGGGCGGGCGATCGCTATGGCTACCGCATCGATGGCGCAGATCCACTTCCGGATCCGGTGAGCCGGTCGCAGCCGGACGGCGTGCACGCACTCTCCGAAGTCGTGGACCCCGCGGCCTTCGCATGGACCGACGAATACTGGACCGGCGTTCCACTGCCGAACTTCGTCATCTATGAGCTGCACGTCGGCACCTTCACGCCGGAGGGCACCTTCGCCGCCGCAGCCGCGCGCCTGCCGGAGCTGGCGGCGCTGGGCGTCACCGCCATCGAGCTGATGCCGGTGGCCGAATTTCCCGGCCGCCGCAACTGGGGCTATGACGGCGTCCACCTCTACGCGCCGCATCACGCCTACGGCGGCACCGCCGGTCTCAAGCGGCTCGTGGACGCGGCACACGCGCTCCGGATCGGCGTGGTGCTCGACGTGGTCTACAACCACGTGGGACCCGAAGGCAATTATCTCGACCGGTTCGGTCCGTACTTCACCGAGATCTACCGCACGCCATGGGGCCGCGCGGTGAACTACGACGGACCGGGCAGTGACGCGGTCCGCCGCTGGGTACACGACAACGCGCTGTACTGGATCACCGAATTCCACATCGACGCGCTGCGCCTCGACGCGGTGCAGGGCATCTACGATTTCGGCGCCCTCCAGCTGCTCGAGGAACTGTCGGACGAGGTGCACGAGCTCGGCCGACGCATGGGGCGCAAGGTCCAGCTCATGGCCGAGAGCGACCTGAACGATCCGCGACTCGTGCGTCCACCGGCGCAGGGCGGCTACGGCATGGACGCGCAATGGTCCGATGACGTACACCACACGATCCATGCGACGCTCACCGGCGAGCGTCACGGCTACTACCAGGATTTTCAGGGGATCGCGACGATCGCCGACATCTATCGCGAGCCGTTCTTCTACGCGCGCCGCTACGCTCCGCACCGCGATCGCACCCACGGCCGATCCTCCGCCGGTGTGCCCCGACAACGCTTCATCGCTTGCGCACAGAACCACGATCAGATCGGCAATCGTCCCAATGGCGAACGGCTCGCGTCGCTCGTCGCGCCGGACCGCGCGCGGCTCGCCGCCGCACTCGTCCTGCTCTCGCCCTACATCCCGCTCCTCTTCATGGGCGAGGAGTACGCCGAGACGGCCCCTTTCCTCTACTTCATCGAGCACGGCGACCCCGCGCTCGTCGCCGCGGTGCGCGACGGACGCAAGCAGGAATACGATGCCCTCGGCAAGCACGAGGCGCAGGTCGATCCACAGGATGAAAGCACCTTCACCCGCTGCCGACTGGACTGGTCGCGCCGCGACACGGGAGCCGGAGCGCAGATGCTCCAACTCTACACCGACCTCCTCGCGCTGCGACGCGAAGAGCCGGCCATGCGTCCCGGCGCGAGTGCGGCGCACGTGCAGAGCGAAGCCGACTGGTGCACCGTCTACCGGGCCATGACACCGCTCGGCGACATGTTCGACGTCGTGCGCGCGGAAAGCGCCATGTGGTATGCGTTCAACCTCAGCGAGCACGCGGTGGACGTGCCCGTGCCACTCGAGGCGACCCAGGGGTGGCGCCTCCGCCTGTCGACGGACGCCGACGCCTACGGCGGTTCGGGACTGTTGGTTCACACGATCGCGGCCGCCAGGCTGGCGACGGACGTGAGCGACGCACCGAAACGACTGATGGCGCCGGTCACGCCCGTGGAGCCGCCCGCTCGCACCGTGCGCGTCCCGGCCTGGAGCGCGTCGGTGTACGTACGAGAGCGCGCCGAGGCCGACGCATGACGATGCGCGTCTGGCCCGGCCGGCCCTACCCGCTCGGCGCATCGTGGGATGGTGCCGGCGTCAACTTCGCTCTGTTCTCGGAACACGCCACCGGCGTGGAGCTGTGCCTGTTTCGCAATCCCGACGACGCCGGCGAAGCGCTGCGGATCACGCTCACCGAGCGGACCGATCAGGTGTGGCACTGCTACCTGCCGGATGCTCGGCCCGGACAGTACTACGGCTACCGCGTGCACGGTCCGTACGCCCCGGCGGAAGGTCACCGGTTCAACGCGGCGAAGCTGCTGATCGATCCATACGCCAAGGCGATCACGGGCGCGATCAAGTGGAGCAACGATCTGTTCGCGTACACCGTCGGCAGCGGCAACGAGGACCTGGAGCCGGACCCTGACAACTCCGCTGGTGGTGTGCCGAAGTCAGTCGTGATCGACAACGCCTTCACGTGGGACGACGACCGTCCGCTCCACATTCCGTACAACCGCACGGTCATCTATGAATGCCACGTCAAGGGCATGACGCAGCGGCATCCCGACGTGCCACCCGAGCTGCGGGGGACGTATCTCGGGCTGTGCAGCGATGCGATGATCGAATATTTCCAGAGCATCGGCGTCACGGCGCTCGAGCTGCTACCCGTGCACCAGTTCGTGGTGGACAGGCACCTCGCCGAGCGTGGGCTCACGAACTACTGGGGCTACAACTCCATCGGGTTCTTCGCGCCCGACGTGCGCTACGCCACCCGTGGACTCGGCAACCAGGTCCACGAGTTCAAGACCATGGTGAAGTCGCTGCACGCCGCGGGGCTGGAGGTGATCCTCGACGTCGTCTACAATCACACCGGTGAGGGCAACCACCTGGGTCCCACGCTCTCGCTTCGCGGGATCGACAACTCCACCTACTATCGATTGGAGCCGGCGAACAAGCGGTTCTACACCGACTTCAGCGGCACCGGCAATTCGCTCAACATGCAGCATCCGCGCACCATCCAGCTCGTGATGGATTCGCTGCGCTACTGGGTGGAGGAGATGCACGTCGACGGATTTCGGTTCGACCTCGCGCCCGTGCTGGCGCGCGAGTCGTACGACGTCGACAAGCTGAGCGCGTTCTTCGACATCATGCAGCAGGACCCGACGCTCTCGCGCGTGAAGCTCATTGCCGAGCCGTGGGATGTGGGACCGGGCGGCTATCAGGTGGGCAACTTTCCGGTGCGATGGACGGAGTGGAACGGCAAGTACCGCGACAGCGTGCGCAAGTTCTGGCGGGGCGAGCCCGGGCAGGTCGCCGAGATGGCGAGCCGACTCGCCGGGTCGGCCGACATCTTCAAGAGCAGCGATCGCGGCGTGTACGCGAGTATCAACTTCATCACGGCGCACGATGGCTTCACGCTGCGGGACCTCGTGAGCTACGAGCAGAAGCACAACGACGCCAACGGCGAGAACAATCAGGACGGCCACAACGACAACCTCAGCCGCAACTGGGGCGTCGAGGGCGAGACGAACGACCCTGCGGTGGTGGCGATGCGCCAGCGCATCATGCGGAGCTTCCTCGCCACGCTCGCCTTCTCGCAAGGCGTGCCGATGCTCGCGCACGGCGACGAACTCGCTCGCTCGCAGCGGGGCAACAACAATGCGTACGCGCAGGATAACGAGATCACGTGGGTGGACTGGGAGCTCGATGCCAGCCAGTCTGCCCTCCTCGAGTTCACGCGCAAGCTGATCGCCATCCGCCAGGCGCACCCGGTGCTGCGGCGACGCCACTTCTTCAAGGGCGCCGTCATCGACGGCTCTGCACGGAAGGACGCGACGTGGGTGCGACCGGACGGTGCCGAGCTGACCGAGAAGGACTGGCGCGACGACAGCGCACACGCGTTCGGCATGCTGATCGACGGCGCCGCCACCGACGAGGTGGATGAGCGCGGCTACGCGGTGCAGGGTGATACACTGCTGCTCATCCTGAACGGCGGCGAGCAGGACGTGACGTTTTCACTGCCGGTGCTGCCGGACGAGAAGATCTGGGTGATCCTGGTGGACACGGCCAAGGACGACATGCCAGTGGTGCGCGAGACGAAAGTCCAGGTGCAGGCTCATTCGCTGATGCTGTTGCGCTTCGGCGCCGGCCGCCGCCTCGTCACGAGTCAGGATGCGCGACGGGAACCGCTGACCGCCGTGGACCGGCACACGCCATGACCGACCTCACACGCACGGCAGGCCCGCCGCCGATCGACGATGGCGCCCGGATCGCGCTGCTCGAGGGCCGGCACGGCGAGCCGCACCAGGTGCTCGGACCACATCACGCCATCGTTGGCGGCGTGCAGGGGGTGACGATTCGCGTGCTCCAGCCCGAAGCCGCCGACTGCTTCGTCGTTCGCGATGGCGTGTCGATAGCGATGCGTGCGGAGGGCGACGGATTGTTCGTGCTGTTCCTCCCGGCGGCGCCGCTGCCCCTTCGATATGCCCTGCGCTTCCTCTCCGCGGATGGCCGCTCGTGGGAGCGCGGCGATCCCTATCGGTTCGAGCCAACGATCGGCGAGCTGGATCGCCACCTGTTCGGCGAGGGAACGCACCGACGGCTGTGGACGATGCTCGGCGCGCACCCGCGCACGATGGACGGCGACGAGGGCACGGCCTTCGCCGTCTGGGCGCCGAATGCCGAACGTGTGAGCGTCGTGGGCGACTGGTGCAACTGGGACGGACGCCAGTTCCCGATGCGCCGGATCGGCGACAGCGGCTTGTGGGAACTGTTCGTGCCCGGTGTCGGCGCGAACGCGCTCTACAAGTTCGAGCTGCGCACGCGCGACGGTCTGCTGCGGGTGAAGACCGATCCGATGGCGCTCAAGATGCAGCAGGCCCCCGACACGGCGGCGATCGTCGTGTCGAGCGCGCCGTTCGCGTGGAAGGACCAGACGTGGATGAACGCGCGTCCCGGGCGCAGCCTCGTCAACGAGCCGGTGCACGTGTACGAGGTGCACCTGGGCTCGTGGGCGCGAGTGCCGGAGGAAGGAAACCGGTTTCTCACCTACCGCGAGATCGCACCAAGGCTCGCGGCGCACGTGAAGCGGCTGGGCTTCACCCATGTGGAACTGCTCCCGGTGATGGAGCACCCGTTCTACGGCTCGTGGGGATACCAGGTCACCGGCTACTACGCGCCCACGTCGCGCCACGGCAGTCCGGACGATTTCCGCTTCTTCGTCGACACGCTGCACCGCGCCGGCATCGGCGTGCTGCTCGACTGGGTCCCGGCGCACTTCCCCAAGGACGACTACGCACTCCGCCTGTTCGACGGGACGGCGCTCTACGAGCACGAGGACCCGCGGCTCGGCGAGCACCCCGACTGGGGCACGCTGATCTTCAACTATGGTCGCAAGGAAGTGAAGAACTTCCTCGTGGCCAACGCGCTTTACTGGCTGCACGAGTTCCACATCGACGGACTGCGCGTCGACGCCGTGGCCTCGATGCTTTACCTGGACTACAGCCGCAAGGCGGGCGAGTGGGTGCCCAACCGGCACGGCGGCCGCGAGAACCTCGACGCGATCGACTTCCTCCGCGAGATGAACGACGTCGTGTGCACGGACGCGCCGGGCTGCGTGACGATCGCCGAGGATTCCACTGCGTGGCCTGGAGTAACCCGCCCGATTCGCGGAGGTGGCCTGGGCTTCACGTTCAAGTGGAACATGGGGTGGATGCACGACACGCTGGGCTACTTCGCGCGCGAGCCGATTCATCGTCGTCATCACCAGAACGAACTCACCTTCGCGATGGTATACGAGCACAGCGAGCACTTCCTCATGCCGCTGTCGCACGACGAGATGGTGCATCTCAAGGGCTCGCTCTACGAGAAGATGCCGGGCGATCCCTGGCAGAAGCTCGCCAACATGCGCGCGCTGCTCGCCTATCAGGTCACGAGGCCGGGCAAGTCGCTGCTGTTCATGGGCACGGAGTTCGCCGAACCCACCGAATGGAATCACGATCAGTCGCTCGACTGGCATCTGCTGCGGCAGCCGGAGCGCGCGGCATTCATGGAGTACGTGGCGCGGCTGGGATCGGTGTATCGCGCGCATCGCGCACTGTGGGCGTCCGATTCCGACCCGCAGGGCTTCGAATGGATCGACGTCTCCGACCGTGACAACTCCGTGCTGTCGTACCTGCGGTGGGACGGCGAGCAGCACGTCGTGGTGATCCTCAACCTCACCCCGACGCCGCATCCGGGCTATCGCATCGGCGTGCCCGACATGGCGACATATGCACGCGTGCTCTCGAGCGACGACGTGGCGTGGGGAGGCAGCGGGTTCGGCGCATTCACGGGCCTGCCCGCGCACGACATTCCGTATCACGGCCGCCGCTACTCCATCGAGCTCGATCTGCCGCCCCTCTCGGCACTCATCCTCGTGCCGGAGCGCGCCGTCGGGTGACCGCTCGCCCCGCACTGCTGCAGCTTGCCGAGCGACTCGGCATCCAGTCGTCATACGTGGACCAGACGGGAGAGAGCCGTCGCGACACGTCGGACGACACGCGGATGGCGCTCCTCGCGGCGATGGGATTCGACGCGAGCACCGAAGAGCGTGCCGCCGACGCGATCAGCGCGCTGCGCTCGGCAGCGCGCCGGCGATGGATCGAGCCGGTGCGCGTCGTGCGCCGGCGAAGTCGCGGGCTGTCGAGGGTCGCCGTGCGCATGCCGTCGATGCGTGTCGAGACGGTGCAGTGGACGCTCGTGCTGCGGACGGAGGAAGGGATCGAGTCGCAGTGGACGGGCACGACGCACGGCGGTCGCTCGCGTCGCATGCACCTGGAGCTGCCCATGGTTCCCCCGCTCGGGTACCACGATCTGACCATCGTGTTCGAGGGTGCAGGAAAGACGCGCCGCGCGACGCAACGTCTCATCGTCGTGCCGTCGCAGTGCGTAGCGCCCGAGATGCGGCTGCGCGGACAGCGAGGATTCGGCATCACGGCGAACCTGTACACCGTGCGCAGCGCAAGGAACTGGGGCGCCGGCGACTTCGGCGACCTGGGGGTGATGGCCGAGTGGCTGGCGCATCACGGTGGGGCGTTCGTGGGCGTGAATCCGCTGCACGCGCTGCGGAACGATGGGTACGATGTGAGCCCGTACAGCCCGATCAGCCGGCTGTTTCGTAATCCCCTGTACCTGCGGACGGACGACATCCCCGAGCTCGCGCATGATGCACACGCGCGTGAGCGCATCGCGTCGCCCGAGTTCCAGGCGGCGCTCGCCGAGCTGCGCGATGCCGAGATGCTCGATTACGGGGGCATCATGGCGCTGCGCGCGCCGGCGCTCGAGTCGCTGCACCGCACCTTCGTGGAGCGGGAGGTCGGCGGCAACTCGCCACGAGCGCGCGAATACACGCAGTACGTGGAGCGGGAGGATCCGCAGCTCACGCAGTTCGCCACGTTCATGGCGATCGCCGAGCGGGAGGGTCCCGATGCGCGGCAGTGGCCGCACGAGTTGCGTGACCCGCGCAGCGAGGCCGTGGCGCAGATGCGTCGGCAGCTCGCCGAGCGCGTGGACTACCATCGCTGGCTGCAGTTCGAAACCGACCATCAGCTTGGCCACGCTGCGCTCGCCGCCTCGCGTGCCGGGCTGGCACTGGGATTGTATCAGGATCTCGCCGTAGGCTCGGCCGCGAGCGGAGCGGACGTATGGGCGAACCCCGACCTGTTCGTGCAGGGCGCCACGGTCGGTGCGCCGCCGGACATGTACTCGGACGAGGGGCAGAACTGGGGGCTGCCGGCAATCAATCCGCATGTGCTGCGCGCAACGGGCTACGACTACTGGGTGCGATTGCTGCGCGCCGGATTCCGCCACACCGGCGCGTTGCGCATCGATCACGCGCTCGGATTGTTCCGGATGTTCTGGGTGCCACTCGGACAGTCGGCACGACATGGCGCGTACATGACGTCGTTCAGCGAGGAGCTGTTCGGCATCCTCGCACTCGAGAGCGCGCGCCACGGAGCGTTGGTCGTCGGCGAGGACCTCGGCACCGTGCCGCCGGAGGTTCCGGGAGTGCTCGCCCGGTGGGGTGTGCTCGGGTCCAAGGTGCAGGTGTTCGAGCGGGACTTCGTCACCGGACGATTCAATCCCGCGTCGAACTATCCACGCATGGCGCTGACGACGGTGAACACGCACGATCTCCCGCCACTCGTGGGCTGGATGGAAGGTCGTGACATCGCGCTGCGGAACGAGCTCGGCGACCTCGGTGACCCCGCGCAGGCCGCAGGCATGCGCGAGAGTCGGTGGAGCGATCGCATCGCGCTGGTGGACTCGCTGATCCAGCATGGACTTCTGCCGGAATCGGCACGTGACAACGTGACATCGGACGCGCTCATCGCCGCCGTGCACGCGTTCATCAGGCGTACCCCATCGGCACTGGTCGGACTCGCACTCGACGACCTTGCGCACGAGCAGACGCCCGTGAACATCCCCGGCATCTGGCAGGACCGCTACCCGAGCTGGTCGCGGCGCATGCGGGAGACGCTGGAAGCGTTGCTGGCGAACGAACGCACGGTGAGCGGGCTTGGAGGAGGGCGCGCGAATGACGATGTGTGAACGGCAACGGCGGGGCAGGTGGAGAGCGGCGGAGCTTCCAGGCTCTCCGCTCCAGGCGCTCTACCTTCCGAGCGTGATGAGCTTTCCAGCGCGCACGATCAGCCACCGTCCACTGTAGTCAGAATGCCCGTCGTTCCGTTCACTGCATCCTACCGCCTCCAACTCGGCCCGAGCTTCACGCTCGCCGACGCCCAGGCACGCATTCCATATCTGAAGCAGCTCGGCATTTCGCACGTGTACTGCTCCCCCGTGCTCGCCGCACGCGCCGGTAGCACGCATGGGTACGACGTCGTCGATCCCACCCAGGTCAGCCCCGCGCTGGGAGGCGATGAGGCGTTCGTCGCGCTGGCGAACGAAGCGCATGCACATGACATGGGCGTCGTGCTCGACATCGTGCCCAACCACATGGGCATCGGGCCGGACAATCCCTTCTGGGATGACCTGCTCGAACGCGGCGATGCATCGCGCTTCGCCGACTGGTTCGACGTCGACTGGATCGCGCCGGCGCGGCGGCTCGCCGGCAAGGTGCTCGTGCCCGTGCTCGGCGACACCCTCGAAAACGTTCTCGCGCGCGACGAGATCTCGCTCGCCATCAGCGATCGAGGCGTGCGCATCCACTACTTCACGCATCATTTCCCCGTCGATCCTGCCACGCTGCCGGCCGAGCTGGAACTGGCGATGCGTGATCCGTCAGCGCGCGAGCTCGTGAGCGGATGGGGCCGCGCCGAGCACGGACGCGCACGCCTGCTCGCCCTGCTGAAGCGTCAGCACTACGTGCTCGCCTTCTGGCGTTCGGCGGAGCGCGACCTCAACTATCGGCGCTTCTTCGACGTCGCCGATCTCATCTGCCTGCGCGTCGAGCGGGAGGCCGTGTTCGACGCGACGCATCACGCCGTGCTGCAGTTCGTCGCCGATGGCGTCATCGACGGGCTCCGGATCGATCACATCGACGGACTGCTCGAGCCGCGCCGGTATCTGGAGCGACTGCGCGCGGCGGTGGACCGTCGCCGCCCGCCGGCCGAGAGCGGCGACCACTTTCCCATCGTCGTGGAGAAGATCCTCGCGGCGGGTGAGGCACTGCCGCGTGACTGGCCGGTGGATGGCACGACCGGCTACGAATTCATGACGACGCTCGAGGATGTCTTCATCGATCCCGTCGGATACGACGCGCTCGAAGCGCGGTACCGCGGCGGACTCGGGACTACCGACTTTCACGCGGTGGCGATCGACGCCAAGCGGCGCGTGCTGCGCGCCGCACTCAACGCTGACGTGCGCCGCATCGCGCCGATGCTGGCCGACGTCGCGCGGCGTGCGCGGTGGCAGCATCCGACCATCTCCGCGTACGCGGGCGCGATCGTCGAGCTGGTGGCGCTGCTTCCCGTGTATCGCACGTATAT
The DNA here is from genome assembly GCA_026786185.1 of Gemmatimonadaceae bacterium. Taxonomy (GTDB): domain Bacteria; phylum Gemmatimonadota; class Gemmatimonadetes; order Gemmatimonadales; family Gemmatimonadaceae; genus AG11. Next base: position 12,913 of record JAJAYP010000232.1, read on the forward strand.
CGACGCCGAGCGTCCCGATGCGAACGACGACGATCGTCGCGTGCTTGGCGCCGCGTTCGCTCGACTCCGCGAGCGCGGTCACGCGGATCCGGTCGCTACCGATGCGCTCGAGCGCACGCTGCTCGGCCAATGGCGAGACGCCGAGGAGAAACTCGCCCGCGAGCGGCTCGCGTTCGTGCTTCGCTGGCAGCAGCTCACCGGGCCTGCGGCGGCCAAGGGCGTCGAGGACACGGCGCTGTACGCGTACGCGCCACTCGCTTCGCGCAATGAAGTGGGCGGCGACCCTGGCGTGCCCGTAGCGGGCGCGGTGGACCGACTGCACGCGCGACTCGCCGAACGGGCGGAGCGGCACCCGCGCGCGCTCAACGCGACGAATACCCACGATACCAAGCGGAGCGCGGACGTACGATCGCGCCTGGACGCCTTGAGCGAGAACGCGGCGGCATGGGAGCGGAGTCTTCGCCGGTGGCGCCGGCATCACCGCGCGCTCCAGTCGCTGGTGGGCGGACGGCTCGCGCCAACGCGGGCGACCGACAACTTCATCTATCAGGCGCTCGTGGGGCTCTGGCCTGTGGGATCCGGAGTGCGCGCCACCGATGACGACCTCTGGCTCGCCGAGCTGAAGGAGCGCATGACGACGTATATCACGAAGGCCGTGCGCGAGGCGAAGGTGAGCACGAGCTGGACCGATCCCGATGCCGAGTACGAGCAGGCGATCGAGCGGTTCATTGCCGGCATGCTCGACCGCCCGAGCAACGCGCGGTTCCTTCACGACGTCGAGCAGTTCGTCGTCGCCCTGGCGATGCAGGGACGGTGGAACGGCCTCGCGCGGCTCGTCGTCCACCTCACCGCACCGGGTGTGCCCGACATCTATCAGGGTGATGAGCTGTCGTTCCGCGCACTCGTGGATCCGGACAACCGGCGCGCCGTCGATTGGGACAAGCGCACGCGCGCGCTGGAGGAGCTCCGCCCTGCGCTCGAACCGGATAGCCGGATCGATCCGGCGCGACTGGCCGAATGGTGTGCCCGCCCGGAGGACGAGGGCCTCAAGCTGTACACCACCGCGCGGCTGCTCCATCTGCGCCGTCGCATGGCCCCCCTCGTGACCAGCGGCACGTATCAGCCGCTGCTGGCGGAAGGCGCGAGGGCGCAGCATGTGGTCGCGTTCGGGCGCGCTCGGGGCGACGACGCGATGCTCGTCGTCGTGCCGCGGCTCACCGGAGGATTGCGCCCCGGTGCGCCGATGGGGGACGCCTGGGGCGACACCGCGATCCGTCTCTCCGCAGAGTTTTCCGGCCTGGCCTGGCGCTGCTCGCTGAGCGGGCAGGTGGTGGAACCGCGTGATGGCGTGCTCCGTCTCTCGGACCTTCTGGCGCGGCTTCCGGTCGCCGTTCTTGTCCCGTCTCGTTGAATCGGGGCGGACTTGGCATAGAATACCTCTCGCAAACCTGCAGCGCGCTGGCGGACCGGACGGGAACATCCGTCACGCGGCGCGACATTTCCATCGGCCCCATGCCCGAGGCTCGTTCATGACGCACGTCCCGACGCGCACCAGCGTCGCTTACTTCTCCATGGAAATCTGCCTCGAAGCCGCGATCCCCACCTACAGTGGCGGGCTGGGCGTGCTGGCGGGCGATACGCTGCGGAGCGCGGCTGACCTGAGCGTCCCCGTCGTGGCCGTCACCCTGCTGCACCGGAAGGGCTATTTCGAGCAGCACCTCGACGCGTCGGGGCAGCAGTCCGAGACGCCGGTGCACTGGAGCCCGGGCGAGATCCTCGAACCGGTGGCCGCGACGGCGTCGGTGACGCTCGAGGGGCGAACCGTGAAGGTCACGGCGTGGAAGTACGAGGTGAAGGGCGTGCGCGGCCACGTGGTGCCGGTGTACCTGCTCGACACCGATCTGCCCGAGAACAGCGAGTGGGATCGCAGCCTCACCGACACGTTGTACGGAGGCGACGAGCACTACCGGCTCTGCCAGGAGATCGTGCTGGGCATGGGCGGCGCCGCGCTGCTTCAGGAGCTGGGTTACCAGAACGGCACGATCTACCATCTCAATGAGGGACACTCCGCGCTGCTCACGCTGCAACTGCTCGAGAAGCAGATCGGCGGCCGTCCCGTGTTCGAGCTCGAGGATGCCGACTTCGAGGCGGTGCGATCGCGCTGCATCTTCACGACGCACACTCCCGTACCGGCGGGGCACGACAAGTTTCCGCTCGAGATGGTGCGCAAGGTCCTCGGCGACGCGCGCGTCGCGCTGCTGGAAAGCTGCGGCGGCATTCACGAGGGAATGTTGAACATGACGCATCTCGCGCTGCACCTCACCCGCTGGGTGAATGGCGTCGCGATGCGGCACGGCGAAGTCTCGCGCGGCATGTTCCCCGATTATCCCATCGACTCCATCACCAACGGCGTGCACGCCACGACGTGGACCGGTCCCGCCTTCGCCGAGCTGTTCGACCGGCGCATTCCGGAATGGCGGCACGACAACCTGTACATGCGCTACGCAGTGAGCATCCCGCTCCAGGAGATCCGCGACACGCATGCGGTGAGCAAGCGGGTGCTGCTCCAGGAGATCGAGCGTCGGCTCGGTGAGACGCTGGACCCGTCCGTGATGACGATCGGATTCGCGCGACGTGCGACGCCGTACAAGCGCGCCGACCTGATCTTCTCCGACCTGGAGCGCCTGGCGGAGATCGCGCGCAAGGTGGGCAAGATCCAGATCGTGTTCGGCGGCAAGGCCCACCCGCACGACGGCGGCGGCAAGGAGCTGATCCGGCGCATCTACGCCGCGCGCGAAAAGCTCGGCGACGCCGTGAAGGTCGTCTATCTCGAGAATTACGAGATGGCGGCAGCGTACAAGATGGTGGCCGGCGTGGATCTGTGGCTGAACAATCCCATGAAGCCGCTCGAGGCGTCAGGGACGAGCGGGATGAAGGCGGCGATGAACGGCGTGCCCTCCTTCTCGGTGCTCGACGGATGGTGGGTGGAAGGCCACGTCGAAGGCGTCACCGGCTGGTCGATCGGTGGACCCGAGCTCGAGGGCGATCCGGCGCGCGACGCGGTGGATCTCTACGTGAAGCTCGAACGAGTGATCCTGCCGCTGTTCTATGGGCTGCCGTTCGCGTATGCCGAGGTGATGCGCTCCGCCATCGCGCTCAATGGCAGCTTCTTCAATACACAGCGCATGGTGGGACAGTACGTGCACAACGCGTACTTCCCGAACGGCGCGTCCAGCGCGACGCCCGCTGAATCCATCGCGCTGATCTGAGTGACTGACGCGAGCGCCGCGCTGCGCACCCCGACTGACGCGAGCGCCCCACCCCGCTCCCCATTCGACCGTCTGCGCGCGCGGGGACTGATCGTCCAGTGCCTGCTGGCGTTCGGCGCCGTCATGGCGGCCTTCGGCGTCGCGTGGCCCAGGGGAGCGGCGATGTCGTCCCGCTCGCTGCGCATCGTCGGACTGCTGATCTACCTGACTGGCGCGCTCGTGCTGCTCGTCCGCGCACGGCGCGCGCGGCTCGACTGGCGCAGGCTGTTCGGCGATCGAGGCATTCCGCGCGAGTTCCTTCCGCTCCTCACCGTGATCATCCCCGTGGTGATGATCACCGTCGGTGCAGCGATCGGGGTGTTCATTCCCCTCTCGTACATCGCGCCCGACTTCGTGGAGCGCACCATCCTCGACGCGGGAGCCCTGTTCGAGGTACGCACGATCTCCGAATGGCTCGAGGTCGTCGTGCTCACGGTGCTCGTCGCGCCGATCGTGGAAGAGCTGTTCTTTCGCGGGTTCCTGCTCCACCGCTGGGCGCGGCGGTGGGGCACGCTAACGGCGGTCGTCGCCAGCTCCGCGCTGTTCGCCGTCCTGCACGGCGAATGGATCGGCCATTTCCTGTTCGGCGTGGTGATGGCCGCCCTCTATCTGCGCACCCGGCGGCTCTGGATGCCCATCGTCGCGCACGCGATCAACAACGGCCTCGTCGCGCTGTTCGCACTCGCCGACCTGCTCCAGCGCACGCCAGCGGAGTCGACATCGCTGGCCGAACTGCGGAGCCAATGGCCGCTCGGGCTCGTGGCGCTGAGTGCCGGCGTGGTGATGCTCCGGTGGTATCTGAACCGCTACTGGCCCGGCGGACAGTGGCGTTCGGTGCTGCGAGGTACGACGCCATACGACCATCCGGACCATGCCATGTCGGAATCCGGACCGCGCGGCACGACACCATTCTACCACCCGGATTACGCCGCCCCGGCCTCCGGTTCGCCCGACTCCACCTCGGCCTCGTAGTCCTCCGTCTTCCGTACTGCTCGCAGCACGGTGTTTCCCGCGGCCACGGCACCGAGCAGGATGTAGATGTAGAAGGTGTAGAATCGCCACCATACCAGCGCTGCCGCGAACAACGACGCCGGAATGGCACCGCCGAGTGCGGCGCGAAAGGCCATTTCCACCGCGCCACCGCCGCCGGGGACGGGCACGACGGCTGCGCCGTACAGGAATCCCAGCGGCCAGAGCGCGAGCGGCGCGAGCGGGACCGCCGCGACGGTCGTCAGCACCAGCGCCGGCAGCACGGTGAGCCGCACCGCGACGTGCACCACCGACGCGAGGAACGCTGCGATGGCCGGCTTTGCATTGACATGCTCGACCGATTCGATCGTGGCGCGCAGTTTCCGCAGTGCCCGCTGGATGGTTCGCCACCGTCCCGCATGCAGACGCATCCGCCGCGCCCATCGCGGCGGCGGACCGCTCGCGTTGCGACGCGCAAGGAAGAACGCGACGGCGCCAAGTCCGAGCACCACCGCAGCATATGTCCCCACGAGCCCGACCAGCGTGAGCACCACCGTGCCGGCATGCCGGAAGACGATGGCCACGATGAGCACGACAGCCGCGAGCGAGAACACCTCGAGAAAAAGCTCGGCATACAGAATCACGAGCACGCTCGACGAGGCGAGCCCCGACTCGGCGAGGATGAAGAAGCGGGCAGGCTCGGCACCGCTGCGCGCGGGTGTGATCGCCGCGCCGAAATCGCCGCCGAGGCAGGTGCGTACCGCCGTGCCGAGCGGCAGGTGGATGCCGGCGGCCTGGGCGCTCCACCGGATCTTGAGCGCGCGCGCCAGCACTTCGACCGCGACGGCGAGCAGGGCGAGCAGGTGTGCACGTGGCGGCAGGACGAGCGTCGACCCTTGCTGCGACCACCCGGCGATCATGTAGAGCGAGACTCCGATCGTGGCGGCGAACGAGAGCGCCGTGATGAGCCACCGGGTTGGAGTCATGAGTTTGCGGCGCTGTGCATCGGACCAAACTACACGGCCGCCGCTGTACGGCGAGCGGCCAACCCCCGTACGGCGAGAGAGATACGGCCAACGCCGTACGGCGAGAGGCGTGCGTCGCGTCGTGAGGCGGAGCGCGTGGGGCGTGCGGCGGGGATTCGGAAGAGGGATTTGGTGGGGGTGGCGTTCGAACGATGGCGCTCCGTGAGCGGGAGGTGGTAGCTCATCTAGAATGCAACACCCCCTTTCGGAGCAGCAACGCGCGTGGGAATCGAGTTGCTCCGGATCCATCACGTCCGACGTGCTCTGGAAGCTCGATGCATATCGGGTGACGCTCTATTTGCTGCATCTCTCGCGGATCGATTGCCAGACGTTGCAGCGCTCGCG
>JAJAYP010000233.1 GCA_026786185.1 Gemmatimonadaceae bacterium
CATGGTGCATCAGGCGAGGGCGACGGATGGAATGCGCGCTATCTGCCTGTGCAGCCCACTGCACACGCCGACAAAGCGTACATGTCCACCCGCACCGATGGTGCGCTGCTGGACGGGATCCATGGTGGCGGGCGCATCCTGAACCGGAGCAACCGCATGCCGCCATTCGGCGAGTCGTTCACGCGAGCGCAGCTCCGCGAGTTGGTGGGGTATCTGCGCGTGCTGTGCGACTGCGCCGGCCCCTCATGGTCTCGCCCGCAAGCAGGCGCGAGCCGATGACGAAGAAGAAGCGACGCGGGCACGACGGTCCTGACCCGAACAGGCCCGACAGGTCCGTGCCACGAGCGCCCGCCGCGCCTCCCGTGCATGCAGGACGTGACGCCAAGCGCCGACGCTGGATCATATCGACCGCGATCGCCGTTGCGGTCGTGCTGGCGAGCGTGACGTTCGGGACGATGGGCTGGCGCCAGATGCACGTGCGCACGCAGGTGCCGTCGACGACGCCATTCCCCGCGTCGCGCACCGCGACCGACGAGGCGCCGGCCGTGTCGCTGGCGGATTTCACCGGCGCGGAATCGTGTGCCGGCTGTCACGCCGAGCAGTACACGCAATGGCGCGGGTCGGTGCATGGCCGAGCGGGTGGCGCGCCGTCGGCGAGTACGGTGATCGCACCGTTCAATGGGATGCCGATCAGGTTCAGGGATGCGACGGTGACGCCGAGCGTGCGTGGCGGGGAGTATCGGTTCGTCATCGAGCAGCAGGGCCGTCCAGTGCAAACGCTTCGAGTGGACGGCGTGATCGGCGGCGGACACATGGAGGGCGGCGGCACCCAGGGCTTCGTGACGCGGTGGGCCGACGGCACCGTACGCTTCCTGCCGTTCGACTTCGCGAGGCAGCAGCGCGCCTGGTTCTGCAATACCGGCACGCGCGCGAATCACGGCTGGGTGCCCATCACGGCGGACATGGCGCTGGCCGACTGCGGCGACTGGCCCCCGCAGCGCATCCTCGGCGACGAGCCGCGCTTCGCGAACTGTCAGGGCTGCCACGGCAGCCAGATTGCCGTGACGTTCGATACGACGTCGCACAAATACCAGACGAGCTGGACGTCGCTCGCGGTGAACTGCGAATCGTGTCATGGGCCGGGTCGGGAGCATGTCGCGCTCATGCGTTCCGGCGCTGCGGCGAAGAGCGCCGACATCGGCATGCGCTCGCTCGCGACGTTGGGCAAGGACGCGTCGCTCGGCGTGTGCTTCCAGTGTCACGCCGTGAAGGATCAGGTGCAGCCCGGCTATCTCCCGGGTAAATCCCTCGCGGCGTATTACTCGGTGAAGATGCCGCTGCTCGGCGATCGGCCGTTTTTTCCGGACGGGCGCGTGCGGACCTTCGCGTACCAGCAGGGTCACCTGTACAGCGCCTGCTACCGCAACGGGTCGATGACGTGCGCGTCGTGTCACGACCCGCACGCACAGAGCTATCGCGACGTGAGCGGCCGACCGCTCGCGGGGCGGCTGGATGACGGACAGTGCACGGGCTGCCACGCCAGCACGGTGGAGCCGATCGAGCAGCACACACGGCATCCGGCTGCATCGGCGGGGAGCCGCTGCGTCAACTGTCACATGCCCTACCAGCAACAACCGGAGCTCGGGACGGCGGTGCGATACGCGCGCTCCGACCACACCATCGCCATTCCCCGTCCCGGATTCGACGAGCAGGTCGGAATCCAGAGCGCTTGCGCCCGGTGCCACACCGACCGGACCGCCGTCGCTCTCGCCGAGCAGGTGAAGGCGTGGTATGGCGACTTGAAGCCGCTGCCGATCACGGTGCAGGCGCAGGTCGATGCCGAGAGGGCGGGCGACGCAAGTGGCGCAATGTCGGCAGCAAGCGGCGACAATCACACGATCGGAGAGTTCGCCGCGCTCGCCCGGGTAGTGGAGTCATCGCTCGCACCCGACATGCCCACGCTGCCCCGCGCGATGAACGAGCGCATCATGGTCATGGCACGGAGCACCGATGTGGACACGCGCGCCCTCGCGCTCGCTGCCCTGCACTACGCGCGCGGCGGCGATGCGGACGTGCGCGCCGCTCTCGCGCAAGCACTTGGCATGCTGGGCGCCGATGACCTCGCGGTGCGCCGTCGCTGGGTGCTCGTGCTCGGATATCTCGGCGACACCTTTCGTGGCCGGGGGGAGCCGGCGCCGGCCATCGTGACCTACCGCAAGGCGCTGGAAGTGTTGCCCGCGGACGCGACGGTGCTGACGAATCTCGGGCTGGCGTACACCGATGCGGGTGACTTCGCGTCCGCGGCTGATGCGCTGCGCGCCAGTCTGCGAATCAAGCCCGTTCAGCCATTGACGCTCGTGAATCTGGGCGTCGCGCTCGAGCGCAGCGGCAATGCGGATGGAGCAACGGCGGCGTACGAACGGGCGCTGGCCATGAATCCGCGCGAAGCGTTGGCCTCGTTGAACCTCGGCAACATCGCGTTCAACCGTGACGATGCCGCGCGCGCCGTCGCGCTTTATGGCAAGGCGGTCGAGTCGGACGCCGCGCTCGCACCCGTCTACTTCAATCTGGCCCGCGCCCATTTCAAGCTGCGCGACCTGACGCGGGCCGCGGACGCCGTGCATCGTGGACTGGAGCTCGCGCCCGCGGACGCGGAGGGTCGCAGCATGGCGGCGCAACTTCAGCAACTTCAGCAACTCCAGCGACGCACTCGCCCGTGAGCTACGTTCGACACTCCCGAACAGGGTTCGACATGTCATCACACATCGCACTCCGCGTCGTCCTCTGCGGCGCGTGCGTCGTCCTGCCACTGCGGGCGAGCGCCCAGACGCCGACTGTTCACCGGTTGCCCGCGACGCCATCCACTGTGACGTACGGCTACTACTGGTCGGAAGCGAAGCCGGCGCTTCGCATTCGCTCGGGCGACATCGTGAACGTGGAGACGATGCTCACCAACACGCCCGCGGGCCTGGAGCGACTCGGTGTGTTGCCACAGGACGTGCCGCAGAACCTGCGCGACATCGTCGAGCAGGACACGGGCTCGCTCAAGGGGCCGGGCGGCCACATCCTCACGGGTCCCATCTACGTGGAGGAGGCCGATTCGGGTGACGTGCTCGAGGTGCGCATTCAGCGCATCACCCTGCCCATCGCCTATGGCTACAACGGATGCAGCGGCTTCGTGCGCGAGCTCTGCGGCGACCAGCGCGTAAGCACGCTCATCCACATGAACCGCAAGAAGATGACGGCCGAAATCGCTCCGGGTATCGTCGTGCCGCTGCGGCCTCTTTTCGGATCCATCGGTGTGGCGCCGGCTGCGGCGCTGGGTCGCGTGAGCAGCAATCCGCCCAGCCGGCACGCGGGCAATCTCGACAACAAGGAGTTGGTGGCGGGGACGACGCTCTACATCCCGGTGTTCGTGAAGGGCGCGTTGCTGGAGCTGGGTGACGGACACGCCGTGCAGGGGGATGGGGAGGTGGACCAGACCGGACTCGAGACCAACCTCGAGGGGCGGATCCGGGTCATCGTCCGCAAGGACATGAGGCTGGAGTGGCCGCGTGCCGAGACGCCGACGCACTGGATCACGATGGGCACGGATACGTCGCTCGTGGTGGCGACACGCACGGCGGTGAAGGAGATGGTGAAGTTTCTCCAGGAGAAGGCAGGCATCACGCAGGTGCAGGCGTACCAGGCGGCGTCGATGTCCGCGGACCTGCGCATCACGCAGCTCGTGGACGGCAATGTCGGCGTGCACATGATGATCGCCAAGCGCTATCTGACGAAGCGATGACACGGAGGGAGACGTCCATGAATGATTCGGAGAAGGCCGGACTACCGGAATCGCCGATGTCCCGGCGCCGCGCGCTGGGTGTGGCGGCGGGCCTCGTGGGTGGCGCGGTACTGACTGGCACGACGCTCGACGCCATGACGCAGGTGCCCACCGCGAAAGTGCCCGGCGCGATGCCGGCAGGCGGCGCCGCGGTCGTATCAGCGCCTGCCGCACCGCTCCCGGTTGCGCCGCCAGATGCATCGATGATCCCGGGCATCGCATCGGGACCGCTGAGCACGCGCTCGCCGTTCGAGATGCCCGCGCTCACGCCGGTGGGCATCACCACGGGCTCGTCGCTCACGCCGTTGCAGCACATCGCGGGGACGATCACGCCCTCGGACCTGCACTTCCAGCGGCACCACAACGGGATCGCCGTCATCGATCCGCACCGATACGCCCTCACGGTGCACGGCCTGGTCGATCGTCCGCTCGTCTTCTCGCTCGAACAGCTCAAGCGCTTTCCCGCCATGACTCGCACCTGCTTCGTGGAGTGCTCGGGCAACGGTCGCTCGGCATTCCGCGCGCCGAAGCGGGAGATGACGCCGCAGCAAGTCGACGGCCTCACGAGCAACTCCGAATGGACTGGCGTTTCGGTCGCTGCACTGCTCAAGGAGGCGGGCGTGCAGCACGGTGCGACGTGGGTGCTCGCGGAGGGAGGTGACGCCGCTCGGCTGTCGCGCAGCGTGCCAATGGACAAGATGCTCGACGATGCATTCATCGCGTACGCGCAGAATGGCGAGCCGCTCCGCATGCCCAACGGATATCCGGCGCGACTGCTGCTGCCGGGGTACGAGGGCAACATGTGCGTGAAGTGGATCCGCCGGCTCGAGGCGATCGATCAGCCCAACATGTCGCGCGACGAGACGGCGAAGTACACCGATCCGCTCGCGAACGGGACGGCCCGCCAGTTCAGCTTCACGATGGACGCGAAGTCGATCATTACCTCGCCGGCGTATCCCACGCGCCTGACCGGACCCGGATGGTGGCCCGTCACCGGCCTGGCGTGGACAGGCCGCGGCCGGATCGAACGCGTGGACGTGAGCACGGATGGCGGTCGCACCTGGACGGAAGCCGAGCTGTCGAACCCCGTGCTGTCGCGCGCGCACACGCGATTCGAGCACATGTGGAAATGGGACGGACGTCCCGCGCAGCTGATGAGTCGTGCGATCGACGAGACGGGATACGTGCAGCCCACGCTCCAGACATATCGCGACACGAGGGGCGCCGGCACGGACTACCACTTCAACGCCATCCGCACCTGGCTCGTGGAGCAGGACGGCAGCGTGTACTTCGGAGGCTGAGCGATGCGCACGACATGGGCAGGTGTGGTGCTCGTCGCGAGCGTCGCGATCGCGGGCTGTCGCATCGAGAGCAAGGAGGAGTTTGCGGGGGTACCCGCCGCCGCGCGCGCCACGCGGCTGCCCGATCGGCTCGAGCTGGGCGTCGCCGCGACGCCGGTGGGCATCGCGTCCATCGACATCGACGCGAATCCCGCGGGCGCGGGATTGCCGGCTGGCGAAGGCACGCACGCGCAGGGCATACCGATCTATGCGCAGAAGTGCGCGTCATGTCATGGCGCGAAGGGTGAGGGACTGGCGACGTACCCCAAACTCGTCAGCCCCGACACGCTCGCCGGCTTTCCGTTCGGAAAGGATGCGAGCATTCCCAAGACGGTGGGCAACTACTGGCCGTATGCGACGACGGTGTACGACTACGTGCATCGCACGATGCCGTTCACCGCGCCGGGCTCGCTGACGCCGAACGAGACGTACGCGCTCGTCGCGTGGCTGCTGGCGGAGAATCGCATCGTGCCGATGACCGCCGTCATGAACGCGAGCACGCTGCCGAAAGTGCAGATGCCAGCGCGCCGTCACTTCGTGATCGACGACCGCACTGGCGGACAACCGTTCCGCTAGTCGAAGTGCGTGGGCATTCGCGTGCCACGATGCGAGGAAAGTGTCGTGCCCCCAAAGCGTGCACGGCCGTGTGCGCCTGAGAGATGCTGGCCGGTGCAGTCCTTGCCTGACTCGTGGAGGTAGACAACACCACCAATCACGAGGATGGTCTTATGAGATGTCTCTCGACGCTGGCGCTCGGCGCCGGCCTGTGCCTTGTGGCGGCGACCGCGCCGGCCCAGATGGATCACAAGGGAATGGGCCACGATATGGCGGCCAGCATGCCCAACCGCCCGATGAAGGCGAGCATGGCGCAGATGAACAGGATGATGCGCGGCTGGCCGAAGGCCTCGCAGGAGGCCGTGATGTTCATGACGAAGAAGTACGGCGCGCCGATGCACCTCAACGAGCACATGGCGCTCTGGGGCCAGACGGGTCCGTGGAAGCGGACGGTGGTCTACAACTACGAGGTCAACCACCAGTTCCCCGGACCGCACACCGACGTCATGCAGCAGTGGGTGAACTATCGCGTGCCGGCCGACAAATTCAGCGACCTCGGTCGCTACGACGGCAGCGTCGTTCCCGAGCGCACCAACGGTGAGATCTCCGCACGATGCGACAAGGAAGCAGCGAACCTCCTCGCGCTGAACCTCGCCGACGAGATCATCACCGGCAAACGCTCACCCGACGATGCGCGCAAGATGTACGGCGAGCAGATCATGAAGATGAAGGGCGGCCAGTCGGCTCCGTATACCGAGCGCCTCATGTTCACACCCGCGGCGGGCAGCACGAACGATCCTGATCATCCGTAGCATGTAGGCGATCGCTCGCCCACCATGCTCGACACGCGACGGGCTCTACCTCTCGAGTTAGAGCCCGTCGCCGTCGTTAATGGCGAACCGGAGCGGCCTGCACGACGCCGTGGTGCGCATCGACTACGACGCACGCACCGTGACGCCGGATCTGCTCGAAGGATTCTACGACGATCTGCCGGTGCTTTATCTGCACCAGGATGCATCCTCGAAGCTCATCGTGGCGGTCGAGGGTTCCAGCTGGGCGCCGAACATGGACTTCGCGCCGGGCGAGGGCGTGCTGGACAAGCAGTCCTCCGCACGCGCCGCGATCATCCCGATCGTCAACGGCCCGCGTGGCGTGAACAATCCGGAACGGCAGGGACTGGAGGCCGCGCTGCTCGGCGAAGGCGGGCCGAAGAACATCACGCAGGTGTTCCCGGACAACAACACGTACACGCCCGTGTGGGAGGTGCATCCGGCCGTGTGGACGCAGGCGGCGATCGACGCCGGATTGCGCGTGCAGGTGCGCCACGAAGCGGATATCGCGAAGCTCGTGCAGGATGGACTACTCGTCAGCGGTGGCGACGGAGTCGCGAACGCGAGTCTCGGCGGACTACGCTCGTCGCGCCAGATCTCCAACTGCCCGATCATCGCGCGGCTGTAGCGCGCTGGCAGGGAGGAGGTGCTGCGGCCTCCGCCCTGTCCGATCAGTAGTCCAGCACGATGCGGCCATACCCGTCCGCGGTGTAACACGAGCGAACACCGGCAGCGGGCCGGCCGATGACCTGGCCGCGCTGACCGGCGCGAAAGACCAGTCCGTCCACGGGCGGCCGATAGAACAGCGTGCGGGCCTGGCCGTTCGGCGTCCGCTCCGATGCCAACGCGGCACACGAGGAAATGGCGCGGCGATCGCCGTTGCCGAAATCCACGACCATCGCGCCACCATCGATCACCACGTACGGCGAGCCGCTCACATCCGGCGTGTAGCCCGGCGCCGTGTAGCCCGGTGAGCCGGCGCCTCCCTGCCCATACTGGTTCGACGGCGCCCAAACCGGTGCATCGTAGCCACTGGAAAGGGGACGCCCGTTCGTGTCGTACACGCCACCGCCCGACGGATATGTCGGGTACGACTGGTAGTACGGATACCCGGCGGGCACCGGGACGTAATAGACCACGGGCGGGGCCGACGGATGACGATATCGCGGCTGCGCCGTGGTCCGCTGGTATTCGTACCATTGCGGATCGATCGTCACCGACGCGCCAGGGTACGGCGTGGCGGACGGCGGCGGCGGTGCGGGCTGCGCGGCACGCGCGATGCGGGGTGGGCGAGTTTCCTGCGCGGCGGCGGGCAACGCTGCGCCGACGATGGCACACGCTCCTGCTGCGAGGACGAGGATGCGGTGCGAACGACGAGTCGTGCGGCTCATGAGATTCTCCCCACTGGTCCGATCATTCCGACGCCGACGCCAACCACGGATCGCGCGTCATCCACTCTTCGTCCGGCGCGAACAGGAACACCATCCCGCCATCGGCGAGCTTGGGCAGCAACTGCGCCGCGCGCGCCGGCTCCATGGCCGGACAGCCTTCGCTGCGTCCAGCTTTCGTCGACGTGACGTACGGCGCGCCATGCACGACGACGCGCCGCTCGAGCGCATTGTCGTTGAAGCCGCGCGACACACCCATCAACCGAAGCCCCACCGACCGATACGACCGGCCCCCCATCTTGCCGCGAAAGTCGTACGCGGCCCGTGCGACGTACAGTCCCAGCGACGTGGCGTGGCTCCCCTCCACGTTGGAGAAGCGCGTGGGCACTCCGTCACGTGCTCCTGAAGAACCGCGCCCATGCGCCACGGTGAATGGACCGTCCACGACCTTCAGCGAATCCATGTCGAAGACATACCCGCGCGGCGTGGTGCTCGGCAGGCCGTAATCCACGAAGTACAGGTATGGCTTCCGCACCTCGGCCGGATGGGCCGACTTGTACGCGAAGTAGCTGGTAAATGCCTTCTCGAGCGCCTGCGGACGGCTCAGGGGACGCACGGCGCCAGTGAGCGCGTCGAGCGCGGTCCGCGTGACGCCAGCGATGGCGCCCCGCCGGTCACCGGACGGCGTCGCGTTCCCGTCGCGCGTTCCGCTCACGAAGGAGACGGCCGCGGTAAGCACGGGACCGGACCCCTCCGTTTTCGGAGTGAACTGCGCACCAGCGAACAGCAACGCACTCGCACCGACGAGGACGTTCTGGAAGTATTTGGGGGGACGCATGTGCTCTCCATACCCTCGATCGGCCGGCAAGTGCCCTTCCCGCTACGGTTTCCGATCGAGCCGTGCCAGCTCGGCCTCGGACGCGATGAAGCCGAACGCCGGCCACCCCGTGGACGCGGTCGACCGCCGGAACTGCTCGCGCGCGCGCGCCGTGTCGCCTTTCACCAGGTACCAATTGCCAAGTGCGAAGGCGAGGGTCGCGATATCGACGTCACCGGTGTCGGACGGCGCGAACAGCGCGTCCGGACCAATCTCGCCACGATACATCCGCAGCCGCTTGGCATAAGCGTTCGCGGCCGGGAGACTATCGGGGCGTCGAGCGAGCATCGCCGCCGCTTCCGATGCGCGGCCCGCGCGCTGGAGCGACATCCAGCGCCAGTCCGTGGATCCGGCAAGCTCACCGCCATCAGGCGCGTTCGGTTGTGCACGAGCGAAGGCGTCGGCCGCCGCGTTGAAGTCGCCGCGCACGAAGCGCAGCACGCCGAGGTGATAGAGGATGCCGTAGTTCGTGCTGTCGAGACCGTATCCTCGCGTGAGGTCCGCCATCGCGCCGTCGAAGTTGCGCACCGACAGATTGCGATGCCCGCGCCAGCGGTACAGCATCGGATCGTTGGGCGCCACGGCGAGCGCCCGCGTGAAGGTCTGCACCGCCTCGCGCATCTGCCGGGCGCCTGACTGTGCGATACCGAGCTGGATGAACCGCTGCACGTTGCGCGGATCAGCCGCCAGCGCACGCTCGGCGCGCGCAATGGGACCGGTGTCGGCCTGCGACCGATACACCATGCCGGCCGAGCCCTGGTGCTGCACCGATTGCGCATCAGCGAAACGTGGTGTCGCCGAGAGCGCGACGGCGGCGAAGAGTGCGATGGAGACGGTGGATGCTCGTGACATTCGGTGGATCCTCTACGGACTGGCAGCCTTGAGGCTGACGGTGAACGTGCTCCCGACTCCTGGCGTGCTGGACGCGGTGAGCGTCCCGCCCATCGCTTCCACGAGTCCGCGCGAGATGGAGAGACCCAATCCTGCGCCTTCGCGAGGCTGATTGAGTGCTCGACCGACCTGCACGAACGGGACGAAGATAGCCTCCAGCTTGTCCGCCGGAATCCCGAGGCCGGTATCCTGGACGTCGAGATGCACGTCCTCGCCGCTGACGCTGCAGGCGACAACGATGTGACCACCCGCGGGCATGGCCCGCATGGCGTTCGTCACGAGATTGATCATCACCTGATGGATGCGGTCGGCGTCGCCGAGGACGGCGAGCGAGGGGTCGGCCAGCTCGCACCGGTACTCGATTTCCTTCGCGTCCAGGTCGATCGTGATGGCCGAGGTGAGGTTCTCGAACACCGTGCGCACCGGCACGGGCACCAGATTGATTTCCAGCTTGCCCGCCTCGAGTCGCGCGAAGCTCAGCAGATCCTCGATCAGGCTGCTCAACTGGCGCTGATTGCGCTTGATGCGTTCGAGGTCCTGCAACTGTTGCTCGCTCAGGTCGCCACGGAGGCCGAGCTCCCAGAGTTGCAGCAGGCCCCCGATGGCGTTGAGCGGCTGGCGAAGCTCGTGGCTCACCGTGCGCAGAAATTCCGTCTTCGCCGCGTTGGCCGCCTGTGCTTCTTCCAGCAGTCGCGATCGTTCTTCCTGCTGTGCGCGCCGGTCGGTGATATCCTGGAAGTACGCGATGGCCCCGCCGTCCTCCGCCGGGTAGGCGCGCAGGTCGAGCCATCGCCCCACGATGGTGCCGAAACCCTCCATCGACTGGGGCGTCCGAGTGTCGATCACCTCGCGAACGAGGCGCACGAACGGTGACGATTCTCCCCGCGGCAGCGACCCGATGTCGCGCCCCAGCAGTTCTTCTCCAGCGGTACCGAACATGGCGGCGGCGCGCGCATTCACGTAGGTGAAGCGCATGTCACCGTCGAAGGTCACGAAGCCGTCGGTGATCGACTCGACGATGGAATCGCTGCGCTGGCGCTCGCGACGTTCGGCGGCGAACGCTTCCAGCCGCTCCATCGCCTGCGCACCCTGGCCGGCGAGCGTGAGAAAAAACTCACGGTCGTCGTCGGTGAACACCTGCGGATCGGCGAAGGTGAAGGACATCGCGGCCATCGCCCGGCCGCCCACGATGAGCGGAACGGTCGCGACCGCACTGCGTCCGACCGTATCCCAGACGTCGCGTAGCGACGGATAGCGCTCGAGCAAGCCGCCAGGTCCGTCGCGCGCACCGATGAAGATGGGCAGGGCCGTGCGGAGACATTCCGCGGTTGGCGTGTCGCGGCTCAACGGGAATCGCGTGTAGTTCGACTTGAGGTCGCCCGGCAGGCCGGTCTCCTGCACCATCACCGCCTCGTCGGTCGCGTCGTCGCGCCGTGCGAACATGCCGGTGACCGCGCCCGTGGCCTGCGCTGCCTCCAGCACCACCACTGATCCGACTTCCTCGATGCTGCGTGCGCGCGCCAGCAGCGCCGTCAGGTTCTGCAGCTGTCGCATCCGGATCGCCGCACGCTCCGCCGTCTCCCGCGCGACGTGCTCGTGGTGCACATCCGTGTTGGTGCCGAACCACCGGAGCACCGCGCCGTCGTCGCCCCGCAGCGGAAAGACGCGCGTGAGAAAGGGGCGAAACGATCCATCGGCGCCGAGAAGCGGAAAGGTCATCTCGAACGACTCGCCCGTGTTGATGGAGCGCGACCACTCTTCCAGCACCTCGGGAAGGGTGACGGGATGATGCACCTGCTGCCATCCCCATCCTTCCATGTCCGCCGGCGTCGTACCGGTGTACTCGTACCAGCGATCGTTGTACCAGAAGATCCACCCGTCGGCGTTCGCCATCCATGCCAGGGTCGGCATCGAGTTCGCCAGCGCGCGAAACTCCTGCTCCTGCGAGTACAGCGCCCGGGCGGTCTCCCGCAACTCCTGGTTGGTCTGCTCGAGCTCCTCGCTGATCGTCTGGGCTTCCTCGACCTGCTGCTCCAGCTCCATCGCCTGGGTCTCGAGCTGCTCTGCACTGGCGGCGAGCGCCTCCGCGGCGGCGACGCGATCCGAGATGTCGCGCAGAATGGCCGAGAAAATGCGCCTTCCGTCCGAGACGAACTCTCCGAAGGCGATCTCGATGGGAATCTCGCGACCGTCGCGGGTGAGGATGGGGACCTGAATGCCCTTCCACGGGATGTTCCGGACGCCGGTGGTCAGATACCGCTTGACCCCGTGTAGATGCGCGGCCCGCATGCGTTCGGGCATGAACCTGTGCAGCGACTGGCCCACGAGGTCAGCCGCCGAGTAGCCGAACAGGCGTTCCGCAGCGGGATTGACCGACAGCACGATGCTCTGCTCGTCCATCGTCACGATGGCGTCGGCGGCGCTCTCGGCGAGGACCCGGTACAGCGCTCCGGTGTCGAGCGGGGGTAATGCGGTCATTCCTGGAGCTTGAATTGTGATCTGGCGCGCATGGGTCCGCTCGAACGATGCGCGGGCTATGGAGTAGGAACGAATGACGTGCTTGACCAGATACTCGTCAAGCTCTGGGACGGAAGA
>JAJAYP010000234.1 GCA_026786185.1 Gemmatimonadaceae bacterium
CCGGCAGACTGCCGGGGCCCGCGTTCGTTCAGTCAGAGCCAGCGTCGCACCCGAGCCCGATAGTCCGAGTAGTCGGAGCCGAAGGCGTCCTGCAGATACCGCTCCTCCCGCTCGATCACGAGTCGGACGAGCAGCGCAACCACGATGGGGAGTGCGAGGAGCGGCCAGGCGGAGTACATGATCGCGGCTGCCCCGAGGTACATCAGCGTGAAGCCTGTGTACATGGGATTCCGGGTGAAGCGATAGGGGCCGTGGTCCACGAGCCGGCTCGCGCCCCGCATGGGGATGATCGCCGTGCGCGCTGCCCGAAAGGTGAGCATTCCCCACGCGGTGAGTCCCAGCCCCAGCGCGACGAGCAGCAGGCCGAAATCCCAAAGAAGGCCCGGTTCGCCAATGAGCGGCAGCGCGCGAACCCGACGGTCGAGGATCCATCCGATCACCAGCGCCCCTACGTAGATCAGGGGCGGAGGGAAGCGGACGCCGGGACTCTTCATCGGGGCCTGGTCCATCACCGTGCCTCCTGGCAAATCACCGTTCGCCTTTGATCGTGGCTCGATCTGGTAGTATCATGCACTGCTGGTCCTTCCACCATTCCATCGCTCAATGCCTCCACGACTTTCGGATCTCGAAATCCAGCGCGCCCTGGGCTCGCTTCCGGGCTGGGCACGACGTGGCGAAGTGCTGACCAAGACGTTCACGTTCAAGAAGTTTTCCGACGGGATCGACTTCGTGCAACGCATCGCACGCGCGGCTGACAAGATGGATCATCATCCCGATATCGACATCCGATACATCAAGATCACCTGCACGCTCCAGAGCCACGACGCCGGAGGCATCACGGACGACGATCTCACGCTCGCGGGCACGATCGAAACGCTCGTCGAAGCCTAGCACCGCGGGAAGCGCGACGCGCCGTCAACTGACGGGGCGTCAGGGCAAGGCGACGAACAGGTCCGCGGCGCCGGCCAATGCCGGTGCGCCGATCGCGACGAAGAAATCCTCCGCCGGCGCGAGCGCCAGCCGCTCGAATTGGGCGCGATGGTCGTGCTGCGTCCGGTGCGCCTCGAATGCCTGCTCCTTCCGAGGCAACCATGCGCCCACCTCGATGCTGATATGGACCGGCTGTCCTTCCGTCGGCTCATCGTGGGACATGAGCATGCCGGACCACGTGACGTAGCACAACCGTGGTGTCCGGTGAGGCCGCAGTCCCGCGGCGATCTGATCGGGATACGCCGAGCGGGTGCCAGCGAGCAGCATCGCGGCGGTGGCGAGACGCGAGATGACGCGATGATCGCGATGTCGCGTCGGCGCGCCTTCAGGTCCGAAGGTGATCACGACATCGGGCCGTTCGACACGGATGAGCCGAACGATCTCCGCCATCACGAGCTCGGGATCGGTGGTGCCGAGCGAACCGTCGGGGTGGCCACCGCACTCGATCACGGCGACGCCGAGTCTGGCCGCTGCATCGCGCAGCTCGGCGCGGCGGATCACCGCGAGCTCGGCCCGAGACGACACGGGGATGCCGGACGATCGTCCGGCATCCCCATCGGTGGCGCAGTAGAGCGAACAGCGAATCCCGTCGTCCGAGCATTTCGCCAGCGTGCCCCCGATCGCGAACGTCTCGTCGTCGGGATGCGCGAAGACGGCGGTGACGCTCCGCCTTCCCGACTCGCTCAGCGGCGGCCGCCGAGCAGCCGGGTGATGGCGAGGAACATGTTCAACAGGTCGAGATAGATGTTCACCGCGGCGGGCACGTAGTCGTCCGGGCCGTATTCGCCCGACCGCACGATGCGCCAGGTGTCGAACACGAGCAGGCCGCTGAACACGAGCACCGTGCCGGCGGCGATCCAGAGCGAGCCGAGCGTGCTGGGGAAGAAGAAGCTGATCAACGACGTCGCGATGAGGACCCACAGCCCCACCATGAAGAAGCTGCCCCACGCGCTGAAGTCGCGCTTGCTGAACACGGCGTACATCGACAACGCGCCGAATGTGGACAGGGTCAGCAGTCCGGACTGGCCGATGATCCCCGGCGTGCGGGATTCCGCCAGCGCCAGGAAGGGCGCGATGAAGATCCCCTCGATGAAGGTGAAGATGAGGACGAGCGCGATGTTCTTGGGGAAATCGCGCCGTGCCTTCATCGCCATCCAGAGCGGGGCGAACATCGCGATCATCGTGATGAACGGATGACGAGCGGTGGCCTCGAACACGCTGGGCGTGTTGAGGCAGAAGACGACGCCGAGCGCCGTGATGATGACACTGACGAAGACGAGTCCGTACGTACGACGCACGAGCGTCGCGCGGTCCTCGCCGGAACGAACGAGGGTCCCAGCAATCGAGACACCCATTGGTATTTCTCCGTTGGAAGGGATTGTGAAATATACCCCGAGGACGGCGAATGGAGCCATCACGTCACGTTGCGGCGGCCGGTCGACGTGAGCGTGACGTCGCCGCTGAACGTTTCGGCGAGGATGCGCGCCGTGCCCTGCCCGAGCGTGAAGCTCAAGCGCTTGCTGCCGTGATCCTTGCCTGCCTGCAGCGTGATCGGGAAGTCGCGCTCGAGCCCCCGCTGAAGGTGCTGAGGCTCAACTGCGCGCCGACGTCCGCGGAGCGCACGAGCCGGATCTCGCGCGAGTGCGTGTCGTATTCGTACCGGCCGTCTGCCAGGATCTGACCTGAGAAATTCACGTCGCCGCTGGTAGTGTGGCTACGAATAGAGCCGCTCCAAGGCACGACGATCTCCCGCAGCCGCAAGCGCCACGTCAGGGTCGGGTCCGTAAATCGCCGTATGGGAGGTTGCCGTGTGTTCCGGTATTGCCACTGCGGTCATCGGTCGTTTTCGCGGGTCACCTGGCCGGACACATCATGGGATACCCCGACCGCTCCAAAGGTTTGAACCTCAGCCGAAGCCTGCGCCGAGTCGTTCTACCGCGGGTGAAAGGTCGGCCACGTGGTCGATCACGAGATCGGAGCCTGCCTCCGACAGCTCCTGTGCGCTGAACGCGCCCCAGGTCACACCGATCGTCTTGACGCCGGCAGCGAGGCCGGACTCGATGTCGTGTGGCGAGTCGCCCACGAAGATGGCGCGTGCCGACGACGCGCGCAGGAGGGTCAGTGCGCGCTGGACAGGTTCAGGGTGGGGTTTGTGGCGCGTGCAGCTGTCGCAGCCGACCACCACCCGGATGTCGTCGTCGAGCCCGACGTGAACGAGTGCGCGCAACGCGAGCCAATCCGCCTTGCTCGTGACGAGCGCCAGCGGATATCCGTCGGACGCGAACTGCCGGATGGCGGGCACGATGCCGACGTACGCGTGCGTCAGCCGGTCGTGGTGCTCGAGCTGATACTCCCGGTACCGTCCCACCAGCCGGTCGACCTCCGACGCATCGGCCACGAACTCCCGGAACGAATCGACGAGCGGCCGGCCGATCAGGGCCCGCCATTGCTCGTCGGATGGAGCGTCGCCGACGTAGCCGACGAACGCGTGCCGCATCGACAGCAGGATGAGCGCGATGGAATCGACGAGTGTGCCGTCGAGGTCGAACAGGAGCGCGGGTCGCATGCGTCGAACAGTAACGGCCTAACGAACCTTCAGCGGACAGCGTAAATCTCCACATGCCCCGCCTGCTCGCCGCCATCGTACTACTCGCCATCACGCTCGTCGCTGGCGCAACGCGCATCGGGCCGGGGGCGGGCCCGGGGGGGGGGGGGGGTGCGGGGGCGGGGGTGTGGTGGGGGGGGCGCGCCGCCACCCGGGCGCCGG
>JAJAYP010000235.1 GCA_026786185.1 Gemmatimonadaceae bacterium
GGGGGGGGCCCGCCGCGCCACCCCCAGCAAGTCCATCAAGGCCCTTCCCTTGGCAGCCCCGTACTCGCGCTCGCTCTGCCCCCCAGGCCGCGGCCCGGGCGCCGCCCCCCCCCCCCCCGCGCCCGCCCCGCAGTTCACAGGCCCATGTACGCCCGCACCCGCGGCTCGATCCGGTCCGGGGTCCAGAACGGCGACCATACCAGATTCACCGTCACCGAGCCAACCCCCGGCAGCGCCTTCAACATGCGCTCGGCGTCACCCATGATCTCCGGACCGCTCGGACAGCCGGGCGAGGTGAGCGACATGTCGACCTCCACGTTGCCGTCCGCAACGCGCACGTCGTAGACGAGGCCGAGATCCACGATGTTCAGGTTGAGGTCGGGATCCTTGACCTTGCGAAGCGCGAGCCGCGCCTGCTCGAGGCTCACGTCGGCGAAGGCGGCACCGCTCCCGGGTGCCACTACGGGAATGTCGCCGGGCGCGTCGGCCTTCACGACAGCTCTCGCTGCGCCGTCGGACGCCTCCGCGCCGTCAGCCTGAGGAGCGGGCACGACGTGCGAAGTCGTCGAATGACGCGGCGTGATGGGCAACTCGGTGGACATGGTGGTGCTCCGGACGGGATCCTCGGAGTATCACCAGCGACGGCGACTCCCGCTAGCGCCTCGACGACGCTTTTTTCTTCGACGTCGCAGCGGACCGGCGTGCACTCGCCTTGCTTTTTGCGCGGGCACGCGCGCGCGCAGACGCAGCCCGCCTCGCCTTGACCGCCTTCGCACGCGAAACCTTCACGTCCGGCCGGTTCCATCCCACCGCGCGATCGGCGCGAAAGGACCTCGGCATGTCGAGCGGACCACCGCGCATGTCCGTCACCGCCAGCGCCGCGGCATCGGCCAGATCGGCGCGGACGTCGCTGATGACCTTCGCCGGGCGACGTGCCTTCGCCGCATGTACCCGATTGGTGAGCAGCACGACGAACATGTCGCGATCGGGATCGATCCAGAGCGAGGTGCCGGTGAACCCGGTGTGGCCGTAGGCATTGACGCTCATGTACTTGCCGCAGCCGAACTCGCCCGCGCAGGTGTCCCAGCCCAGCGCCCGCGTGCCCGCCGCGCGCTTGGTGAACAGCGCCACCGTGCTGTCGGCGATGATCCGCGTACCGGCGAACGTTCCGCCGTTCAGCAGCATCTGCGCAAAGATGGAGAGGTCGCTCGCGGTGCTGAACAGCCCCGCATGACCGTCCACTCCGCCCAGCGCATACGCATTCTCGTCGTGCACCTCGCCGCGCAGCGGATACCCGCGGGGGGGCGTGAGCTCCGTGGGCGCGATGCGACCACGCAACGACGCATCAGGGCGGAAATGCGTGTCCTTCATTCCCAGCAGCGAGAACACGCGAGCGTCGAGAAACTGATCCAGTGGCTGCGACGTGACCGCTTCCACCATGAACGCGAGGACATCGGCGCCCAGGTCGGAATACTCGTAGTACTGGCCCGGCTGCGCGATGAGCGGGGTCTGGAGCACGGCAGCGCGCGCCTCGGCCGCACTGTGCGCGATGCGCCATAGATCACGACCCGCCGGCAGCCCGGAGCGATGCTCGAGCAGCAGCCGGATGGTCACCAGCTCGCGCCCACCACCCGTGAACTCGGGCAGGAATTTCACCACCGGATCATCCAGCCGGATCTTGCCCTCGTCGAACAGGATCATCACGGCGGCCGTCGTGCCCACCACCTTCGTGAGCGACGCGAGATCGTACAGGGTCCGGTCGGCCTCGACACGAGCGGCCTCCCCTGTCCATCCCACCCGTCCGAAACCCTTCTCCCAGACCACGGCGCCTTTCCGGCCGACGACCACCGCCGCGCCGGGGTAGCCGCCCGCCTTGATCCCGCGTTCGATGACCCGATTGATGGTCGCCAGGCGAGACGCACTCATTCCCACCGCGCTCGGCGACTTGACCGGGAGGCCGTCGCGGTCGAGCACGGCTGGGCCGAGCGGGTGGAACAGATTCGCGGCAGCGAACAGCAGGTTCAGCAACGCGGAACTCCTCGTGATCTGCCGAAGGGGTACCCGGTACTGCCGGGTACGCTAAGCAGGAAGCGTGCTCATGTGAAAAGGGAAAACCGGGCCTGGGGTATAAACGGCAGGGCCCGGTAGGATCAATACAGCGTGGGTCGGAACAGGTTCCAGCGCGCAGAACTGGCTGGTCCGGCCCAGTATGTCAGCTGTGCGTACGTCGAGCAAGAGGTTGTGGCGTCACGATAGGGGATGGGATCGCTGGAATGCTGAAGCACGGCGAGCACCGGGGCCGTACGGATGGCAACCCTTGTCCCCGCTCCCGTGACCAATTTTCCGGACGCCATGGAGAACGAACAGCTCACCGTACAGCGCGCCATCGATGGCGACCAAGGGGCGATGCGGGCGCTGTGGACGCGCCATGCACCGCACATCGACGTCGTGGTGCGGCGCATGGTGGGTCACGATGCGGATCTCGCGGCCGATGTCGCGCAGGACGTCTGGATCCAGATCTTCCGGGCGCTGCCCAGTTTTCGTGGCGATGCGCAGTTCGGGACCTGGGCGCACCGGATCGCGGTCAATCGTACGTTGAATGCGCTGCGCCGACATCGGCGATTGGCGGCGCTGGAGGTGGATGTGGAAGACGACAGTGCGTCGGTGGAGCCGGAAGCGGATCGCGCCATGCTCGCCGCCTCGATCGAGCACGCGGCGGCACGACTGTCACCCGGTGCCCGCACGGTCTTCCTGCTTCACGACGTAGAGGGCTATACGCACGAGGAGATCGCCGAGCAGCTGGGCATCACCTCCGGCGGTTCCAAGTCACAACTGTTCAAGGCGCGCGCCAAGCTGCGCGTCATGCTCGCTCATCTGATCGATGCGCCATCGTCGATGCGCATACGACCCACGCCGACCGAACATGCTGCACCTCTCCACTGAACGTCTTGCGGCGCTCGCCGACGAACACGCCACCGCCGACGAATCGGCGCACCTCGCTGCGTGTGCTGCGTGCGCCCGCGAGCGTGATGCGTATCGCACGCTCGTGGCGATGGCAGCTTCGGAGCGCACGGCCTTCGGGCTTCCGCTCACGCGCTGGGATACGATCGCCTCCGCGCTCGAGGCGGGGGCGGGGTCGGGAGCCCTTGCCGACGTCACGCCGCGCCGGACCCTCCGCATCGCATCGCGCTGGCCGCTGCAAGCGGCCGCCGGGCTCTTGCTCCTGGCCGGCGGCGCGGTACTCGGTCGCGCGACCGCCGGCGCCGACGTCACGCCGGGCACGCCGAGCGCGAGTACCTCCACTACCCACGCCGTTGCGGATCCCGGCGCGCGACTGGTGGCCGAGTCGGCGTTCTCGTCGATCGAGGATGCACGTGCGGCACAGCGCCGCTCCGAACAACTCTATCAGCAGGCGGTGGCGTACCTGGCGCAGTACGACAGCACCGCGGTCGACGACGGCAGTCCGGTTGCCTACAAGTCACGACTGGCTGCGCTCGACCGCGTGATCTCGGCGACGGGGGAGGCGATGCGAGAGGCACCGCACGATCCCGTCATCAATGGCTACTACCTCACGACGCTCGGCCAGCGTGAGGCCACGATTCGGCAGCTCAACACCGCGCTGCCGGCGAGCCTGCGCCTCGACAGCTTCTGATGACCCTTCCGCTCCAGCTGATGTCCCGCCCCATGCGCTTTCGACCGCTCGTCGCGCTCTCCGTCGCTCTCGTTGCCGGATCGCCGGTACATGCGCTGCTCGGGGCGCAGACCACGGAACCGGTCGTGCGTCGCGTGCCGCGCGCCGCATCGGACGACAGCAGCGACCGGCAACTCCGACGGCTGGAGGGCCGTGCCGATTCGCTCGCGCAGCTCTACACGGAGAGTGGCGACCTCAGTGCCGGTGAGCGACGAGGCATCGGCGACGCCCTGGACCGCACGGTACAGCAGATCGAGATGATTGCGCGCCGCATGTCCGACCGCGGTCGCGCCCTGATGCGCGTGCAGGTACAGGTCGCGCCGATGATGGATGAGCGCGATGCGTCGGCGATGAGCGATGCCCTGCGTCAGGTGCATGCGAGCCAGTTCGCCATGCCGCGCGGATGGCTCGGGATCGTCGTGTCCGGCACGGCGCGCGAGCCGCGTATCGACAACGGCGAGTTGATCATCCGATATCTGACGCATCCGGAGATCGTGTCGGTGGAGCCGAGCTCTCCGGCCGAGAGGGCCGGATTGATTCCGAGCGACACGCTCGTGGCGTACGATGGACGCGACGTGGCGGACCGTGACATCTCGCTGACACGACTGCTGCGTCCGAACGCTCGGGTGCTCGTCCGCATTCGGCGCGATGGCAGGACGAAGGAGGTACCGGTGACGATCGCCGACGTACCCTCGCGCTTCAGGTTGCGCAGCGAGGCGAACTTCGAGCTGCGCGCGCCGCGCGGACTGATGGACCCCCCGGCGTTTCCGCGCGCCGCGACGTCGGCGACGGCGCCGGCCCCACGTGTGGCCGCCATGCCGCCCATGAGTGCGATGGCTCCGATGCCCCCCGCGCCCCCGCTGCTCGCGATGTCGCCGCTCGGGCCGATACCGGCGATGATTGCCGGCTACGGGATGAGCAGCGTCGCCGGTGCGCAGCTCGCGGCGCTGACCGACGGCCTGGCGCGCACGGTGGGCGTGGAGCGCGGCGTGCTCGTCACACAATCGGCGGTGGGCTCGCCTGCCTTCCGGTCGGGCCTCAGCGATGGCGACGTGATCGTTCGCGTCGCGGGCGAGCCGGTGCGCACCGTGGCCGATGTGCGTGAACTGGTGCAGACGGCGGTGGACAACGGAGAGGGCAGTGTCGTGCTCGACTGCGTGCGCGCACGCAAGCCGTACCGCGTCGTATTGCGCTGGAGCGGGGGCCGGTAGCGCGGATCAGTGCTCGGCCGTCTCCAGCTTCTCGAGCTTTCGGCCATCGGGCACGAGCGACTTGTGGATCGCCAGCGCGGCGATGGCGCCGTCTCCCGCCGCCGCCACGGCGAGCTGCGGACCCGGCACGATATCGCCGGCCGCGAAGCAGTTCATGACCGACGTGTGATAGGCATCATCGACGATGATGTGACCGCCGGCGTCGCGCTCGCATCCGAGCTGCGCGCCGAGATCGTCGGCGGGATACTGCCCGATGGCCAGGAAGATCTTGTCGGTGTCGAGTGACATCCCGCCGGCGAAGTCGAGCGCGTGGACATGGGTGCCGCTGTGTCGCACGCAGGTGACGGGCTCCTCGATCACCGGGATGTTGAGCGCGTCGAGCTTCCTGCAGTATTCCGGCAGGTCCAGCTCTGCCGGCTCACCATTCGTGCAGATGATGATCTCGCGTGTCCACGTGGTGAGGTTGAGCGCCATGCCCACCGCCTTCCGGCCCTTGCCGATGACCACGACTTTCTTCTTCGCGCATTCGCGGCCGTCGCAGTCGGGACAGACGTGCGCATTCGCGCCGTAGACGTGCTCGAGGCCCGGAATGTCGGGCCACACGTCCTTGAGGCCGATGGCGAGCAGGAGGCGTCGAGCGCGATGCGTCGCGCCATCCGCGAGCACGAGTTCGAAGCTGTCCTCGTTGCGCTGCGTGACGGTGTCGCACACGGCGTCCACGAGCTCCGCGCCATACTTGCGCGCCTCGTCACGTCCCAGCCCGCGCAGTTCGGCCGGCCGAATGCCGGGATGACCGAGAAACCCGTTCACCCCTCGCGTCTCCCAGTTGCGCGGATCACCGGAATCCACCAGCAGCACGGTGTGGAGATAGCGCGCAAGCCAGATGCTCGCGCTCAGCCCCGCCGGGCCACCACCGATGATGGCCACGTCCCATGCCTTGTCCGCGGCAGCGGAGCGCTCGCCCTTCCCGTTGGTTCCTGAATTCGCCGGTACACTCATGGAACGCTGCGAGGGCAAGAAGGATTCCGCGCGCGTGACCGACGCGTCGCGCAACGCCTAGTCCTTGAGCGTCCCTGGCGGCACGAGATACAGCAGGCGCAGCGTTGCGTGGTCCGACGCGGACAGCGTCGAGGTCGCCGCATCGGCGAACATCACGCTGGTGCTGTCGCTGGCGTGATTGAGGCCGAGCGCGTGCCCAACCTCGTGACGCACGATGCCGGCGACGAAGGGCGCCGGAAACACGCGACCGGCGCTGTCGTGCAAGGCGATCGAGATCGTCGCGCGCACGATGAGAAAGTCGCTGGACTGTGTCCGCTCGGTGACGCCGATGCGCTGCCCATCGCCGTCGGGAAACCGGTCACGCCAGCGAATCCATACGTCCGCATCGACCGAGTCGTAGACGAACGCGAAGCGCAGGGGAAAGCCGGTGAGGCTCCACTCGCCGAAGACGTCGCGCGTCATGTTCGGCAACGCGTCGTTCCAATCCGGCACGTTCGAGGTCGGCTCCACGTACACACGCACGGCGTCGTTCAGCCGTTCGGGCCACCGATAGAGTGTGCTGTCCTGCTCCCGGAGAATGTCCGCGACGTACGTGCCGCTGGCGAGCGCCGCGACACGCCGGCGAAGCTCGGCGGGCGGCGTCGGTTGTCGGCGCGCGACGCCCGCCGCACGTTGCGCGATCGTGAGCCCATGGCGGGAGGTCGACGCAGTGTCGTCCGACCGTCGCGACGCGCTCGTCGGGGGCGCGTCGGTGCGAGTGCCGCGTTGCTCCCTGCCTGCGACCATGCCCGCCGCCACGACCAGCAGCATGACGAGCAGCGCTTCCGGCGTGCGTCGACTCAGCGGACGCCGCCGGGGGGAAGGGTGTAGAGCAGCCGTACCGTCGCACGATCGGCGGCTGACAGTGCGCGAACCCGCACGCGCGGCGCCATGATGCTCGTCGCATCCTCGGTGTGGTCGAGGCCCAGCAGGTGTCCGATCTCGTGCAGCGCGAGCGCCCGCATGGCATCCTTGTCCAGAGCCGGTCCGTTGCGGTGATGAACGGCGAGCACGATGTCGGCGTCGGTGATCCACCAACTGTCGTCTCTCTCCCACTTCGTGCGGCCGCTGATTGCTTCGTCGAACTGGTCGATGAACGTGACGTGAACGTCCGCGCGTGCGGAGTCGCTGGAAAACGCCAACCGCAGCGGCAGGTCGAGCGCGTCCCAGTTGTCGACCGCCTCCCGAACGCTGATCACGAATTCATCGGTCCAGTCGTCGATCTCGCTCGTCGGCTGGATCCAGATCGTCAGCGGACGACCCGCGCGATCCGGCCAGCGGGCCAGCGCGCTGTCCCGTTCGGCGAGCATGTCGTTGATGTAGGTGCCACCGCCGCGTTCGGCGAGACGACGCCGGACCTGCGCCTTGATCAACTCACGCTGTGCGGCTTTCCGACTCAATGGATTGGCAACCACTCCACCGCTCGCCACGCTCGTGCGTGGGATCGGCGCACGCATCGCGCCCGAAAGCGGGATGAGGGCGAGCGAGAGCGCGGCGAAGCCACGCGCGAGCAGGGTAAGGCGGAGGCGCATCATGACGACGATCGCGGCGGCCCGGTGGAGGGAGCGGCGAGAAAGGAGCCGGTTGCGTCGAGGAAGCGCTCGGGCGCTTCCCGGAACGGCATGTGGCCGGCATCCGGGAGGAGGGCGAGACGTGCGCGCGGCAGAAGCTCCGAACCTTCCAGGGCGACGACCGTGGGGAGCACATCCCGTTCACCGTGAATGACGAGCGCCGGGACGGAAAGGGCACGTAAATCCCGACGCCAGTGATACCCCTCGCGGCGCAATCGTGCCGCGATTGCGCCGCCGGTCACACTCGCGGCGTGCGGTGGACGGAACTGCGCCGACATCCCGGAAGCCGGGTTTCATACTGGATGGGACGAGGATCATGAAATTCCAGTACAACGGCACGCCTGGGGGATACAAGGCGACCTACATCAAGCGTTGCGGGTACTGATGCGATGACGACACGCATCAATGAGGGCTTCCGCATGTGGAATCTTGCTCGCGCCATTGCGAGGGGCATCGTGCGCCCTGTGATGGTCTGGGCACTCGTTCTCGCCGGGGCGGCGACGGCGGGTGCGCAGCAGACGAGCCGCCCGGCGACCACCAGATCACTGAACTCCGTCACGCGCTTTCTCAACATGGCCGGCGATGTGCCGTGGCTGCGGGCGCACGGGATCACTGCCACCGATGCCTCGACGCTCGTGCCGCTCGATGCCGCGACCAGTCCGTCGCTCTGCGCACGCCTCGACTCGGCGTTCTACATCGGCCCGATCACCGCGTTTCGCGCCGGCGCCTACATCATCGCCACGAACTGGCCGATCGCGCTCGATCCGGTAACGGGTAAAAAGCGCTCTACCGAGATGTCGCCCGTTCGCGTGTTCGACAGCGTGGGCGTGTACGTCTATTTACCGGGAACGGGGTTGGGTCCGAATGGCGGGTATGCCCTTCTCGGCTACGGGACGTTCACGTCGACGGCCAATGCAAACCATCGCATCAACTACTCCGTGTTCGCCAGCGACCACAGGCTTTGGGCCGACGGAATTCTCCAGGTCTCGGCGATCGATGCGACGCCAGCGAATGACATCGCGGGCAATCTGTCGCTGAACGTCTACGGGTCCGGAGGCGTCGGCACGGTGAGGTACGACGACCTGATCGTGACCGCCTCGCGCGCCGTCACGATGGCCGGGCTGCCGGACGGACATCGCATCCGGATCAACGGGCTCCTGTCGCACCGCGCGACGGGCGGCGCTTCCGTCACCGTCGATCTGCTGGGCACGAAGCTCCCCGCGTCGCGGGTGGAGATCCTGAATGCCAACGACGTGATCGTGAAAGCGTTCGGACCCTCGGACGGCGTGTGGGGGGGCGACCGCTACTCGCTCAACGGTGCGCCCTGACTTGTGGCCGGTAACCGAAATCATGCTCGCACGAGTGTTGTATTTTTCACCGCGGAGTGCGCAGAGGTGCGCAGAGGATCGACATCCGCCGCTGCGTGGTGAAACGAGCGGAGCCGGGCACGCGTGCCCAAGGAATCTGCGGTCACCGGCTGTCCTCCGCGCTTCTCTGCGGCCTCTGCGGTCATGCTCTCGTTGTTGCTATCGAAACTTCGGTTCAGTCACTACTGGCCGGTAACCGAAATCATGCTCGCACGAGTGTTGTATTTTTCACCGCGGAGTGCGCAGAGGTGCGCAGAGGATCGACATCCGCCGCTGCGTGGTGAAA
>JAJAYP010000236.1 GCA_026786185.1 Gemmatimonadaceae bacterium
CGCCCACCCGCTTCGCCACCTCCGGGAAGACGTAGAACGAATCCAGCAGAACCGGGGCCCGGTCGATCACCCGCGCGCGATCGGATGCGCTGATGCGCAGCTCGTCAATCGATGCGTCGGGGCCGAGTGGCTCGAGCTTGCGGCTCACGACACTGACACGTTCACCGGCGGACACGTCGATCGCGCCATAGCTGATCATCGGACTGCGTGACTCCCGCAGCACGAACTCGATGTGCCGAGGCTCGCTGCGTTCGATGCTCAGCAGGTCGAAGCGGCGTCCCGGCTGCTGTCGAAAGACAAACGCTCCGCCCGCGGCGAGGGACGGTTCCCAGGTTCGGGTGTACGCCGTCATCCGCGTCGAGTCGCCACTGTTGAACGCATCGAGCCACGCGCGAAGCGCGTTGCCCGCGGGCGTCGCGGGGATCACGGTATCGCGAACGGTATGTGTCGAGGGTGTCTGCGCGCGTCCCGATGTGGTGCCAAGGGCGATCGCGAGTCCGAGCACGAGCGTGCGAATGCAGGTCATGTGAGCTCCGGCAGGTGGACATCTCAGGGTTGCGGTTGCCGCCAGACGGCGAGTGTTCCGTTCACCTCACGGGTTTGATCGCCCACTCGTGAGTGGTAGACGAACACCGACGCG
This sequence comes from Gemmatimonadaceae bacterium, assembly GCA_026786185.1. Classification (GTDB taxonomy): domain Bacteria; phylum Gemmatimonadota; class Gemmatimonadetes; order Gemmatimonadales; family Gemmatimonadaceae; genus AG11. The sequence continues at coordinate 641 of JAJAYP010000236.1, forward strand.
TCGCGCTTCGCGAGGCAGAAGAAGCTGTGCGTGTCGAGCGCGGGCCCGCAGTACGCGCCGACGATCGCCAGCCGAGGCATGTGTTGCTCGTCGCCGTCGGGAAGCATTGCCACTTAGTAGAGCTCGGGTGAGGCCGCAAGGCGCCACTGACGCATGTCGCCACCGCGCACTTGCACCGGAACGGCCAGATGTTGTCCTGGGCGAATCCCTTCCGGAGTGCTCGCCCGCTCATACACGTGCACCTCCATGTGCGCATCGCGGTCTCCGATGCGCACATTCAGCGCCGTGGACCCCGCCGCTCGCGCGCGCAGCAGTTGCTTCCCCTCCGCCGTGACGTTCACCGTCGCGACGGAGCTGTCCTCGACGGTGATCTGCCCCCTGAGCTGCGTGACGCGCTGGCCGTCCGCATCGACGGCCAGGAAGGGCACCTCCGCGACGGGGCCGCCGACGACGATGTTCAGCATGCGAAAGGCGCGCACGTCGAGGACCGGCCGGCAGCGGAGAGTCAGCCGCGTGGTCAGCGGGCCGAGCGAAGCGTGGACCGTCGCGTCGCCGGGCTGCGTGCACGTCACCACGCCGGTTGAGGACACCGGGACCGGTACCCCTGCGCTCCACCGATAGCGCACACCCGTATCGGGGAGCACGTGCCCCGCAGCATCGAGCACGCGCATCGCGAGCTGCACCGGTCGTACGTTGTTCACGACGATGTCAGCGGCGCTGCCCATGTCGGCAACGAGCTGCGCGGGCAGGCCGTTTCCGCCGAACAACGCAATGACCGCGACGGCCGGCGCGAGGAGAACCGCCGCGATGTACGCCGACAGCCGGGCGCGTCGGCGCCAGCTCGCGTGCCGGACCGCGCTCGCGAGCAGATGCGGCGCCGATCGGAGCGCCTCGCCGACATACCACCACCGTGCCGTGCGTGCACCATCGCGTGCCGCGCGACGCGCATGCTCTTCGGTGAGGTCGCCGAGCACGGCGTCGGCGAAGGCAGGGTCCGCGCCGAGTGCCTCGAGCAGGCACTCCACCTTCGAGGCGATTCCATCCTCGACGCTGCTGCGCGCGCGGACGCGAGCAGCGGCCCGCGAAGCGAAGGACGCTCTCATGCGGGTTTTGGACGGAGGGTGGTCCGCACACCGGCCCATATCGACGCGGTGTGCCGTTCCGCCTCGCGGATCGCCCGTGTCCCGGCGCCCGTGATCGTGTAGTGGCGACGCGAACGCCCGCCCCGCACCGGGATCGGTGCGCTGGCATGCGACCTCAGGAGGCCCTTGTCCTCGAGCCGCTGCAGCGTGGTGTAGACGGCGCCGACGGAGAGATCTCGCCCGGTTCGTTCGGCGAGGTCGCGACGGACCGCCAATCCGTAGGCGTCGTCGGCGAGGCGGGCGACCGCGAGCAAGGCGGCGAGTTCGAGAGTACCGAGGCTGGGGGCGGACATTACTGTCAGTATGTAGAACAAATAGCTGGACTGCAAGAGGGGCGCATCCGCGCAGACCTCGTTGAACCACAGAAGGGGTCACTGATGAGAGAGACCGCTCGTTGGACGATCGTTGTGCTCGCGGTGTGGGCGCTATCGACGCGCCCTGAGGACTTCTAGGCTCATGGTTGATCGAAGCTCCAGGCCGCGTCGCTCATCGTGATGAAGATCTGGTTGGCGAGCGCCGTGGGCGTGGACGAGAAGAGCGCGTTGTCCGGCGCCGTGTGCGGCTGCGTCATGCGCAGCAGCTCCTGCCCGCTCGCGCGGTCGAGGATGAACAGGTATGCACCGCTCGCGAAGATGAGCCGCCGGTCCGTGGCGAGAAAATCCGTCGTCACCTGAGCGCCGATGGGCGACCGCCACCGCTCCACGCCGTCCGCGGCGCCCAGCGCGTAGATGTTGCCGTCGCCGCCGTCGATATAGACGACGTCGCCCACCACCTCGGCCTGCGCGGCGGTGGTGTGAAGGGGCTGCGGCGTGTGCTGCCAGACGATCGCGCGCGTCGTGCGGTCCACGGCGTAGGCGTAGCCGCCCGCGC
>JAJAYP010000237.1 GCA_026786185.1 Gemmatimonadaceae bacterium
GGCCGTTCCTCGCCAAGAATTTCGCGACCACGGTGTCGCCGTGGATCGTGAGTCTTCAGGCGCTCGCTCCCTTCCGGGTGCCGGCGTTCGCGCGCGCCGCCGGCGATCCAGCTCCGTTATCCTATCTGCGCGACGCGGCCAACGAACGCACCGGCGGGGTCGACATCAGGCTCGAGGTGCTGCTGTCGTCGGCGCGAATGCGCGAGGAGGGAGCGCACGCGCTTCGCGTCAGTCTGGGATCGTTCACCGCGATGTACTGGACGATCGCGCAACTCGTGACCCACCATGCCAGCAACGGGTGCGACCTCCGGCCGGGAGACCTGCTGGCGAGCGGCACGGTGAGCGGGCCGTCGCCGGACTCGCGCGGCTGTCTGCTCGAGCGTACCTGGCGAGGCACCGAGCCGTTGACGCTGCCGACCGGCGAACTCCGTCGATTCCTCGAGGATGGCGACGAGGTCATCATGCGCGGGTGGTGCGAGCGCGATGGATTTCGCCGGATCGGCTTCGGTGAATGCCGCGGCATCGTCGCGGCCGCCGAGTAGCCTCACCGCAGCGTAATCGCGGCACTGGCGCGGCACAGCCACGCCTCAGCGGCGTGCCGGCACCGGCGTGGCGCGGGGGACCGTCGGCGCGACCACCGCCCGAGGTGGCGGGGCCTGCTCCGGCGTTGCGCCGGGTGGAGTGGGCACCGGATCCTTCGTGATGGGTTTCACGAGCAGTGTCTGTCCGATGCGAATGCGGTCGCCGACGAGCCCATTCAGCGAACGCAGCGCCTCGGGCGTCGTGGCGTACAATCGCGCGATGGACGCGATCGCTTCGCCGCGACGGACGGTATGATACCAGGCGCGCCGTCCCTCATACTGTGCGGCTACCGCCGCCCGATCGCGTGCGCGCCGCTCCTCTCGCCGCCGGTTTCCGACCTGTCGCAGGAACGTGTACTTGCGGTCCAGCTGTGCCCGCAGGCCGTCCGCGTCCTTCAATGCGGAGGAGCTCATGCCGAGCGTGATGCGCTGTTCGGACGGGGCGATGATTCGCAGCGCGCTCGCGATGAGGAACAGCGTGCGCGTCGGCCGAACATCCACCAGCGTGTCCACGGGCCACTCGCGCACGTCGAACGTGGGCGGCGCATCGGGTGGGCTCAACGGATCGCGGGGCTGGAGGCCCAGATAGATCAGCCGGCCCCCGTCGGGCTTCAGCGTATCGCCGGGTGCATCGGTGAGGACGAGGATGCCGCGCGTGGCGCGGAAGTAGTCGATCGGCGGCCGCTGCCAGACGTTGACCGCGGATCGGAGCTTCTCGTTCGGCCGCAGTACAGAGGATCGTAGTTGCCGAAGCGCGAAGACCGTGGAGTCACGCGGGTCGGATCGCATGGCGTGATACGCGATCTGCCCCACCGTGACGAGCGCCGCCAGCCCCACGCACCAGCCCAGATACTTGAACCAGATGGGGTAGTGGCTCCGCCTGCGCCGCCGCCGATTTCTGCGCGGCATCGCATCCCAGTTCGGCAGATCGGCCGCGTTCCCGCTCCACACCCCTTCGGCGGGCAGGGGCGTCGGTGCGTCCTTCAGGGCGTCCCGCAGTGCGTCGGTCACGTGCTCGGATTGTCGTTGAGAGGTGAGTCTACGCTACAGCGGAAGAAGGATGCCGCAAAGGCCCGTGAGGGAGCGAACTGCGGTCAGATCGACCGTTCAACGCAACGAATGTTGCGGCTGAGCTTGCTAGAAGGTGTAACCCACGTTACCGTTCCTGCTCTCCCTGAAGCTCGCGGCGCCACTCTCCGCGACCGGCCTCGGATCGTCGTTTCACCCGACTGGAGGCTCTCATTTCCGTCGCCCGATTCGCACGTCAGCTGCTGTTCGCCATCACGGCGGCGGCCACGGTCGTCTACACCGCCTCCCGCGTGCACCCCGTCTTCCTCGGACAGGCGCCAGTGGCGGGACGCGTCCTGGCCGCGGACTATCTGGATTCGTCCTCCATGCGCGCGCCCTGGCTCACTCTGCCCGAGCCGCTCGCCTTGCGCCACCCCCAGTTCCAGCGGGACGTCGACGCCTTCGCGACCGACCTTCGCGGCACCGGGAACATCGGAGCACATCGCGCTGATTCGATTGCCCGGGTGGCCGTGCGTGAAGCGTATCACCGTCGCATTCCGCCGGCGCTCGTGCTCGGCGTGATGCTCACCGAGAATGATGCCTTCAAGCCCAGCGCCCGTTCCAAGGTGGGAGCGCTCGGGCTCATGCAGATCATGCCGCGCATGTGGACGCCCAACCTGGGACCGATCCTGGGCCGCAACCTCAAGGACGACGAGACGAACCTGCGGTACGGCGTTTACATCCTGAAGCACTTCGCCAAGCGCACCTCCGATACGCTCGACGCGGCCGGGGCGACCCGCATCGCGCTCCTGAGCTACAACGGGTGCGTGCGAGGACGGAATACACCGGACTGCAAGGCGTACCCGGACAAGGTGCAGCGCCACGTCGAGCGCAGCGCCCGGAGCATCTGCGCCGGCACGGCGTTTCGCGACTGCGTTGCGCTTCCCCTCTGGGCGGCCCTGCGCGGCAGCTCCACGCCACCGCTGCCCACGTCGTCGTTCGCCACTGAGATGGTCAAGGCGCCCGCGAGCGATCGTCCGGCCGAGTCGGTGGGTGGCGTCACCCGACGCTCACCGCGCGTTGGCCGGCGCACCGTGCGGCCCGTCTCCGATTCGGACCGCATGGCGAACTACCTGTTGGGCATCGTCACGCCGCGGGGCGAGGAGTAGCGACCGACGGTCCGTCGCCGGTGGTCGCGAGACGAAGGGGATGCCGTCGTGAGACGGCATCCCCTTCGTGCATCACGTCGGCCCGCGGAGGCTTCGGTCGTGCGCTAGCGGATCGCCTCGATCCGGCTCTCGGCCATCTGCTTGATCGTGATCTCGGCGCCCTGCGCGAGGATCGTGATCTTCACCGCGATGTCGTCGTTCTGCCGGCCCCCGAGATACTTCCCCTTGGGCGTCAGGAAGAACACACCGCTGCTGGTCGTCACCGACTCCAGTGCGATGGGAGAGCCCTGCGCGCTGCCACTCCCGGCGGCCTTCACGGTCGACAGTCGTTCGACCTTGAACGCGGTCTCGCCGGCGACCGCGGTATCGGCGAGCACCGTGTAGCTGGAGATGATGGTGCGATCGACCTCGAGACCCTGCTGCGTCACTTTGCCCGTCGTCGTATCGGCCCACGTCATGCCCGCCTTCATGTCGCGGCGGTACGCGGGCAGGAAGCGCGCGGCGCTCTCGGTGACCTGCGCCAGCATCGGGTCCGTGCCATTGGCGGATCGCGTGGAATACACCCGCCCAGTTGGCGAGATGTACGTGATGAACTTGCTGCCCAGCAGACGACTCAGGTCGGGGGCGCCTTGCGCACTCGTGACGCTGAGGGAGTCGAGCGTCACCGTGGCCACCATCGTGTCCTTCGTCTGCGTCGCGAGGTTCACCGTCAGCTGCTGTCGGGCGTCGATCTGGAAGTCCTGATTGCCCATCGGCGACGTCTGCGTGCCCTTGGTGGTGGTCATCAGGCGATATCGGGTGACGCCTGCGGCGTATTCGACGCCCTGGGCGCGCAGCGGCGCAGCCAGCAGCGGGACGGCGAACACGAGGGCGGCAGGCAGTCGATGCAAACGAGCAGGCATTGCGAGGGCTCCTGTGAGAAAAAAGTCGCGCGACCGACCTGCTCGCGCCACACACTATACGCATCGTGGTCCAAAAGGTTACCGTGTGCGCATGCGCCCAACGCCCTCTTTCCCAGCCGAACTGATCGCCGTCGCCCAGCCCTCGCTCGATGCCGGTGCGAGTGGCGGCGAACCCGCACTCCACGCCCTGATCGAGCGTCTGCACGACGACGTGCTTCTCCCCGAGCGCGCGACGCCGGGATCGGCGGGATGCGACCTGCGCGCGTATCTCAAGGGCCGATCGGTCCGCTGTTCCGACGGCGTGCAGCAACGGGAGCGTACGGCCACCGAGGACGCCGGAGAGTGGGGACTGATGCTCGATGCCGGCGAGATGGCGCTCGTACCGCTCGGCTTTCGCACGCGGTTGCCGCTCGGGATCGAGGCGCAAGTGCGCCCGCGCAGCGGGCAGGCATTCAAGCACGCGCTCACGATTCCGAACGCGCCGGGCACGGTGGACGCCGATTACGCGGAGGAGTGGATGGTCATCGTGCGGAACGACGCGCCGGCGGCGCGCCGGATCACGCACGGCGAACGTATCGCGCAGGTGGTGTTCGCGCGTCATGCCGCGCTGGAACTGCGGGAGGGAATGGTGCAGCGGAGCACCGAGCGAGCGGGCGGTTTTGGCAGCACGGGCACGACCTGACACGCGCCGAAGAAGAATGGGGCTCCCCGCAGCGCCCTGGCTGCGAGAAGCCCCATCGGATCGGACCGGTCGGCGCGGAGCGCCGGTCGGCTAGCTGATTGGTGCCGTTACCGGCTCCCGGCGATCCGCGCCATACGCTGGTCAGTAGACAAAGAATCACCTCCTCGATTTCGGGTTCGACAACTGGGCGAACGACTGCGTGTACCCAAGGTGATGGAGGTGGTTCCGCGTTGCAAGCGGGGCGACGGTTCTATATTCCGCGAGATCGCCCTGCACCCGTACCCCCCACCCTCAAAAGGGCATTCGCCATGACCGCCCGTGCTACATGGTCGAGTCTCCGCTTCCTCCTGCTCGCCGCCGCCTGCGCACCGCAGTCACGCGCGCCGCTGAGCCCGGCCGGCGCGCCGGTTACGACAGCGCCGCTCTCGAACCCTTCCTCGCGGCCCGAGCGGGACTACTACGTGTTCGTCGCGTCGGAGGGCAACGACCAGATCTCGCTCATCCGGTTCGGCCCCGCCGGACTTCGCGTCGAGCGCTCGATCACCACGGGCATCATGCCCTCGAGCATCGATGGCCCGCACGGCGTGGCCGTCTCGCCCGACGGACGCTTCTACTATGTCACGACCGCGCACGGCGCACCCGATGGATTCCTCTGGAAGTACACGACGGCGAACGACTCGCTCGTCGGCCGCGTCAGGCTCGGCAGCTTTCCCGCCACGGCGCAGGTCACCCCGGACGGCGCGTTCATCTACGTCGTGAATTTCAACCTGTACGGCGAGATGATTCCGTCGTCCATGTCCGTCGTGGCCACCGATGAGATGGTCGAGGTCGCGCGCGTGAAGACGTGCACGATGCCCCACGGCTCGCGCCTCGACCCGCAAGGCACCAGGCAGTACTCCGGGTGCATGATGGACGATCTTGTCGTGGAGATCGACGCGCGAGATTTCCGCGTGGCGCGGCATTTCGTGCTCACCCGCGGTCGAGAGCGAGGCATCGCGGGGGCGCCCGGAGCGGGTGCGTCCGCCGGCATGCACGACGCGCACGACATGGCCGGACACGGTCTGGAGCCGCCCAAGGTGGGCGACGTGAGCTGCTCGCCCACGTGGGTCCAGCCGTCGGCATCCGGCACCACGATCTTCGTCGCGTGCAACAAGAGCAGCGAGATCGTGGAGATCGACGTGGCGTCCTGGACGATGACGCGCCGCTTTCCCACGGGGAACGGCGTGTACAACCTCGCCGTCACCCGCGATGGTCGCTGGCTGATCGGGACCAACAAGCGGGATCGATCGGTCTCGGTGATCGACGTGGTCACGGGGCGCGAGGCGGCACGCATCGCCACCACACGCCGGGTCGCGTCCGGATTGACGATCTCGTCCGACGACCGCTATGCGTTCGTCACGCAGGAGGGGATTGGTGCAGAGCCCGGCGCAGTCGACGTGATCGACCTCGCGACGCTCCGCAACGTTGCCACCGTCGACGTCGGCCAGCAGGCGGGCGGAATCGACTTCTGGAAGGTCGTGGCGCCCCGGTGAAGGTCGCCGCGCGGTCGTACTGGGAGGACAGTCGCGCGCACCGGTACAGCCTGGTGTTCGCGCTTCCGCTCCTGCTCCTCTACGAGTTGCTGGCGATGGTCGCGCCGGTGCGCTCTCAGGGCGGCGTGATCCGGAACGGCGCCGACGTCATCCTCACGTCGCTGTTCACGGCGCTGTTCGGCATTCGCGGCCCCATGGTCTTCATGGCGCTCGTGATCGGCGTCGCTCTGGTGCTGATCCGACGCGATCGACGCGCGGGGCAGATCCGTCCGCGATACTTCGGCCTCATGCTGGGGGAATCCGCGGTGCTGGCGCTGGTGTTCGGGCTGGTCGTCGGCATGGCGACGATGCAGCTCGTCGGTCCGCTGCATTCGCTGGCGGCAGGGGGCATCGGCGTGAACGGGTCCGCACTCGAACGTCTCACCCTGTCGCTGGGCGCCGGCTTGTACGAGGAGCTGCTGTTTCGCGTCGTGCTCGTGGCCCTGCTGGCCAACGGCCTGCGGCTCATCGGGTTCGCGCGTACGACCGGCGCGGTGGGCGCCGTGATCGTCGGCGCGCTGCTCTTCTCCGCGTTCCACTACATCGGACCGCTCGGTGAGCCGCTGCGCCTGGACTCATTCGTCTTTCGCGCACTCGCCGGACTGGCGTTCAGCGCATTGTACGTCACGCGCGGATTCGGCATCACCGCGTGGACGCACGCGCTCTACGACGTCGCGGTATTGCTCGGCTGACCAACGCCAGCATCGGGGCGGCATGCGGTGCCATCTGCCTCCCTGATCAGCTAACTTACGAGTTCACAACAACATTCGCATTTTCAGCCCGACTCGATATATGCCGTTTTCCGTGTTCAAGCTGCATCCTGATCTGGTCAAGGGCGTCAAGGAGCTGGGCTTCACTCGGCCCACTCCCATTCAGGAGCAGGCAATTCCGCCCGCGCTCGAAGGGCGTGATCTGCTCGCCTGCGCGATGACGGGTAGTGGCAAGACGGCGGCGTTCCTGCTGCCGATCCTCCACCGTCTCATGTCGAAGCCGCGCGGAACGACACGGGCGCTCGTGCTGACGCCCACTCGCGAGCTGGCAGCGCAGATCGACGAGCATCTTCGCCAACTCGCCGTGCATACACCGCTTTCCGGTGCCGCGGTATTCGGCGGGGTCGGGATGGGGCCGCAGGAGCATGCCTTCCGCAGTGGCGCGGACGTAATCATCGCGACCCCCGGCCGCCTGCTCGACCACTTCAAGCAGCCGTACGCCAAGCTGAGCGGGCTCGAGGTGCTGGTGCTCGACGAGGCTGACCGGATGCTGGACATGGGCTTCCTGCCCGACATCAAGCGAGTCCTCAAGCACCTGCCCCCCAAACGCCAGACGCTCTTCTTTTCGGCCACGATGCCGGGGCCGATCCAGGCATTGACCAGGGAGCTGCTGCACAACCCGGCGACGATCAACCTGGAGCGAAAGTCCGCGCCCGCGATCGGTATTCGCCAGGCCCTCTACCCCGTGCGCGAAGAGCTCAAGCCGGCGCTCTTCGTGGAGCTGATGCGCCGAGGGGATATCGGCAACGTGATCGTCTTCACGCGGACGAAGCATCGCGCCAATCGCCTTGCCGATTACCTCGTCAAGGAGGGGATCCCCAACGCCAAGATCCACGGGAACCGGTCGCAGGCCCAGCGGACCGAGGCGCTCGAGGGGTTCAAGTCCGGCCGGTACCGCTGTCTCGTCGCCACCGACATCGTGGCGCGCGGCATCGATGTCGAGCAGCTGGAGCACGTGGTGAACTTCGACGTGCCGCACGTGCCGGAAGACTACATCCATCGGGTGGGTCGCACGGCGCGCGCCGACGCGACTGGTGACGCCTTCACGTTCGTCGCACCCGACGAGGAAGGTGACCTGTCCCAGATTGAGCGGGCGATCGGGAAGCGCCTGCCGCGCGTGATGGTGCAGGGCTTCGACTACGCGAGCAAGCCAGCGCAGCGCTTCGAGGTACCGATTGCCGAGCGCATTGCCGAGATCCGGGCGCGGAAGGCCGAGGAGCGGAAGCGCGCGAAGGAGAAGGCCGATCGGCGCGCGTCGCAGGGCGCGGGCGGGTCACCGGCGTCGGGGAGAAGCGGCGGCGGGCGCTCCGCCGGCACGAGCGGACGGACGTCGACGGGCGGGCGACCGGCGGCCGGCGGTTCATCGAGTCGCGGCCCTGGCTCGGCGCCCCGCCCGGCGAGCGGCGCGCCGGGTGCGCGAGGTGAGGCGGGCAATGCGCGATCTGGCGCTGTGCGTCGCGGAGGTGGACAGCGCGGTTCATCCGGCAATTCTCGCCCCGGCCCCGGACCGTACCGGTAGCGACTTGGAGTTCGTTGTCGGCCAACCGGGCCGGCGGCGCTGAGAGGTTACTTCACGGGGACAGCTATTCCCGCGAGTCGCTGCCGTATCAGCGCGGTGATCCGTCGCAGCCGACGCCGGTTGACCCCAAAGTCTCGTCGGCCGACCCGGGACGATGATCGGAAGTGGATGAGGCCGGCGTCCTCGTCCGCCAGCAATTCCACATCATCCACGAACCGAAAGAGCGCCGAGCGCGCCTCGGCGCGGAGATATCGCTTGCCTTCGACGACGATGCGCGTGCGCGACTCCGCAGTGAGCGCGTCCATCATGACGCGCAAGACCTGTTCGATCGGAGCCCGGAATGGGATCGGGTGGAGTGAGCCCTCCGTACCATGCGGCGAGTCGCGGGCACAGTTGCGCCGCGCACCGCACGACGGAAGTGAGCGGGGTTCGCTCGAACCGACGAATTCAATCGCAGCCATGCTGTCAGGTGAAAAACGGTGAAACGTTGAACCACGTGGAAATGAAACGAGATCACCCGTCTCCGTGAGCAGACCCGGAAAGGGATGGAGCGGTACGCTGATTCTCGCCGGCTGGCAAGGCGCGGGAGGGGGAAATCAAGCATGTGGACTGTATATGCTAAGCTACCTCATCACATGAATGCTATCTCGCACAAAAGCAACGATTTAAAGCAATATCACAATTTGTGATACGGCTTGCTCAGGCGGCATTGCCTGTTGCGGCACGACGAGCATAGTGGCAGTTCCTCGCAAGCCCACGAATGCGTTGGATATCTCCATCGTCTGAGTCTTCCCGCCGTCGCCCACCATGGCGCGAGCGTGCATCGCGCGGCTGAATCGGGTCCACTGCCGGTACGGCAGAACGTTCAAAGTGGAATACTAGTGACGTTCCATGGACATGAACGTCTAAAGCTGACTACTGCTTGTGGGCTCCGACCTGATCACACTCATGTCACCTATCGTTCGTCCGCTGCATCCGCGCCCCGCCATGGATCCGCGACATCGCGTGGGAGAGCTGATCGCCGAGCTCGCGCACCGGTATGCCGGGCAGATGAATGGCTGCGAGTTCGCCACGCAATTGCGGGCCCGGCGCATCGAGCGCCGACGGTACATCGCCTTCGTATCGAGCCTGTACCCCTGCGTCATCGGCTTCAATCGCGCGCTCATTCGCAGCATTTCCAAGGTGGATCACGTGATCCACGGCGGCTTCGTGAAGGCACTGGCCGAGCAGCTGGAAGAGGAGCAGGTGCACAACCAGATGTGGCGCACCAAGCTCGACGTGTACGGCGTCGACCACGAGTCGCTGTATTGGGCGCTCACCGACTACCTCGCGCGTTTTTCGCCTGCCGAGCTGGAGCGCATGACACGCGAAGTGCTGGTGGCACTCACGCGGGACGTCGAGAATGTGTCGCCCGGCGTCTTCCCGGATCCGCCCTTTCCCGAGCCCGTGCTCGCGCTCTACCACCATCTCTGGATGTCGGCCTCGTACGACGAGATCGACTACTGGGAGCATTTTGCCAGTCAGTGCGCGGTGGAAATGGTGATCTACAACGTGGTGTCCAACACCGTGCTGCCGGGCGTGAAGGGCAATCCGGAGCTGGACGGCGGTCCGGCCACCCTGCGCTGGTGGACGGAGCATGCCCGGCCCGACGTCGCCGAGACGCACGTGAAGTCGGATGAGGAGAAGCACCTCGAGATCTCGCGAATCGCGCTCAATCGCAGCGAGACCGCAAACTCGCTGCGCGACGTCGTGCTCGCCCGGGCCGAGGAGACGCTCAGGTTGTTCGCGGCGACCCTGACTTGTCAAAGCAGTCTGAGCCAGACATTCCCGCTGGAGCGTTACTCCGAGCGCGAACGGCGTCGGACCGGCACCCACTACCCGCAACTGGCGCGAGCTCGCGCCGAATGGGGTCGAATGCGGCTCTTCGATTTCGGGACTGGTCGGCCGAAGGTGCCGATGCCAGAGGAGCTCGGCCCGGAGCTGTTGGGGAATCTCGTCCTCGCGTGCGCGGTGGACCCGATCCTGATGCTCGACAGGGAGGACGCCATTGCTCATCTGAACGTCGCCGCAGCGAACCTGTTCGCCCGGAAGCCGGATCGTCTCATCGGCGCCGCCTTTCGCAAATTCTTCCCCCGGGCCGACCGGGATCGCCTGCGGCAGGCGATCAGCGCTGCGCGAGAGGGACCGGCACAGACGCTCGAGATGCTCCTCGAACTGGACGATGGCGACGAGCGTCTGGTCGAGCTGTCCATCGCGTCGCTCCGCGCCGGAGATAACTGCTACGGTACAGTCGTGTCGCTGCGGGATGTCACGGAGCAGAGGAGGGCGCATCACGAGGTAGCCCGCTCCGAATCGCGTTACCGGCATCTGTTCGAGGATGCGAGCGACGCGATCATGACCTTCGATTCGCTCGGACGCTTCACCAGCGTGAACGGGGCGGGCGAGGTCATCTCCGGCTATTCCCGTAACGAGCTGATCGGAAAGTTCTTCGGTCCGCTGCTGCCACTGACGGAGCTGCCCCGGGCGGTGGCGGAGTTTCGCCGCGCGCTCGCCGGTTCTCCGGGACAATTCGATTCCATGGTCGTGCGCAAGGACGGAGAGCGCCGCCATATCACCATCACGTACTCGTGCCCGCAGCGCAGCCAGGAAGTGCTGTGCCTCATCCGCGACGCGACGGAGGAGAAGCAGCTCCAGCACCAACTTATCCAATCGGAAAAGATGGCTGCGATCGGACAGCTCGTGAGCGGCGTGGCCCACGAGCTGAACAATCCGCTCGCGAGCATCTCCGCCTTCGCGCAGCTGATGCTCGCCGACCGCGCGTTACCGGCCACCGACCGGCACAGCGCCGAGGTGATCGTGGCCGAAGCGCGACGCGCCTCGAGGATCGTGCACAACCTCCTGACCTTCGCCCGTCAACACCGAGCGGAGAAGGTCTACGCGGATATCAACAAAGTCCTTGAGGACACTCTCGACCTTCGCGCCTACGAGCTCAACGTGCGCGGCATCCGACTGCACCGCGACCTTGCCGACCCGGCTCCGCACACGATGGTCGACGTCTATCAGCTGCAGCAGGTGCTCCTGAACCTGGTCACGAACGCCGAGCAGGCGATGGGCGCGTCCGATCGCTCGCATCATCGCCTCAGCGTGTCCACTCGGACGGCGGGCGACACCATCCGGATCGAGGTCGAGGATACCGGCACGGGCATCCCGGAACAATCACTCGAACGCATCTTCAACCCATTTTATACGACCAAGGCGATCGGCGAGGGTACGGGACTTGGCCTGTCGATCTCGCTCGGAATCATCAGCGAGCACGGTGGGCGGGTGTGGGCGGAGAATCTTGCGAGCGGTGGTTCCCGGTTCTGCATCGACCTGCCGTTGTTGGCCCCGGCCCAGCTCACCAAGCTGGAGGCCGTGGTGCAGCGCGCCGCGCCCCGGCCGGGACTTCGCATCCTCATCGCCGACGATGAGCTACCGCTGCGCATGGCGCTGAGCCAGTACCTCACGTTGCAGGGACACACGGCCATCGCCGTGGCCAGCGGACGTGAAGCCCTGGCGGCGGCGAAGGCCGAGTCGTTCGACGCCGTCCTCCTGGACATGCGGATGCCGGACATCTCGGGCAAGCAGGTATTCGAGCAGTGGCAGAGCCAGTCGCCGGCGCTCGCCCAGCGTGTCGTCTTTCTCACGGGAGACATCGTCAGTACCGAGCTGCAGGGATTTCTCAGCCGCACGGGTCGGCCATTCGTCTCCAAGCCCTTCGAGCTGGACGCGTTGCTGCAGTATCTGCCGCAGCCCACGCTGCTCGCGAGTTGAGCCAGGCCTGATCCGTTGGAGGCTCGACGGCTGCACACCGTCGGTCCCCGCGCGCGGAGACGCAAGCGAATGAGGCCGCGGCGGGGGGGCCCGCGGCATAGCGTAAGCCCCCACCGGGGCCACCCCAACACCC
>JAJAYP010000238.1 GCA_026786185.1 Gemmatimonadaceae bacterium
CGGGGGGGCCCCCAGCGCCGGCGCCGCCCCCACCGCCGTTCCCCAAGAGCGCCGGCCTCTTCATCGGCGTCGACGGCAAGCCGCAGGGTCCGCTCGACGCGGCTGCGCTCGCGCAACGCGTGCGGGACGGCGTGCTGCGCGCGGATACGCTGGTGTGGCGCGAGGGGATGTCCGCGTGGATGCCCGCCGCGCAGGTGCCCGACGTCGCGTCACTCCTGGGCAGCACGAAGTAGTCACGGGCTCCGGTCTTCCGGGCGGGAGCCGCGCGAGCGAGCATTCCGGTGCGGCGGCGCGTGATGCGTCGTCGCATCACCGTCAACGACACTCGCTCATGCCGGCTCTCTCTCGCGCCATCGGCCGCATCGCCGCGGCCTCGTTGCTCGTCGCGCCATTGTCGTTCGCCCAGCGTCCCTCCGACGCCGTGCCCTCCATGAAAGACTGGCTGAGCATGCAGTCCGTCGGCGCGCCCGTCATGGCTCCCGATGGCTCCGGCGTCGCCTATCCCGTGACGACCGCGGACTGGGAGAACAACCGCTACGACACGGAGATCTGGCTCGCGCGGCCCGGTACGGCGCCATTCCAGATCACCGCCACCGAAAAGGAGAGCAGCATCACGCCGCGCTGGTCGCCCGACAGCCGCTGGATCGCCTTTCTCGCCGACCGTGGCGACGGACGCCAGCTCTTTCTCATTCGTGCCGCAGGTGGTGAAGCGCGCCGGCTGACGAACGTGAAGGGCGGCATCACCGATGTCGCGTGGGCGCCTGACGGCTCGCGTATCGCGTTCACGTCGGCCGGCCCGGATGACGATGAGACCGTCGCGCGCCGGAAGGCGTTCGGCGAGTACACGGTAGAGAACGAGGACTATCGCCTCACCCGCCTCTTTCTCGTTGCGGCCGACACCGGGAGTCAGCGTTCAATAGCAGCGAGTTGCATTCGCGCTCCTGCGGCGCGTGGTGCGGATTCCGCGGCCGCGCCGTGCGTCCCAGTCGCCGTGCCCACCGCGCTCCCGATCGACGCTAACGTCGGAAGCTTCGCCTGGTCTCCCGACAGCCGTCGCATCGCCTTCACGCACACGCCGAATCCGCTGCTCAGCTTCGGCGGGCTCGCCGACATTTCGGTCGTCGATGTGGCGTCGCGCACGGTGCGGCCACTGGTCGCCGGACCGGGCGCCGACTCCGATCCAGTCTGGTCGCCGGACGGCACGCGCGTGCTCTTCTCCACCGCGGCCGGCGATACCGCATCGAACTACTATCGCAACGCGCGACTCGCCGTCGTGAGCGCGAGCGGCGGGGCGACGACGGTGCTCACGAGCACCTTCGATGAAAACCCCGGCAGCGCGGTGTGGCTTCCGAGCGGGATCAGGTTCCTCGCGGCACAGGGCACCGCGCAGCGCCTCTTCACGCTCGATGCCACGACGGGCTCGACCCGCTCGGTGCTCTCCTCGCCTGCCGTCGTGCGGTCGACGAGCTTCTCGCGCGATGGATCGGCTGTCGCCTTCATCGGCGAGGATGCGACGACACTGCCGGAGATCTATCGCACGACGCTCACAGCGGCGGCCGCGCCCGTGAAGCTCACGAGCATGACCGCGCAGACGGCCGGCTGGGCGCTCGGCACTCGCGAAGTCGTGTCGTGGGCAAGCAAGGATGGCGCGCGCATCGAAGGCGTGTTGTACAAGCCCGCCAACTACGATCCCGCGCGCCGCCATCCGCTGCTCGTGGCCATTCATGGCGGACCCACCGGCATCTCGCGCCCGGTGCTCGGCTACGGGTCCGTGTATCCCATCACGCAGTTCCTCGCGAAGGGAGCCGTGGTGCTCATGCCCAACTATCGCGGCAGCGCCGGGTATGGCGAGAAGTTCCGCTCGCTGAACGTGCGCAACCTCGGCGTGGGCGACGCGTGGGACGTGCTGTCGGGCGTGGACTCGATGATCGCGCGCGGCATCGCGGACTCCACTCGAATGGGGAGCATGGGGTGGAGCCAGGGCGGCTACATCTCCGCCTTTCTCACCACCACGTCCAATCGGTTCAAGGCCGTATCGGTCGGTGCCGGCATCTCCGACTGGACCACGTACTACGTGAGCACCGACATCCATCCCTTCACGCGCCAGTATCTCCAGGCGACGCCGTGGAGCGATCCGGAGATCTACGCGAAGACGTCTCCGATCACCTACGTGAAGCAGGCGCGGACGCCAACGCTCATCCAGCACGGCGAGCTCGATCGGCGCGTGCCGATCTCCAACGCGTATCAGCTGTATCAGGCATTGCAGGACGTCGGCGTGCCCACGCGGCTCGTCGTGTACAAGGGATTCGGCCACGGCATCACGAAGCCCAGGGAGCAGCTCGCGGCCAGCTGGCACAACTGGGAATGGTTCTCGAAGTACATCTGGAACGAAACGGCACCAGCCCTGCGGGAGGCGATCGCCACCGCGGGCGCTCCGTAGTCGGCGGGAGCGCGAACGGAGACGGCCGTTCGCCCTGGAGTGCCTGATCGGTCGCGTGCGCGCTTTCCGCCGCGCTCTGGCGCGCCCGATCGGTCGCGTGCGCTCCTTACGCCGGCGGGACTCGTCGTCGCTGCGCAACGCGAGACGCCGGCTTCAGGAACGCCCGCTCCCTCCAGCCGTACGCGCTCCGCCACACGACGCGCCGAACGCCTTTCGCCGTACGGGGCGCGCCGTCAGGGCCCCGCCGTCGCCCGCTTCTTCGCGATGTCCTTCGCCAGGATCACCGCATCCACGCCGTCGAGGCGTCCCACCTTGCCGGTGGAGTAGGTGGCCAGGACGATCTTCCCATCGTGGTCGAGGACGAACGACGCGGGCTGCACATGCGGCACCCCTTCGTGCACCCCCGTGTAGCAGCCGATCGTGCGCGATGTCGCTCGCGCGTCGAGACTGTGGAGCACCGGGAATCCGAGCCCGAGCTTCTCCACCGTCTTCCGCGCGTCGTCGCTGGAACCTGAGGAGAGCGCGATCACACGCATGCCGAGTTCGTCGAGCTCGGCCTTGTGCTGCTGAAAGTCAGCCAACTGCTGACGACAGTGGCCTCACCAGTGACCGCGGTAGAAGATGAGCACACTCGCGTGCCCCTCCATCGCGTCGGGAAGCCGCACCGTGGTGCCGTCGGTCGAGCGCGCTTCCATCGCCGGGAAGCGCTGCCCCGTCTCGAGAGTCTTCATGATGGGGTGGAATTGCCAGAATCAGGCCGGAGGCGACGAATGGGTACCGTCTCGCGGCGCGCGCTCCCACTCGCTGGATCCTGGATGCGGTTCTCCTCGGCGGCCTCGCCATCGGCGCGATTCTCATGACGGTGGCCGAGGCGCTCCACTGGCCCGAGGCACTCATGCCGGTCTTCTTCGCGTCGGGATGGGCCATCACGCTCGGCTTCTGCGCGGCAGGGATGCGGCGGAATCGACGGCTCGTCGAGCGGTTCCAGTGGCGCTGCCTCCACTGCGACGCACCGATGATCGCTGCTTCGCCCAGGACACGAGGTGATGTCCGATGAGTCGTTCCGCGCGCGCCTCGACATACAGGGTGACGTCGGGCAGTTCGGGCATCGTATACTGTCATTCGCCACCGGATCGAACGCGACCTCCTTCACGCCCTCGCCATGGCCCTCGTCTTTCCATTCGACCCCAACATCGCGCGCGCCGCGACGATCCCGGCGCGGCTGTACAACGATCCCGTGTATCTCGAGCTGGAGCGGGAGCGCATCTTCGCGCACACCTGGCAGCTGGTCGGCCGGTTGGATCAGGTCCGCGAGCACGGACAGTTCTTCACGGCCGACGTCGGCAACGATGCCATCGTCGTGCTGCGCGATCGCGAGATGCTGCGCGGATTCCACAATGTCTGCCTGCATCGCGCCGGCCCGGTGGCCCAGGGGTGCGGCAAGCGCAACACGCTCCAGTGCCGCTATCACGGCTGGACCTACGACCTGGAGGGCACGCTCGTACGTGCGCCCGAGATGCAGGGCGTCGAGCGGTTCGACATGGCCGACATGCACCTCGTCCCCGTCCGCGTGGAATCGTGGGGCCCGCTGGTGTTCGCGAATCTCGACGGCAAGGCCCCGCCCCTCATCGAGGTGCTCGAGGACATCCCGCGGCGCGTCGAGCCCTTTCGCTGCGCGGAGATGACGTACGTGATG
The DNA here is from genome assembly GCA_026786185.1 of Gemmatimonadaceae bacterium. Classification (GTDB taxonomy): domain Bacteria; phylum Gemmatimonadota; class Gemmatimonadetes; order Gemmatimonadales; family Gemmatimonadaceae; genus AG11. The sequence continues at coordinate 4,137 of JAJAYP010000238.1, forward strand.
CGCAAGGAGTGGGAGATCGCGTGCAACTGGAAGGTCTACGTCGACAACTATCTCGAGGGATACCACCTGCCGGTGGTGCACCCGGGCCTGCACAAGGAGCTCGACTACGACAACTACAAAGTGGAGCCCCACCGGTACTTCTCCATCCAGCACGCGCCATTGCGCGCGGTGCACGGTGGGAATCCCGACCGGAAGTACGATCCCGCGAAGACCGACGTGGGCGAGGCGGTGTACGTGTGGGTCTTTCCGAACTTGATGCTGAACGTCTACATGGGCCATATGCAGACGTACGTCGTCATCCCGGTCGGCCACGACCGGTGCAGGGTGGTGTTCGAGTGGTATTCCGCCAATCCGCCGGCCGAACCGGCGCGCGATGCCGAGTGGTCCGCGCTGCTCGCGTTCAGCGACGAGATCCAGGACGAGGACATCGAGATCTGCGAGGTCGTCCAGCGCAACCTGCGGTCACGCGTGTACGATCGCGGACGGTATTCGGCAGCCCGCGAGAACGGCGTGCATCACTTTCACTCGTTGCTGCACGAGTTTCTTACGTGAGGCTTCTGGCAGGCTAGGGCTTGGGGCGGCGCGTTCCGAGCCTCGTTGCAGCTAGAAGGCCCACCGCAGCGCGCAGACGCGGTGCGCCACCGCGACTTCC
>JAJAYP010000239.1 GCA_026786185.1 Gemmatimonadaceae bacterium
AGCATCAAACGGTCCGCTGGGTTCATTGGTGCGCGCTCAGGTGAGGAAACACTGCCAGCACCCATTCGTGCGGGCAGGCCACGGCGTACCCGCAGCATCCGCCGAAGACGCTGAAGGTGATTCGACAGCGTCCCCGATGGCATCTGCTCGCGATGCTGCACGTGAGCCCACGCCGTGACTTCTGCCTCCACCATCCATCGGTCGACGTCCAACAGGTCCGGCGGGGCGACATCAGCGAGGAACCTCGCCGCTGATGACATCATCACCAGCGCGTCGGTCACCGACACCGGCTCGCATCGGGTGACGAGGTTTCGCAGATCTCCGAGACCGCTGAGAATCTGGGCTGCTGTCAACAGGTCTGGCATATACGCCTGCAACGCGACGGCGATCTCGGTCGACACAACAGGGATGGGACTGATCGGGGTGGTGGTGCTCATGAGCCCACCTGTCCTGGCGACCTCCAGTGGCGCACTCGGCCGACGACGACGCCCCGGCTGCGACCGCCTCACGGGCGCGGGGCACGCCAGGGTTGTGTGGGTGTGTGGCTTGTGCTGGTGGGCTGCCGGGGGGTCGTACCCGCCCCCCCCGTCTCGCATCCACGCCCCTTCCCCTTCGCACCCGCACTGATCACACTGCGAGCGCATGCCTCCCATCCCCCCACCGCTCGCACACGGATTCACCAGCTCCACGCCAGTGCCGCTCTACTGGGTCGAGTATGGCAACCCCGACGCCCCGCCCCTGCTGCTGCTGCACGGCGGGCCCGGCGCGAGCCACGAATATCTGCTGCCGCAAATGCTTGAACTGGCTACAGACCACCGCCTCGTCACGTACGACCAGCGCGGCGGCGGTCGCTCTCGCCATGACGACGATCGCGCTCCGATTACCTGGCAGGATCAGGTCGCCGATGTCGAGCGCGTCGCACTCGAGCTCCACATCGCGTCCCTCAACCTCGTCGGCTACTCCTGGGGTGGCCTGCTCGCGATGCTGTACGCCATCGAGGCGGCGCAAGGACGCACTTCGACGGCCCCGTCGAGTCTCGCCCTGATCGATCCTGCCCCCATCTCCCGCGCCCACCGCGACGCCTTCGAGCGTGAATTCGCGTCGCGACAATCCGGACCGGCGGTCCAACTTCTGCGCGCGGAGCTCGAGCAATCGGGACTCAAGACTCGCGACCCCGACGCCTTCCGGCAGCGCGCGTTCGAGCTCAGTGTGGCCGGTTATTTCAGCGATCCGCAGCGCGCACGCGACCTCACGCCATTCCGCGTCACCGGCCGAGTCCAGCAGTCCATCTGGAATTCGCTCGGCGATTACGACATACTCCCCGCGCTTGGCGCCGTGCACCTGCCCGCATTCGTGGTGCACGGGCTGGACGATCCCATTCCACTCGCGTCGTCGCAGGCGGCGGCGCGTGCCCTCGGGACGGAGTGCGTCGTCCTGCAAGATTGCGGTCACGTACCTTACGTCGAGCAGCCCGACCAGCTCTTTCCACCCCTGCTCGCGTTTCTGCGCGAGCCTCGCGTCTCCGCACACTCCACCAGGTAACACTCCGTGGCCGACGAGATCGTGCAGCCGCACATCGCATCGCTCGACTACGACGGACGACAGTTCAACGTCTCCTGCCGGATCGCGTTCGACGGGATCGAGTACGTCGGACGGCTCTGGTTCGCCGATGAGGGCTGGGACGACGGCGGCCTACCCGACCGTGGGGCGATCCCCGGACGCACGCGCGAAGAGGTGATCGTCGTCGCGCGACGGCTCACGCAGCAGGATCTCATGCTGCGCTACCGGCGCGCACTGGCCGAGAAGCGCCGCTTCACCGGCCTGCGCCGCGCGACGGACGAGATTCTCGGCAAGATTCGCTATCTCAACCAGGTGGCGATCTCCATGCGCGCCGGCCTGCTCGACACCGAAGGCGCCGCCGCCGAGATCGACCTCACGGAGCGGCAACTGCACGAGATCGTCGAGCGGCTCAAAACGCACGCGGGAGTCGAGGGGTAGGCGGTGCGACACGTGGCACCGCGGCGGATTATGCTTCGCGAATGGATCCCCGGAGCGCGGCGCACGTCCTGACGCAGATCGCCGCCCATCTCGAGTTGCGCGGCGAAAGCGGCTTCAAGATCCGCGCATACGAGCAGGCGGCACGTGCGCTCACTGCACTCGGCGCCGTCGATCTCGCCGCGCTCGATATCGCGGGAAGCCTTGCCAGCACACGTGGCCTCGGTCCGGCGACCCTGTCCGTCGTGCGCGATCTCATCACCACGGGCGAGTCGCGCTATCTCGAACAGCTTCGCGCCGTCAGTGCACCGGGCCTGCTCGCGCTGCTCCGGATACCCGGACTGGCCGCCGCCAAGATTCATCGACTCCGCGCCGAGCTTGGCGTCGAGTCCGTCGACGACCTCGGACATCCCACGGGCCGCCTCCTGCTCTCGCGCGACGCATACGCCATCGACATGGATGCCGTGCTCGAGAAGGCGGGCGGCAACGGCGTGGCGATGGAGATCAACGCCGATCCTCGGCGGCTCGACCTGGATTGGAGACTGATCCCGACGGCCAGAGCACACGGCATCACGTTCGAGATCGGGCCTGACGCGCATTCGACGCAGGGCCTCGACAACATGCCTATCGGCGTGGGCATCGCTCGGAAGGGCGGCCTCGGTTGCGACGAGGTGCTGAATGCGCGGTCCGCCGACGACGTGCTCGCGTTCGCGCGAGCGCGGCACACCGATCGTCGTCGATGACCGAGCGCAGGAAAGCCGCTCCGCTCGGTGCGGCACGCACGCGAGTGCCGCGCATTCGACGCCCGCGTGGCGCGGCGCTCAGGATACATGCGCATGTCGTGCTCGACCGTTTGCTCGCGGCGTATCCGGGCGCGCACTGTGCGCTCGACTTCGGCAACGCATTCGAGTTGCTGTGCGCCACGATCCTCAGCGCGCAGTGCACCGACAAGCGCGTGAACATCGTGACGCCCGCCCTGTTCACCCGCTATCCCGATGCGGCGTCTCTCTCGGCGGCCAATCCGGAAGATGTAGAGGACCTCGTCCGGAGCGCCGGATTCTTCCGGAGCAAGACGAAGAGCCTGATCGGGATGGCGACCGGTCTCGTCGAGCGGCACGGAGGCGCGGTGCCGGCTGACATGGACGCCCTCACGGCGCTGCCAGGGGTGGGCCGGAAGACTGCCAGCGTGATCCTCGGCAATGCGTTCGGCCGGAATGACGGCATCGTCGTCGATACTCACGTCACCCGCCTGTCCAACCGGCTCGCCCTCACATCACAGTCGGATCCGGTGAAGATAGAGCGGGCTCTCATGCCGCTCTTTCCACAGGAGCGGTGGACTTTGCTGTCGCATCTGCTGATCGAGCACGGACGACAGGTGTGCCTCGCACGTGCGCCGCGTTGTGGCGATTGCATGCTCTCGGACGTCTGTCCTTCAGCCCGTTGCTGAGCGGTCGTAGACGCTGACACCCGAAAAAAATGAATTTGCCCTCGATCCGCGTCCTCGCGCGCACGCATTCTCGCGCGCTCGCGTTCCTTCTCCTCTCTGCCTGCTCGTCCGCGCCCGACCCCGATCTCGTTCCCGACCAGCCGGTACGCCTCGCGCCGACGATGGCGCCCGTGCGTAACGGCGACTGCGCCGAGGCTCGTCGCCGAGCGGGCGCGCAGGTGGATCTCGCCGTCGATCGTCTTCCGCGGCCGCGCGCCATCGTGCCGCCGCCTCTGCCTGTCAGGTCGATGCCGGCCGCGGTTCGTACCGCGAAGTACAACGCGGTCAAGATCACGGTGCTCATCGATACGCTGGGCCGGCCGGTGATGCCGACCTTCGCCGTCGTGACGAGCACGCATCCCTGGCTCGGGGCGAGTGTGCGAAGCGCCGTGGCGAAGTGGAAATTCGAGCCGGCCGAGCTGGCCGGCTGCAAGGTGCCACGACAGTTCGAGTGGGGCGCGACCTCTGGATCACGAGCACGTTGATCCGGGGCAGCTGATTATCTTAGGCCCTACACCCGCTCGGAGACCTACCGTGAAGACAGCCACTTTCGAGACCAATCGCGGCACCATCACCGCGGAGCTCTACGACACCGATGCCCCGAAGACCGTCGAGAATTTCGAGAAGCTGGCGAACGAGGGCTTCTACGATGGCGTGAAGTTCCATCGTGTCATTTCCGACTTCGTCGTGCAGGGAGGCGATCCCCTCTCGAAGGATCTCCCCGACGGCGATCCGCGCGTCGGTACCGGCGGACCGGGGTGGAAGATCAAGTGCGAGACTGCGGGGAATCCGCGCAAGCACGAGGTCGGCTCGCTGTCCATGGCCCACGCTGGCAAGGACACCGGCGGCAGCCAGTTCTTCATGGTCCTGTCCGAAGACAATACGCGTCACCTGAACGGGGTGCACACGGTGTTCGGCAAGATCACGAGTGGGCTGGAGTTCATGAAGGCAATCAAGAAGAGCGATGTCATGACCAAGGTGCGTGTCGCATGAGCGCGCCGCATGCGGGTGACAAGTCCGCGGCATTCACAGGCCTCATCCTGGGCGCCATCGCGATCTTCGTGCTGATGTTCGCCATCGTGCGATTCACCAACGCGAAGTACGCGGGTCACGGCACCGGCGAGGGCGCGTCCGCAGCACCGGCTGCCGCTCCGGCTACCGCACCGGCTGCCGCGGCGCCGCACTGAGCCCGGGCGCGTCCGCGCAGCGTGGCGTCCGACGACTACGACTGTCGTAAGGCTCGCAGATATCGTTCGGGCGCATTGAGGAATTCACGCGTCAGCACGACGTGGTCCAGTTCGTCGTACGGAACGACGGCAGCCGGGGCGCGGTCGAAGCTGTAGATCGTCGCTCCGGGGTAGGCCAGCAGGATCGGCGAGTGGGTCGCGATGACGAACTGCGCTCCCTCGGCCAGCATGTCCTGCATCATCGCCATCAGCGCGAGCTGGCTCTGCGGGCTGAGCGGAGCCTCCGGCTCGTCCAGCAGGTACAGCCCATTGGGCACGAATCTCGACTGAAAGAGCCGGAGGAAACTCTGACCGTGCGAGTTCGCGTCGAGGTCGAGGCCGTATCGTCGCTCCATGTCGGCGAGCGATGCGTGCGCTGGACCCATCGCCAGTGCCCGGGCGAACGCCGATCGATCCGCGTATTCCACCTCGAGTTGCGCAATGTGCTCGAGGAACTCGCTCCGCATCGCGGACAGTCGTTTCGCGAAGCCGAAAAAATCCTCCGCCCGGAGGAAGAATCCGCGCGACGTCTTCCGGGTCCAGGTAAGGCGGAGCGCCTGCCCCAGCTCGCGCTGTGCAGCCAGAGTCACGTCAGCGTCCATGTCGCTACTGCCCACCGCTGGAAGTCGCGCCGCCGTGGCGATCCCTTCCAGCAGCGTGGACTTGCCCGATCCGTTCTCGCCTACGAAGAAGGTGACGGGCGTGGAGAACGCGAGGGTCTCGAGCGTCCGGATGACCGGAACGCTGAAGGGAAACCGCGTGGCGTCGCCCGTGTCGCGGCGGGCGACCGTTCGTAGAAATGGCGCGTTGATACCGTGCGCCGTAGCCTTTTCGGCGGTATTCTCAGGACTCGGGGGTCGCGAACGCATGCTGAATGCTGTGCATCCGCCTCACCGGCCCGCAATGCGCCTCGGCGCGTCACCTCCTCCACTGTCCACATGCTGCCCAGTCGTGACGATGCACTCGCCCTCATGCACGAATACACGGCCAGCGACTCGTTACGGAAGCACATGCTGTCCGTGGAAGCGGCGATGCGCGGCTACGCAGAACGGGGAAACGAGGACGTCGAGCGCTGGGGGCTCGCGGGCCTGATTCACGATTTCGACTACGAGCGGTGGCCCAACGACGCGCATTCTCCCACCGAGGAGCATCCGGCCGATGGGGTGCGGATCCTCAGGTCGCGCGGGTGGCCCGAGGACATTCTCGACGCGATCATGGGCCACGCGCTCTACTCCGGTGTTCCCCGCGTGACACCCATGGCGAAGACCCTGTTCGCCGTCGACGAGCTCACGGGGTTGATCACGGCAACGGCGCTCGTGAAGCCCACGCGCAGCGTGCACGACGTCGAGGCGAAATCGGTGCGAAAGAAGATGAAGGACAAGGCATTCGCCCGCGGGGTCAGTCGCGACGACGTGGTCAACGGCGCCGCGGAACTGGGTGTGGATCTCGACGAGCATATCGCCTTCGTCATCGGGGCGATGCAGCGATCGGCAGCAACGATCGGTCTGGCTGGCATCACTCCCGTGGGATGAGGACGTGACGCGTCGCTCCCGTTCAACAGTTCGGACTCCGGGTCCGTATTCGCGATGACACCCTCTCGCAGAATCGATGCTCGCCACCGCAGTGTCACCTCCGCCGCATGTCATGCCCACGCGTCCTGACGGCGCGGCGGCGGAGCGCGCGATCGTGGTGGCGGCGCAGGGTGGAGCGGACGATGCCTTCTCCGCGCTCGTGCGCATCCATCAGCGCCGGGCGTATGCCATCGTGCGCGCCATCGTCCTCTCGCATGAGGATGCGGAAGACGCGGTGCAGGAGGGGTTTCTGCACGCACACCGCGCGCTCGACCGGTTTCGCCCCGACCAGCCATTCGGGGCATGGTTGTACCGGATCATGGCGAACGCGGCGCTCGACCTCGTGCGTCGCCGAAAGGTGCGTGACGCGGACGAGCTACCCGAGTCAATCCCGATGCCGTTCCGCGATCCGGCGGAATCGGGTGAACTGCGGGAGCGCCTGCAGCAGGCGTTGTCGCACCTCACGAGCCGCCAGCGCGCGGTCATCGTGATGCACGACGTGGAAGGCTTCACGCATGGGGAGATCGGGCGCACCCTCGGTATCCCCGAAGGTACGGCCCGATCCGATCTCCATCACGCCCGCGCCGCACTGCGCCGGCTTCTGCAGAATATCCGGAGCTCATCATGACGCAAGACCGCTGGACGGCCGACGACGCCGAGCTCACGACCGCGCTGCGCGCCCTCTATGCGGCGCCGGCCGAACCGAGCTACTGGGACGCGCTCGAAGCGCGCATCCTCTCTCATGTCGCGCAGGCCAGGGATACCGGCGTGTGGTGGAGCGAGCTGGTGGACATGGCCCGGCCGGGGCTCGTGGCCGCGGCGGCGCTCATTCTCGCCGCCACGCTGGCGATGGTGCGATCGCACCAGCTCGACGCGCGGAACGCGTACGGCAACGTGATCTCTGCGCCAGGCACGCTCGAGGCGTCCACGCGTGGCGCATCGCTTGGCGACGGCGACGTCGCGATCCATTATTTCCTTTCCCGGTAGACCCCATGGAGCGACCCAAGCAGCAGGCGCTCGCGTTCCTGCTCGGAGCCGTGCTGGTCGGAGGGGTCGTCGGTTTTTCGGCCGATCGCGTGCTTCGGCGAGACGATTCCTCGATCACCGCGAAGCGAAAGGCGATGTATGACGACCTCGCCCTGCAGCCCGCGCAGCGTCTGGCGATGGACTCGTTGTTCGATGCTCGGAACTGCAAGTACGATGCGATCTTCAAGCCCATTCAGCCGGCGCTCGACACGCTCAAGATGCAAACCCGCGCGCGCATGGATGCCATTCTCACCGCAGAGCAACGCGCGCGTCTCGACAAGCGTCGCCGAGACGACGACGTGAAGAAAGACGCTGAACGCCGCCGGATGGACGCGTCGTGCCGCAACTGATCGAACGGCGGCACGGATAGGCGTGAGTCACCTCACGATGCACCGTTCATCGCGCTCACCTGAGGGGATGCCATGACCACGAGGGGGGGGGGGGGGGGGCGGGGGCCCCCGCGGGGGGGGGGGGGGGGGGGGGGGGGGGGGGGGTGGGGGGGGGTGGGGAGCGCCCCCCCCCCGGGGCCCCCCGCCCCCCCCCCCCGGGCCCCCGGGGGCAGCGGGGGGGGGGCGGGTGGGGAGTAGGGGGGGCCACAACCGCGAAGCATGGGGGGGCCAGGGCCAGACGGGGCGCGCACCCCCCCCCACCCCCCCCCCCCCCCCCCCCCCCCCAACAA
>JAJAYP010000240.1 GCA_026786185.1 Gemmatimonadaceae bacterium
ACACAAAGGCAGGTTGCTCACGTGTTACGCACCCGTTCGCCGGTTGCTCATTGCTGAGCCCCCGTGACTTGCATGTGTTAAGCACGCCGCCAGCGTTCGTCCTGAGCCAGGATCAAACTCTCCAAGAGATTGATATAGCTCGCCGAACGCGACCTTCAGACGGATCCGAAGATCACGTCCGGAATCCATAATGTTCGTGAATTGATCTCTCGCCGCGGCACACGATCGCCACGGCTCAAATGAGAGCCATCGCACAACATCACACATTCGATTGTCAATCAGCGATCCAGCATGTTGATCAGGCGTTCCCCAATGTCCCGGGGAACGCGGAATCTACTGGTGCATCGATGAAGTTCAAGGGGGCGAGCGGCACTCGTATCACGCCGCCTCCGCCACCGTGCCGCGACTATTCGTCGAACGGCTTGCCGGGACGATCGTCCTCGCTGTCATCGTTCCCGTCGTCGTCGTCGTCGAGGTCAACGAGGTCGTCATCGTCCGCCTCGTCGTCGTCGAGGTCGTCCTCCTCATCGTCCTCGTCGTCGTCATCATCTGCGTCGTCCTCATCATCGTCGTCGTCGAGATCGAGATCGTCGTCCTCGTCGTCGTCCTCGTCGTCGTCCTCGTCGTCGTCCTCGTCGAGTTCGTCCTCGTCGAGGTCATCAGCCTCGAGATCCTCGGCGTCGTCGAGAGGCGACAGCGAGGCCGAGCCGACGGCGGCCACGGCGCCGATCGACTCCGCGATCTCGAACAGGTCCGGCATTGCGGTGCACCCCATGGGAGAAGAAAGAAATTCGGGCGACGTGAATCCGCCGCCCCGTCGAGCCGCGTTACAGCGCGGCCCGCTCGCGCTTCGCTTCGCGCGAGATCTTCTTGCGATCGCTCTGGCCGAGCAGACGCTTCCGCAGCCGGATGGACTTTGGCGTCACCTCGATCAGCTCATCGTCCTCGATATACTCGAGGGCGCCTTCCAGCGTCAACTCCCGCGGCGGCTCCAGCCGGATGTTCTCGTCCGTCCCCGTGGTGCGCATGTTCGAGAGCTTCTTCTCCTTGGTCGGATTGACGTCCATGTCACCCGGCCGCGAGTTCTCGCCCACGATCATTCCCTCGTACACCGCTTCGCCAGGCGAGACGAAGAGCGTCGAGCGCTCCTGCAGCGCCGCAAGCGCGAAAGCGATGATCGTGCCGTTCTCTATCGACACGAGCGTACCGCGCATGCGCGTCGCGAGCGAGCCAGCCCACGCCCCGTACTCGAGAAACCGGTGATGCATGATGCCGGTGCCGCGCGTGTCGGTGAGGAATTCCGACCGATACCCGAACAGTCCGCGCGCCGGGATGCGGTACAGCACCCGCGTCAGCCCCTGCCCCGGATTCCGCATCTCGATCATCTCGCCGCGCCGCGGACCGAGCTTCTCGATCACCGCACCGAGAAAGTCTTCCGGCACGTCGATCGCCAGCTCCTCGTACGGCTCCAGTCGTTCGCCGCTCACGCCCGTCTTGAGAATCACGCGCGGGCGAGACACCTGGAACTCGTACCCTTCGCGCCGCATCGTCTCGATGAGGATGGACAGGTGCAGCTCGCCGCGCCCGCTCACCGTCCACGTGTCCGTCGAGTCGGTGTCCTCCACCCTCAACGCCACGTTTCGCTCGAGTTCCTTGTACAATCGGTCGCGGAGCTGGCGCGACGTGACGAACTTCCCTTCCTTGCCGGCGAAGGGAGAATTGTTCACGAGGAAGTCGACGCTGATCGTCGGCTCCTCCACCGCGATGCCCTCGAGCCGTTCCGGATGCTCGAGGTCCGTGACCGTCAACCCGATCTCGACGCCCTCGAGACCCGCGAGCGAGACGATCTCTCCCGCCGGCGCACTCTGGACCTCCGTCCGCTCGAGCCCATCGTACACATAGAGCTTCGTGACCTTCGCCTGCTCGTGCTTCTGGGTGACATCCATCGGGAGCAGCAGTACCTGGTCGCCCACCTTCACCGTGCCGCGCTCGATGCGGCCGATGCCGAGGCGGCCGAGGTACGGCGAGAAATCAATGGTCGAGATCAGCATCTGGAACGGCGCCGACGAGTCGCTCGGCGCCTCCGGGACACTGCGGAGAATCGTGTCGAACAGCGGTGTGAGATCGGTCGGCGTCACCGCCATGTCCATCGTCGCCACGCCCTCGCGTGCCGAGGCGTAGACGACCGGTGCGTCGAGCTGCGCCTCGTCGGCCTCGAGCTCCATGAACAGGCCGAGCACTTCGTCATGCACGCGCATGGGATCAGCGCCGGGCCGGTCGATCTTGTTGATGACGACGATGGGGGTGCGCCCCAGCTCCAGCGCCTTGCGCAGCACGAAGCGCGTCTGCGGCATCGGGCCGTCGAACGCGTCGACGACCAGCAGCACGCCGTCCACCATGCGGAGAATGCGCTCGACCTCTCCACCGAAATCGGCGTGGCCCGGCGTGTCCACGACGTTGATCTTCGTGTCCTTCCACCGGATCGACGTGTTCTTCGCGAGGATCGTGATCCCGCGCTCACGCTCGAGGGGATTGGAATCCATCACGCGCTCGGCGACGATCTGATTTTCCCGGAACGCGCCCGACTGACGGAGCATCTTGTCGACGAGGGTCGTCTTCCCGTGATCGACGTGCGCGATGATGGCGATGTTACGAATCTGCATAGCCCGGAAATATACCGTGCCACGGCCCACTCAAACAAGCGCATGCGACTGCCCACTTGACCGCGCGCCGGAATGGCCCAACTGTATCAGGTGAAGGCTCACATCACCCAGGAGGCGTCCGATGCACCAACAGCATGACCCCGCCGACGAGCAATATCCCCATGGACGTGGTTACGGCCACGACTACATGCGCGGCGGGGAAGTTCTCGGTGGATACGGGTACGCGGCGCGAGAGGAATACGCGCTCCCCCGCGGAGAGCTCGTTCAGGACGCGTCGACTCGACGTGACGACGAGCCACGGGATGAGCCGGACGCGTCGCGACCGTAGGGCGGCGCGACACGCGCGCCGCCCGGGCCTCGGAGTTCCGCGATGTATGAGCAGACGGGGTGCCCTTTCAGGAGGCACCCCGTTCGTGTGAGGGGAATCAGGGACGACGAAGTCGTGCGGTGCGGCGCGCGCTCATCTCAGCGGCGCGGCGCCGCTGCGGCCGGCTTGGGCGGATCTTTCGGGGCGTCCTTCCCCACCGCCTCGCCCTCGGCGAACGACGTGTCGAGCCCCCGCGACTTGAGGCTGTTCACATACATCACCTTGTCCACCGCCTTGGAGTACCCCTCTGCCGGCTCGATGAGCTTTCCGTCCACCAGCTCCATCAGCGCGTCGTTCAACGTCACCATGCCCAGCCGCTTCGAGGTCTGCATCACCGTGGGAATCTGGAACGTCTTCCCCTCACGGATGAGATTCGTCACGGCGGGAATGGAGAGCAGCACCTCCCGCGCAGCCACGCGGCCGCCACCGATCTTCTTGCACAACGTCTGCGAGATGACGCCCTTCAGCGATTCGGCCAGCATGACGCGGATCTGGGCCTGACGATCGGCGGGAAACTGGTCGATGATCCGGTCGATCGTGCCGGCGGCCGTCGTCGTGTGCAACGTCCCGAACACGAGGTGCCCCGTTTCCGCCGTCTCGATCGCGATGGCCACCGTCTCGAGGTCGCGCAGCTCGCCGACGAGGATGATGTCGGGGTCCTCGCGCAGCGCAGCGCGCAGCGCACTCTTGAACGATCCCGTGTGCACACCGACCTGCCGCTGGGTGATCACGCACTTCTTGCTCGGGTGCACGAACTCGATGGGATCCTCGATCGTGAGCACGTGATCGCTGCGCGACCGGTTCACCAGATCGATCAGCGAGCACAGCGTCGTCGATTTTCCCGATCCCGTGGGGCCGGTGACGAGCACGAGCCCCTTGTTGAGCTGACAGAGCTTCTGCACCTCGGCCGTGATTCCCATCTGCTCGACCGTCACCACGGTGGCGGGGATCTGACGGAAGACGGCGGCCGGCCCCTTTCGATCCTTGAGCGCGTTGGCGCGGAAACGGGCGACACCCGGCAGCTCATACGCATAGTCGGTGTCGTTGGACTCGGCGTACTCACGTCGATTGCGTTCGGGCATCACCGAGCGGATCATCGCCTCCAGTTCGGCGGGTTCGAGCGCGCGGCCCTCGAGGCGCGTCATCTCGCCGTGCAGCCGTACGATCGGCGGCTCCCCGCACCGCAGGTGCAGATCGGACGCGTTGCGCTCCACCATGGTGCGGAGCAGAGCGTCCAGCGTCGCGCGCGCATCCTCGCTGCCCGCGAACGCGATGATGGAGTCGATGTCCACCTTGCTGGGTGGCGTCGGTACGACGGTATCCGAGGGTGGCGTGGCCATCGGCACGGATTCGGCGGCGGGAGCCGGTGCCGCGTACTCGGGGATGTCGGGGCGAGGATGACCATTGAGCCGCTGCCGCTCGCGCCGCTCGTCGAGCGTGACGCGCGCACGCCAGCGGGTGCCGTCCCGCGCCGCGTCCACGCAGAACGCGCCATCCTCGGATACGTAGTCGAACTGCGTGGGCTTGCCAGCATCGAGCGACGCGGCCGCTTCGGCTGGTGCGATCTCTCGCAGCAGCGCCACGACCTGCTGGCTCGTGAGCGGCGTCTTCGTCATCGGCCGTGGTGCGCCCGCGATCTCGAGCGCGGCAAGCTCGTTCTCGTGCAGCGAAAGGGCGGTGGCGCGCTGACTCACCATGACGGACAGCAGGCGATCGAGCTGGGGCATGAACTCAGGTCACGGGGCGGGCGTACGCGATATGACGTCGGTTCACCAGTCGAAGCTGATCGGCGGTGAACAGGGCGAGAAACGGTGACGACAGGTCGTTCAGGACATCGACGAGACGCTGGCGGGTGGCGCGGACCTCGAGAAAGAGCGAACCGACGTGCGCGCTGCCGTCGATGAGCGTCAGTTCCACATTCATTCCGACGAGGGCGCGATCCACGGCGTCATCGCCTTCGGGGAGACGCGTCCCCACGACGGCGATCTGCGCCTTCTGCACGAGGAACGCGTCTCCCGAACCAATGACGAGCGGGAGGAACGATTCGTCATCGTTCAACAGATCCAGCGGGTCGGCCGGACCAGGGCGAAACCGCGCCGTGGACTGAACGAAGACGTCGCCCGCGAGGCGTTGACCATTGGCGAGCGTGAGCTCGACGGCCCGTCGGAGCTTCTCGATTCGATATTCGCTCGTCGCATCGCTCATGGACAACAGTGTCGGAGGATGACGGGCGAAGGTCAAGCTGTTGCGAAATAGTGGCTTGGGCGTCCGCGCCGGATTACGTTCCGCCCGTGTTCGCACGCATCCTCGCCCTGATCGGACTACTCGCCGCCAACGGCTTCTTCGTGGCCGCGGAATTCTCGGTGGTGCGCTCGCGCCGATCCAGGCTGGAAGCGATGGCACGCGCCGGCGATGCGAAGGCACGCCTCGTATTGAAGGCCACGGCCAGCATGGCGCGGCTCCTCTCGGCGAGCCAGTTCGGCATCACGCTCGCGAGCATCGGCATCGGGGTGCTGGCGGAGGAGACGCTCGCGCACAGCTTCGCACAATCGTACGCCGCCCTGTCGCTGCCGCTCCGTATCAGTGCCGCCACCGTCGGCACGGTGTGCGCGATGGCGGTCGTCACGTATGGCCACGTCGTCTTCGGCGAGCTCGCCCCGCGAAGCGCCGCGCTCAACCATCCCGAGGAAGTCTCGCGCTGGCTCGTGCCGCCGCTCATGGTCTTCGCGTGGATCACCACCCCAATCACCTGGCTGCTCAACAAGTCCGCCGAGGGCGTGCTGCGCGCGTTCCGGCAGACGCCGGTGAGCGCCGAGGAGAACGTGCACTCCGCTGACGAGCTTCGCATTCTCGTGGAGCAGAGCCAGGAAGTGGGCGTCCTCGAGCGGCAGGACGCGGCGCTCATCGAGGGTGTCTTCGAGTTCTCCGAGAAGAATGCCCGCGAGGTGATGACGCCGCGCACGGCAATCGACGCACTGGACATCGACGCCACACTCGACGAAGCCGTCGCACTCGTCGTGGAGACCCGGCGCTCGCGCTATCCCGTGTTCGAAGAGTCGATCGACAACATCGTCGGGCTCGTGCTGGCCAAGGACTTCATTCCGCTGCTGCGGGAACGGCCGCTCGACTTCACCATGTCTCGCGTCATGCGGCCGGTGCACGTCGTGCCCGGGTCACGCGAGGTGGAAGAGGTACTCGCCGACTTCAAGCGGCTGAAGGAGCACATGGCCGTGGTGCTCGACGAGTACGGTGGCACCGCGGGGCTCGTGACGATGGAGGATCTGCTGGAGGAGATCGTCGGCGAGATCCTCGACGAGTACGACGAGTCGGAGGTGGTGGATGTGTCCGTGCCCGGCGCCGACGTGCTCGTGAACGGATCACTCAACCTGCACGAGCTGAACGAGCGATTCGGCCTCGAGGTGCCCGACGACGAGTACACGACGATCGGCGGCTACGTGTTCGGCGCGCTCGGGCGGCTGCCGATCGCTGGCGACCGTGTGACGGCGAGCCACGCGGTCTTCACCGTGATGGCGATGACTGGCCGGCGGGTGGAGTCGCTCGCCGTGGATCTGCACTCGGTCGGCGACCGCCGCCCCCGACAGCGTTCGCTCCACTGACACGCCGCGCCACCGCGCGCCGGCGACGGCATCAGCGCTGACCGCGTGAGCGGACCGCGATGTCGGCGCAGAGCAGGACCGCTTCGATCATGCTCGACGAATCGGCAATACCCTGGCCGGCGATGTCCAGCGCGGTGCCGTGATCGGGCGACGTACGCGGAAAGGGCAGACCCAGCGTGACGTTCACCGCCGACCCGAAGGCGGCGACCTTGATGGCGGTCATGCCGACATCGTGATACGGGGCGATCACCGCATCGAACGCGCCGCGCATGGCGCGCACGAACACCGTATCGGCGGGGAGTGGCCCGATGAGTCCCGCCGCGCGCGCGGCGGGTGCGAGCACCTCGTCGTCCTCACGTCCGAACCGGCCGCCGTCGCCAGCATGCGGATTGAGCGCGCACAGTGCGATGCGGGGCGTCTCGATGCCGAACCAGTCGCGGAGCCCGGCGCGCGTCACACGCGCCGCCGTCGCGATGGCCGCCGGGGTGAGCAAGCGCGGCACGGCGCGGAGGGCCACATGCGTCGTCGCGAGCACGACACGCAGCAGGTTCGGCGCGCCCGCACTGGGACGGGTGGCTGCGAGCATCATGGCGACGTCCCGCCCGGTGCGGTTCGCCAGCATCTCGGTATGCCCGGGAAAGTCGAATCCCCCGGCGAACAGTGCGTGCTTGTCGATCGGCGCCGTGACGATGCCCTCCACGGTCCCTGCCCTGGCCAGCTCGATCGCGCGATCCACCGCGAGCCCGGCACACCGCCCGGCGAGCGCCGCCGACTGCAGCGACGCGTCCCACGCACCCACCACGTCGTCCGGCTCCTCGACGCCCGTGACTCCTGCGGGTCCGATGACGAACAAGTCGGCCGCAGCGCGTACCCGTGCATCGGCCCGCGCGGCACGCACGATCTCCGGACCGATGCCGCGCGGATCGCCGACGGTGACCGCGAGTCGCGGACGCGTCATGCTACCGGCGACACGCGCCGATCATTTCTGCAGGGCCGCGGATTGCGGGATGAGCGTGATGGCATCCTCACGCACGGCGACGTAGGTGCCTTTCCGCAGCGTGTCCATCAGTCGCTTCACCCCACCCTCCTCCGCCAGCCGCGAGCGAAAGCGTTCCTTCACTTCCGCCAGCGTCAGTTCGCCGCCTTCCTCGACCGACGCGAGTTGCGCGACGACGAACTTTCCGGGCACCGTCGTGTTGCCCGCGATCCTGAAGACGACGAAATCCTTCGGCTTCTTGTCAGCGAACGCCTGCTGGTACGGCTCCGGCAGCTTGGCGCGCGGAAAGGGCGTCAGTAACGTCGTCTCCTCCGCGCTGGCGAAATCGTGGAACTTCTTCGCGAGCGAGTCGAAGGAGGCGCCCGCCTTCCACGCAGCGGCGACGCTGTCGGCGGAGGCGCTCGCCCGTGCGACGTCGGCCGAGTCGATGCGCGGTGCGATGAGGATGTGTCGCGCCTTCACCTCTCCCGCCTGGACGCGATCGACACGGATGAGGTGATAGCCGAACGGCGTCTCGACCACAGGGCTCAACTGGCCCGGCGGCAGCGCGAACATCCAGCGATCGAACTCCGCCACCATCCGGCCACGGCGATTCCAGCCGAGATCTCCGCCATTGTCCTTCGAGCCCGGATCCATGGACTCACGCTTCGCGAGTGTCTCGAAATCGCCGCCGGTCTTGATCTCCACCAGCAGCGAGTCCGCCTTCGCCTTCGCACGCTCCCTCGCCGCGACGCTCGGTTTGGGCGCGATGATGATCTGCCGCCAGCCGACGCTCGGCTCACGCTTCGGCAGGGTGGCCCGGTTGCGATCGTACGCCTCCTGCACTTCCTCGTCCGTCACGTTCGCCTGCACGATCTTGCCGTCCTCGCGCAGCTTGCGGACCGTGCGCGTGATCGTCTCCGCACGCCGCACTTCCTCGGACCGGAAGCGGCGGAACTCATCCGGCGTACCCAGTCCGGCCTTCTGCAATTCGGTCCGGTACTCGGCATCGCTGCTGAAGCGCGCACGGATGTCCTTCACCTGCTTGTCCACCGTGTTGTTCACGTCGGCGTCGGGTACTTCGATCTTCAGTTCCTTTCCCTTCTGCAGCAGCAGCTCCTCGTCGATCAGCTCGTTCACGATCCCGAGCACGAACGGCTTCAGGGCCACGCTATCCGTCGGGAACACGACGCCTTCCTGACGCTTCTGGATCAGCTTCTCCTGCAGCCCCGACTGCGTGATCACCACGTCACCCACGATCGCGACGACGCGGTCGAGCGGAATGGGCTGGGTCGATGTCGCGAGCTTCGCGGCCGGGGCGACCGGTGGCGTCTGCTGCGCGGCGGCGGGGGCGGCGGCCAGGAGGACCGCGGCGACGAGATGGAATGAGAGGCGCATATCCTTGAACTACACGCGGCCCGGCTTTGAAGGTCCGGGCCGCTGGGTGATGGGCGGATCGACCGCCCGTGATTACGGCCGCGGCGGCGCTGGCTGTCCCGGAAGCGGCACGGCTCCTCGCGATGGGCTCGGTGCGGCGCCGGGCGTCGCACCCGCACCGGGAGCGCCTGGCAGGGGTACCGCCGACGGCGGCTGCTGCGCAGCCCGTGACCAATCAGCGCCCGCCCGCAGCTTCGCGGCCCGCTCGACGGCCCGCTCGACGCCGGCGGCGTTGACCTTCGCGTCATACTTGTCCATCAGGATGATCTGCAGGGGCGCCGGCACGGGGACGGGCTGCGCCTGTCCGGACATGACGCGATCGAGAAACGCCTCGATGCGAGCGGCCGCCACCCGCTCCCGCTCGGACGGCGACTTGGCGCTGTCGGCGAGCGACTTCGGATCGATGCCCAACTGCGTCCAGCTCATCGCGACGGCCTGGCTGAAATCGCGACGGAGATTGGTGAGCTCCTCCGGCGAGAGGCCGACCTTCGCGCTATCGGCGCGACGCAAGAGCACTTCGCGCTGCGCCATGTTCGTCACGTACTGATTCACGAGGGAATCGGGCGCCTGCTGGATCTGCTGCGTGAGCTGTCCACTCCGCGGCGCGGCGAGCAGCACCATCGCAAGGTGACTGGCCGTGAGCTTGCCTCCCGTGTACGTCGCAACGGACGTCTTGTCGTTGCGATGCGCCATCGGGTCCTTCGCCACGGACTTCGCCGTCGCGGCCGCGTCGCTCGCCAGCTTCACCTTCGCCTCGATCTGCGCCTGGGCGACGTACGTACTTTCCGCCACCTGCCGGCCGCGGCCCTGCGCCTGCGCCGCGAACTGCGCTTTCGCATCGTCCCAGCTGTTGCGCTGCACGATGTGGTAGCCGTACTGCGTCTCGACCACCGGAGAGATCTCGCCCGGCTTCAGCGCAGAGACGGCGTCGCCGAACGGCTTCACCATCATGCCACGCGGAAATACACCGAGGTCCCCGCCCTTCTGCGCGGAGTTGTCCTGGCTGTTCTTGCGCGCCATGTCGGCGAAGTTCGCCGCCGTGACCTGCGTCCGGATGCCGGCGATCCGGCGACGGATGGAGTCGCGCACCACCGGGCTCGAGTTCTCCGGCACCAGGAGCAGGATGTGCCTGGCCGAATAGAGGCCGCCACGCGCCGCCAGGTACGACGCTTCGGTCCCGGAATCGAGCGGAAACTTCGCGGCAACCGACTCCATGAACCGGCCCAGCTTCGCATTCTCGATCATGCCCGATGCGGCCGACTCGATCGCCTTGGGGTCACCCAGCGAATCGCCTCGTGCCGCGGCCAGCCCGAGGAGCTGGTAGGGAACCCAGAGATCGCGCGCGACGAGCGTGGCCACTTCCGTGTTGATCGGCACCTGGAGCTTGGCCTTGCCCAGCAGGTCGCTCAACCGGTTGACCGACAGCTCCTGCGAGCCGGCGCGAGCCACGACATCCACATGAGCCGTGAGCGCGTCTTTCAGTCCGCCGCAGGCGGAGACGGACGTGGCGCACAGCGCGAGGGCGAGGAGCGAAGAACGATTCATGATATCGGCGCGAGATGCAGGAGTGGAGGAACGGCGTCAGACGACGGCACGAAGCGCGCGCACGAGCCCATCGAGGAGCGTGGCGCCGCCCAGTCGGGTGAGCTTGAGCGACAACGGGTGCGCGCGACGAACTTCGGCCTGGAACTGAACTTCGTGAAACGCCGCGGACAGCCCTTTCATGCGTGGGATCGCAGAATCCCGAAAGGTAATACGGGCTTCCTCGCCGCGCACCAGGATACCCTCGATCCCCAACTGCCCACCGACGATGCGCAGCAGCGCGGCCGACAGCATCGCGTCCGCCGGTGCCGGCAGCGCACCGAATCGATCGCGGAGTTCCGCGCGGAGCGCCTCGACGTCCTCCGCCCGGTCGAATCGCGCCAGTCGCTTGTAGACATCGAGCTTGGCATCCGGGGATGCCATGTACTCATCCGGCAGATACGAGGGGAGATCCATCGACACGTCGGCAGGCTGCGCCCTCGGCGCCGCGTCACCGCGCATCAGGCGTTGCACCGTCTCGTCGAGCATCCGGAGATACAGGTCGAACCCGACGGCGTGTACGTAGCCCGATTGCTCCGCGCCGAGCAGGTTCCCGGCGCCGCGCATCTCCATGTCCTTGAGCGCGATCGTGTAGCCGGCGCCGAGTTCCGTATGGTGCTCCAGCACCTGCAGTCGGCGCTCCGCCTCGGGGTCGACGCCGTCGCGGACGAGCAGATAGCAGTAGGCGCGCCGGTGCGATCGACCGACCCGGCCGCGCAACTGGTAGAGCTGCGCGAGCCCGAGATGATCGGCGCGATTGACGAACATCGTGTTCGCGTTCGGCACGTCGAGCCCGCTCTCCACGATGAGCGTCGAGACGAGCACGTCCACCTCGCCGCTCACGAACCGGTGCATGACGTCCTCGAGATCGCGCTCCTTCATCTGCCCGTGCGCCACGGCGACCCGCGCCCGCGGCGCGATCCTGCGGATGCGATCGGCGTTGGCGACGATCGTTTCGATCCGGTTATGTACGAAGAAGACCTGGCCGCCGCGATCCAGCTCGCGCGAGATGCCCTCGTCGATCAGCCCGTCGTCCTCCATCGGCTCCACGAACGTCAGCACGGGCGATCGATCGCGCGGCGGCGTCTGCATCAGCGTCATGTCGCGCAGGCCGGCGAGCGACAGATGCAGCGTGCGCGGGATGGGCGTGGCCGTGAGCGTCAGGACATCCGTGTCGAGCTTGAGTTGCTTGAGCCGCTCCTTGTGCTTCACGCCGAACCGATGCTCCTCGTCGACGATGATGATGCCGAGATCGGCGAATTTCACGTCGGGACTGAGCAGGCGATGGGTGCCGATGACGATGTCGACCTTCTGTTCGGCGAGCGCGACGAGGGTGTCCGCCTGCTCTTTCGTACTCTGAAAGCGACTCATGACGGCGATCCGCACTGGGAAATCCGCCAGCCGCTCGCCGAAGGTCCGTGCATGCTGGTCGGCGAGAATCGTCGTGGGCACGAGCACAGCGACCTGCTTTCCGCTCTGCACGGCCTTGAACGCGGCGCGCACGGCGATCTCGGTCTTCCCGTACCCCACGTCGCCGACGAGCAGGCGGTCCATCGGCCGCGTGCTTTCCATGTCCTGCTTCACGTCGGCGGTCGCCTTCCGCTGGTCCGGCGTATCCTCGAACAGGAAGCTGCTTTCGAGCTGGCGCTGCCAGGCCGTGTCGGGGACGTGCGCCGGTCGCGACGCGACCTTCCGGCGCGCGTAGAGCTCCAGCAGCTCGAGCGTCATCTCCTGGATGGCCGCGCGCGTGCGGTCGCGCTGTGCAGCCCATCGCTTGCCGCCGAGCTTGTGCAGGCGCGGCGGCGGCGCGTCATCGTTCACGTCGTCGGAGCTGCGATACCGTTCGAGCTGGTCGATCCGGTACAACGGCACGTTGAGGCGATCGCCCCCCTCGTATTCGACGACCGCCACCTCGATCGTACTCTGTCCGACGAAGATGGTCTCGATGCCGCGATAGATGCCGACCCCGTGCTCGAGGTGCACGACGTAGTCGCCCAGCTTGAGGGCCAGCGAATCCACGCCGCCGCTGACGTACCGGCGCGCGCGCCGCACGCGGCGTTCACGGCGGAAGATCTCGTGGTCGGTGAGGACGCGAAGTCCGCGTTCCCGGTCGCCCGGCGGCACGACGAACCCTCCACCGAGCGCGCCGACCGTGAGCGCGGCCGGCGACGGCTCCCACGCGTCCTCGTTCAGCAGCTCGTCGAGCCGCTCGGCCTGCCCGTCGTTGTCGCACAACACGATCGTGGGCATGCCGTCGCGCACGAGCTTTCGCAGCCTGCGGATGTCGCGATCGATCGGCTCCGGCGCGCGAAGGGGAAAAGCGATCTCGCTCTCCTCCGCCGTGGGGTCCACCACCCGCATGGTGCCGAACGTGGCCAGCGTGGCCGCGGTCCGGTCCGGCGAGTCGAACAGTTCCTCGCGCGCATCTGCGTTCTCGCCGCGCCGTCGCGCGAGCTCGAGGTGATGCTCCGCTTCGTCCCAGGTGCGCTTGAGCTCGGGGAGCAGGTGCGAGCCTGCCGGATAGAGGACCAGCGTGTCCGGTGGAAAGAGCGCGGAGACGGACAGCCGCTCGCCCGGTGCGAGCTCGGCGTGTACCTGTCCGTCCACGGGCAGGACGACGGCGAAATCCACCGCGCGCGTCGACCGCTGCGACGAGAGGTCGAAGTGGCGCAGGTCGGTGACGTCGTCGCCCCAGAATTCCATCCGCACCGGATCGGTCATCCCGAACGAGTACACGTCGAAGATCCCGCCGCGCAGGCTGAACTGCGCGACGTCCTCCACCATGGGAACGCGCTCGAATCCGATGCGCTCCAGATGCTCGGCGAGTTCGCGCGGACGGCGCACGTCGCCCTTGCGCAGCTCGATGCGAAGCTCGGCCAGCGCCCCCGGCAAGCGGGTTCGCTCGAGCAGCGCGCGCGGCGTCGTGAGCAGCACGCGAATCTCGCCGCGGCTCAGTCGCTCGAGCGTTTCCACCCGCTCCCCCGCGATCTCGACATGAGGCTCCATCTCGCCGAATCCTTCGCGCGGTGGATACAGCGCGACCGGTGTTTCGTCGAGCAGCGTGTGCAGGTCGGCCAGCAATCGCTCCGCCTGCGGTACGCCGTCGGCCGCGACGACGAGAAACCGCGTCGGCAACCGGCGCGCGAGTGCGGCGACGACGGTGGCGTCGGCCGATCCCGGCAGACCCGTGATACGAACCGACGCGCGCGGAGCGGGCAGCGTATTGAGCAGGCGAACGAATGCCGGCAGGCGTTCGATCGCATCGAGCAGGCTGGGGAGCGACACTAGGCGACGGTAGAAGAACGGGAGGATCGAACAGCGGCCGCTTCGGCCGCGATGAGCAGGAGCGCGAGTGCGAGCAATGGCGTCACGGCAGGCCGGCGCGTCCCGGCGGCGTACGTGTCCCGGATCCAGCGATCCGGCGACGTCGTGGCGCGCCCGTCACCTCCCGCGAGTCGCGAGGCGAGCGCCTCGGCGCTCCAGCGCTCGAGCACCGATTCGTCCGCCGGACTGTCGACCACCACCGCGCCGACGCGACGGCCGCGTCGCAGCATGAACCACACCCCACGTTCGGCTGGCGCGAGCGCTCGGCCGTCGTCGACGCCTCGCCGCACGCCCGATGCATTTTCGAACGCATCGATGCCAGTGGGCAGAGTGATTGGCGCGCCGGGTGCCGCGACGATCGGTGCACCACCCTCACCCGGAGGGGCGCCCAGTCGTAGCGAGAGCACGTCGGCGAGCCACGGAATGAATGCAGCGCGCACTGGAAGATCGGTGGACGACGGATCGAGCCGCGAGCCCACGAGCACATATCCCGCGCCGGAGACGATCCATGGCGCACCGCCTGCCGTGGCCAGCGTATCGTCGGCCGAGGTGCCTTCGCGAATGAGGCGGTATCGCTCGGTCACCCGCACGCCATCCAGTCGCGCGCCCTTCACCGTCGCGCCTGCGCGATCCACCCGCCCGTAACGCCAGCCGATGCCGAGCCGCGCCAACTCCCGATTCGCCGCGCCCATCCGTACCGCGTCGATGGGCGGCACGATGAGCGCGGGAAGCGAACCGGCCGCATCGGCCGACGCGATTCGAATCGCGGAACCGGCGCCCACTCGTCCATCCGCCACGAGGACACTGAGCCCCGTGGCGGCGAACGGCCCTGCCGACGGCATGCTCGACACGGAGGGCGCCGGGCCGATCCATACCGCGAAATGCCGTACGTCGTCTGCCGGGAACGCGTCGGGCTCGATCTCCACGCGGCCCGCCTGCCATCCGCGTTCGAACGGTGCGACGCGCAGCTCGATGGCATCATCGCGGCCGACGGCACCACGTGCGATCGTCCGATCGCCGAGCACGATGCGGTACCCCGTGGAATCGGGCGTGGTGACGCGCGCGTGCAGGGTGCCGCGCGGCGTCCATCGCGACGGCTCCGCGACTGCGGTCGAGACGAACCGATTCGCCGGGGGCGATGAGCCGGGCCCGTAGACGGTGGTGGACACGCCGGTGCGCACGGCGCCCGCCCACGAGGTACGCTGTCCATCGGACGCGATGGCGACGACGCGCGCCGGCAGCGCCGCCGACTGCACGGCCGCGGTGGCGCGGCGAAGTGCCAGCGGCAAGTCGCCCCCACCAGCGAGCGGCGCGAGCGCGTCCACCTCGGCGAGCAGCGCCTGGCGTGTTCCCGATCGGAGCCGGCCGTCGGCCGTCACGAGCCACAGGCGATCGCCCGGCGCGGCGGCGAGCAGCATCGCCCGAGCTGCGCGGCGCAGGCGGTCGAAGAGTGGGACACCGTCGTCGACCGCGGTGGTGGAGAGCGAGTTGTCGAGCACGACCGCCAGAGCCGTCGCGCCATGTCCTGTGCCGAGGCCCGCAACGAACGGCTGCGCGGCGGCGAGCGCCAGCGCAAGCACGAGGAGCACGCGGAGCAGCATGAGGAGGAGGTTGCGCAACCGCAGGGATCGACTGTGCTCCTGCTCGGCGCGCTGCAGATATCGGGCAGCCGGAAACTCCACGCGCGTCGTGACGTTCCGTCGCAGGAGATGCAGCAGCAGCGGCACGGCCGCAGCGCCGGCGAGCAGCAGGAACAGCGGCGCGAGAAAACTCATGGCCTCCGCTGGCGCAGGTCGAACGCACGTCGGAGCGGGATGGCATAGGCCTGGTCGGTGAGGACCAGCTCGTAGCCGGCGCCCAGCGCACCGAGCGCGTCGCGCCACTCCCGAACGACCGTATCGACGGTGGCGTCGTATGCCGCTCGCACGTCCGCTCCCGCCGCAGGCACGGCGAGCTGCGTTTCCGGATCCTCGTACTGTGCTTCGGTCGTGAGACGGAAGTGTCGCTCGGCGGGGTCCATCACGTGAAAGACCGTGATGTCGTGGCCGGCGGCGCGAAGGCCGCGCAGTGCGGGCAGCACGGCATCCACGTCGACGAGGAGATCGCTGACCAGCAGCACCATGCCTCGCCGCGTGACGAGGCGGGCGGCCTGTCCCAGCGCCGTGGCGAGATCGGACGCTCGCCCGCCCGCGCGTTCGGTGAGAGCGCCGACGAGCCGGCGCCACTGCGTGGTTCGCGCACGCGGAGGAATGCTGGTGCGCACCGCGTCGTCGAAGCGGATCAGGCCGACGGCGTCGCGCTGGCGCAGCAGGAGGAGCGCGAGCGCCGCGACGAGCTGCTCTGCGTACGCGAGTTTCGTGAGCCGCTGCGCCGCGGGAGCGCCGCGCCATTCCATCGAGCGGCTCACGTCCAGCACGAGCGTGGCACGGAGGTTCGTCTCTTCCTCGTACTGCTTGACCACCCACCGGTCAGCACGCGCGGCGATCTTCCAATCCACGTAACGGAGGTCGTCGCCCGGCTGATACGGCCGATAATCAGCGAACTCCACCGAGAACCCCTTGCGAGGTGACCGGTGGAGTCCGCTGAGGAATCCATCGACGATCCAGCGGGCCGCGACCTCGATATGACCGAGGTTCGCCAGCGCCGCCGGGTCGTGAAGGTCGGCGCGGAGGGCATGGGACTCCATGTCGACGGTAAGGTAACGGGCGAACGCGATGACGCGGCGATACCTGCCACTTGCCATCCGGCGTCTTGTGTCCCAAGTTGTATACAACCTTTGCGGAGTTCTGTCGTGATGCCTCGCGGCCTTGGCTGGGTGAGTCGGCGAGCGGTGGTGCTCGTCGTGATGGGGGGATGTGCGTCGGTGCCGCGCGTGCCTTCCGCGCGGTACGAGAATGCGGGCGAGGCGTATGCGCGGCTCCGTGACTCGATCGACCTGGTGCGATCGCTGAAACCGGACGAAGTGGTGGCGGCGCCACGGATCCGCCTCGTGATCCCGTCGGCGACGCTCGCGACCTCGCAATACGTCAATGCCGCGTTTCATCTGTCCGCCGACGCGTATGTGCTCGTCGTCGCGGTAGACCAGGATCGGCGCGTGCGCGTGCTGTATCCCGAGTCTCCGGAGCAGAGCGGATTCGCGGCGCAGCGGACCGTGCACCGGCTCCCGAGCTTCTTTGCCGGATTCGGCCTCGCGCGCCCGGCGTCCCGCTTCGACGAGATCAACGCGACGCAGCGAATCTCCCCCATCGTCGGAGTCGGCGTGATGCTCGCCGTCGCGTCGGATCGTCCGCTGCAGCTCGATCGCGTGCTCGACGAGGCTGGGGAGTGGGACGAACAGTCACTCCAGCGCCTGGTGTACGATCAGTCGCTCGCGGGGGCGGCACACGCGCTCGGGGGGGCGATGGTGCTCACGGGCCAGGACTACAACGTCGACTATTCGACGTTCGGCGGCAGTCGCGTGCTGAACGGCTACGGCACCCTCGCGTCACGCGGCTTCAATGCGTGCGGGTACGGCTACGGGTTCGACAGCTTTGGTACGTACGCGAGCGCGTCGCCGACGCGACTGGTGGGTGTGTACGTTCGAAATGGAGTCCGCATCGCTCGCTATGCCAGTAGCGGATCGTGTGGCGACGTCTCGTATTACGATGTGACGGTGGGTCCGACAGGGTTGACGCCGCGCGATACGGCTCGGCGCGACAGCACGGTGAAGCAGATGCGCCCACCGCAAGCGGGTGGCGTTCCACGCAACCCCACCGCCCCACCAGCGCTGACTCGAGGTTTGGAGCCATCCGACATGCAGGCTGGCGTGCATGATCGCCCGATCGTCGCGGCCGGCGTGCGATTCCGTCGTCCGGAGCAGATGCCCGCCCCTGGCGTTCGCCCGCTCGATCGGGAGCCTGCGTCGCCCGAGCGCGACGACATGTCGATGCGACGGAGGCCGCATGGTGAGGAGCAGTCGACGCGACCACTCGCACCGCCCAGCGGCGATCAGGACGTTATGCGAAGCGCGCCGGTGCAGCGTGAGCCGGCGCGGTCGGAGCCTCTGCGATCGGAACCCGTGCGATCGGAACCCGTGCGGGCCGAGCCCGTACAGCGCGAGCCCACACCGGTGATTCCGCCTCCGCTCGGCTGATCGTCGCGGTGTCGTGATTTCGTGACGCACGGCGGCCATGCAGCGACTCCGGGCATGGCCGCTCCGCGATGGGGAGCGCGGCGGAGTATATTTGATGGCTGCACCTCGTCCGCGTCCCCAGCCATCACGCCGTGAAGCTCGACCATATCCGCAACTTCTGCATCGTCGCCCACATCGACCACGGGAAGTCCACCCTGGCCGACCGTCTGATCGAGGAGACGGGGATGCTGCAGAAGCGCGAGATGAAGGCGCAGGTGCTGGACACGCTCGACCTCGAGCGTGAGCGCGGCATCACGATCAAGCTCAACGCCGTGCGCATGACGTACCGTGCGCAGAACGGTCAGGATTACGAGCTGAATCTGATCGACACGCCCGGCCACGTCGATTTCACCTACGAGGTGTCCCGCTCCCTCGCCGCATGCGAAGGAGCGATCCTCGTCGTGGACGCGTCGCAGGGCATCCAGGCGCAGACGCTGTCGAATCTCTTTCTCGCGATGGACGCGGGTCTCGAGATCATTCCCATCCTGAACAAGATCGACCTGCCGGGCGCGGAGCCGGAGCGGCGCGCGCAGGAAGTCTCCGACCTGCTCGGTGTCGATCCCGACCAGATTCTACGGGTGAGCGCCAAGGCCGGTATCGGCATTCGCGAACTGCTCGAGGCAGTGGTGGCGACGGTGCCGGCGCCGGTCGGTGACGCGGACGCGCCACTCCGTGCGCTCATCTACGACTCGTACTACGACAAGTACCGCGGCGCCATCCCCAGCGTACGCGTCGTCGATGGCGTGTTGAAGAAGGGCACGAAGATCACATTCGGCGCCTCGGAATCCGTCTACGAAGTCGATGAGGTGGGCTACAATCAGCTGCGCCAGGTGGAGACCGATCAGCTGGGGCCCGGTGAAGTCGGGTACGTCGTGGCCAGCGTACGGTCGGTGAGCGAGACGCGCGCGGGCGACACGATCTTCGACGCCAACAACCGGGCGCTCGAGGCCCTGCCTGGATACCAGGAAGTGCGGTCGTTCGTGTTCGCCGGCATGTATCCGACGGATACGCAGCAATACGAGACGCTGCGGGACGCGCTCGAGAAGCTGAAGCTCAACGACGCGTCATTGAACTATCAGCCCGAAACATCCACGGCGCTCGGCTTCGGATTCCGCTGCGGCTTTCTCGGCCTGCTGCACATGGAGATCGTGCAGGAGCGCCTCACGCGCGAGTTCGATCTGGACCTGGTGCAGACGGTGCCGAGCGTGGAGTACCGCGTGCACAAGACCGATGGCACGATGGAGCTCGTGGAGAATCCGGCGCTGATGCCGAACACCGCCGTGATCGAGCGCATCGAGGAGCCATACGTGAAGGCGCGCATCATGGCGCCGGCCGACTACATCGGCCCCATCATGACCCTCGGCACCGAGCGCCGCGGGGTCTACAAGAACATGACGTATCTGGACCAGCAGCGGGTCGAATTCGACTGGGAGTTTCCGCTGGGCGAGATCATCCTCGATTTCTTCGACCGCCTCAAGTCGATCAGCCGGGGCTACGCGTCGCTCGACTACGAGATGCTCGAGTACCGGGCGAGCGACCTGGTGCGGCTCGACATGTTGATCAACGGCGACCCGATCGACGCGTTCAGCGTGATCTGCCACGAGGCCAAGGCGTACGACTGGGGTCGCAAGATCGCCGACAAGCTGAAGGAGCTGATTCCGCGCCAGCTGTTCGAGGTGGTCATCCAGGCGGCGATCGGGACGAAGGTGATCGCGCGCCAGACGGTGAAGGCCGTGCGCAAGGACGTGCTGGCAAAGTGCTATGGCGGTGACATCAGCCGAAAGCGCAAGCTTCTCGAGAAGCAGAAGGAGGGGAAGAAGCGCATGAAGCAGGTTGGAGCGGTCGAGATTCCGCAGGAAGCGTTTCTGGCGGTCCTGCAGGTCGACTGAGGAGCGCGGCGCGTGTCCACGTCACTCGTCATCCAGACGTCGTTCCTGGGGGACGCCGTCCTCACGACGCCGCTGCTGTCGCAGCTCGCGAATCGCGGCGCGGTCGACGTGGTCCCCACGCCGGCAGCCGCGGCATTGCTCGTGAATCATCCCGCCGTGCGCACTGTCATCCCGTATGACAAACACGACGCGGAGCGGGGACTGATCGGACTCTGGAGGCTGGCTCGCCGGCTCCGGGTCACTCGCTACGACGTCGCGATCCTCGCGCAAGGGTCATGGCGCAGCGCGGCGCTGGCACTCCTCGCCGGCATCCCGTCCCGCATCGGGTTCAACACGTCGGCTGGACGGCTCCTCTATACGAAGCGCGTGAAGTATCGCGCCGATCTGCACCACGCCGCCCGATTGCTCATGCTCGCCCGCCCGAACGGCCGAGCGCCGACGGAGGACGAGCTGCGGCCGTCGCTCGTGCCGGGTCAGGCGGAACGCGTCGCGGTGGACGCGCTGCTCGGCGAGCGGACGTCGCGAGGCGACGCGCTCGTCGCGCTGGCACCCGGCAGCATCTGGGGGACGAAGCGCTGGCCCTTCTATCCTGAACTGGCGCGCGCGCTCGCCGATGTCGCGCAGATCGTCATCGTCGGTAGCGAAACCGATGCGCCACTCGGCGCCGCCGTCAGCGACGCCGCGCCGGGAGCGGTCGACGCGACCGGGCGGCTCTCGCTGCTGGCGTCGGCGGAACTGATCGGCCGGTGCCGCGTGCTCGTCACGAACGACTCCGCACCCATGCACCTGGCGTCGGCGATGGGCACACCGACGGTGGCGATCTTCGGCCCCACTGTGCCAGACTTCGGGTTCGGGCCACTGGCGCCGCGCTCGGTCGTGTTGGGGCACGACGCCCTCCCCTGCCGCCCGTGCGACCGCCACGGCCCGCATCGCTGCCCGCTGGGACATCATCGCTGCATGCGCGACCTTCCGCCGAATCTCGTGGCGGAGCGGGTACGCGCGCTCCTCCTCTCCCGGGATGTCGTCGCATGAGCAGTCACGAGCACCAGCAGTTCATCATCGGCGTCGATCTCGGGGGCACGAACATCGTCGCGGGCGCGATGACGGTGGATGGTACGCGACACCTCAACATCCGCAGCATCCCGACGAACGCGTCGCTCGGTGACGAGGGCGTGGCCGACCGCATGGTGACGCTCGTGGAGGAAGTGATCCGCGATACGATGCAGCAGACAGGCGTCGAACGTTCGGACTTCGTGGGTGTGGGCGTGGGCGCTCCCGGCCCGCTCGACCGCGAAAAGGGCATCGTGCTCGTCGCACCGAACCTCGGCTGGCAGAACTTTCCCCTGCGCGACCGCATGCATGATCGGCTGTCGCTGCCGACGACGCTGGACAACGATGCGAACTGCGCGACGTTCGGCGAGTGGTGGCAAGGGGCGGCGCGCGGTGGCCGGAACGTCGTCGGCCTGACGATCGGCACGGGCATCGGCGGTGGCCTGATCCTGAACGGCGTGCTCTATCACGGCGCGTCGGATATGGCGGGCGAGATCGGGCACACGACCATCGACCTCAATGGCCGGCACTGCAAGTGCGGCAACTACGGATGCCTCGAGGCGTACGCGTCGGCGTCGGCCATCGCGACGCGGGCGCGAGAGGTGCTCGTGCGCGAAGAGGGAGAGTCGTCCATTCCGGCGATGGTTCACGGACGATTCGAGGACATCACGGCGCAGACGGTCTACGACGCGGCGAAGGCCGGCGACTCGGTGGCGAACGAAATCGTGCGCGACACGGCGCGATACCTCGGCGCCGGCGTGGCGAACCTGCTCAACATCTTCAACCCCGACACCGTCGTCATCGCGGGCGGTGTCACCGCCGCCGGCGATGCGCTCTTCGTGCCGCTGCGAGCCGAGGTGCGACGGCGGGCATTCGGGCCGGCGGTTCGCGCGGTGAAGATCGTTCCCGGGACCCTGCCCGGGAGCGCCGGTGTCGTCGGTGCCGTGGCGAGCTTCAAGCAGCAGTATCTGGGCGGCATGTGAAGCCGGCGCGCATGAAGCGCATCGGAGTGATCGGCACGTTCGTCTGGGACGTCATCCACGGGCGCGATGCGCGCGCGATACCGGTGGAGGAGTGGGGCGGCATCACGTACAGCCTGAGCGGGCTGGACGCCGCGCTTCCCGACGACTGGGAAATCGTTCCTATCATGAAAGTGGGATTCGATCTCGCACCACGTGCGCGCGCGTTCCTGCGCACCCTCCGCCACATCGCCAACGATGCCGCTCTCGTCGAGGTGCCCTTTCCCTGCCATCGCGTGGAGTTGCGGTACTTCGACGACGAGCGACGGACCGAAGTACTGACCGGCGGCATTCCGGCCTGGAGTTGGCTGGCGCTGAAGCCGCTGCTCGACGACGCCCGGCTCGATGCGCTGTACATCAATTTTCTCAGCGGGTGGGAACTCGATCTCGAGACGGCGCAACTGGTGCGGCAGCAGTTCGCAGGCCCCATCCACTGCGACTTGCACATGATGGCGATGGCGGTGCAACCGGACGGGCTGCGCACGCCGCGTCCCATTCCGAACGTGGCGGAGTGGTGCGCCTGCTTCGACTTCCTGCAGATGAACGAGGACGAGCTGGCCACGGTCGCACCGGACTCGATGAGCCTGGCGGCGACGGCGCTCGCGGCAGGGGTCTCGTGCCTGCTGGTGACCCTCGGCAAGCGCGGCTCGGTGTACGTGGCCGCTCCCGGATTCGACACGATCGATCAGCTGCCCCCTCGCCGCGGGGGCGCCCCGGCGCCCCGCGGCGGCCCGGGGCCGCGGGGGGGCCGGGGGGCCGCGCGGGGGGGGGGCGCGGGGGGGGGGGGGCCCCCCCCGCCCCCCGGGGGGGGGGGGGGGGGGGGGGGGGG
>JAJAYP010000241.1 GCA_026786185.1 Gemmatimonadaceae bacterium
CCCCCGCCGCCGCCCCCGCCCCCCACCCCCCCCCCGAAACCCGCCGGGCGCCGGCCCCCCGCTCCCCCGCCGCGAGCCGGCGGGACTGGCGCATTCACGGGTGCGATGGCGACGAAGGGTGGCGCCGTCGTCGCCGGCACCGCGTATCGGGGCGCAGCCGATCCGGCAGCTACCACGAAGTGGTGGGCCGGCTGGACCAACTACACGCGCAACTGATTCCAGGACAGCGGCGAACGCGGGGCCGGCGCGCTGCGGCGGCCCCTCGTTCGTCCTCACCTCCCATGCGACACCTCGTCCTGACCTGCACCATCGGCCTGTCGCTGGCCTGCGCCCTCCCCGGGGACGCGTCGGATCCATCGACGACGACGCCAGGAACCGTGGCGCCGGCGCGCACGATCATCGACAGCATCCTGCCGCCAGCCGAAGAGATGCGGCGATTCCGGGCGAACGGCGGCCCAGTGCGAACGATGCTGACCGGCGGCGCGGTGTCCCGCGACGCGCTCGCGCGGGCATTCGTGCAGGCGCTCGCAACACGAGATACGGCGATGATCCGCTCGCTCGTCGTCCATCATGTCGAATTCGCCGATCTCTACTATCCCGCCAGCCGGTACGCGCGTCCACCCTTCCGCACACCGGTGGGGCTCATCTGGACGCAGATCCAGCTCAATAGCGAGAAGGGCATCACGCGCGCGATGGATCGTCTGGGGGGACAGCCCGTGCGATTTCTCGGTTTGACCTGTGCGTCCAGGCCGGATTCCGTCGGCGCGGCACGGATCGACAGCCGATGTTCGACCCGGTACGTCGAGCCCGGGGGAGACACGGTGTCGCGCCGCCTGTTCGGTGCCATCGTGCAGCTCCACGGCCAGGCGAAGTTCCTGTCCTACTCGAACGACATGTAGGCATCGCTCACGCGAGCCGTTCGACGAACCGTTCGACGAGCGCCTCGAACCGGGACGCGACGCGGGTGGTGGTCTCGAGCACCTCCGCGTGCGAGAGCGGATGCGGCGAGATGCCTGCCGCGAGATTGGTGATGCAGCTGATGCCGGCGACGCGCATCGCCAAAGCTCGCGCGACGATCACTTCCGGAACGGTGGACATGCCGACGGCGTCGGCGCCGAGTGCGGCCAGCATTCGCACCTCGGAGGGCGTCTCGTACGTCGGCCCGAGCAGACCGCCGTACACTCCCTCCTGCAGGGGAATACCCAGCGTCAGCGCATGCGCACCCAGTTGTCGCGCGTACTCGTTATCGTAGGGCTCACTCATGTCGGGGAATCGCTCGTCGCCCGGTTCCAGCGCGCCGACGAGCGGATTGCGGCCCGTGAGGTTCAGCTGATCCCGGATGAGCATCAGGTCGCCCGCCCGGAACGTGCGCCGTATGCCGCCGGCGGCGTTCGACACGAAGAGGGTGCGTGCGCCGAGTGCGTGGAGCACGCGTACGCTGAAACCGGCGAGCGCCGCGTCGTGTCCCTCGTACATGTGGAACCGTCCGGCGAGGGCGATGACCTGCCGGCCCGCCAGCGTGCCGGCGATCAGCTGACCCGCGTGACCGACGACGGTGACCGTCGGAAAGCCGGGGACGTCTCCGAACGGCATGCTGACGGCGGCGACAATGCGCTGCGCCAGACCCCCAAGGCCCGAACCGAGCACGATACCGGCGACAGGTAACTCCGTACCGATGCGCTGGCGAATCGCGGAAGCGGCGAGGCGCGCCGAAGCGAAGCCGTAGGGCGACGGCGCGCTCACGCTCCCGCCGCGCGGAGCGCCGCGATCTCCAACTGCGCGCTGGCGACCAGCTGCAGCCGCTCGGCGTGGGGCAGGAAGCAGCTTTCGAATCCGTTCAGTGCGACGCGCGCCAACTCGTCGAAGCTGAAGTCGAGCGACTGCGCGGCATGGACGTATTCATCCGTGAGCGTCACGCCGCTCATGAGGCGATTGTCCGTGTTCAGCACCACGTTGAGCCCGCGATCGAAGTACTCACGAAAGGGATGCAGTGCATACGACCGGGCGACGCGGGTCTGCACGTTGCTCGTGAGGCAGATCTCGAGCGCGATCCGGTGATCGTTGCAGTAGTCGGTGAGCGATGCGTCCTCGATGAGCCGGGTGGCATGTCCGAGTCGATCCGCACCACAGACGTGCACCGCCTGCCGCACGGACTCAGGCCCGTCACCCTCGCCGGCGTGACAGGTGCACGCGAGGTCGTGGTTGCGCGCGTACGCGAAGGCATGCGCGTGCGCGCGGGCGGGATGTCCACGCTCCCCTCCTGCCAGATCGAATCCCACGACGCCCTTGTGGCGGTACGCCACGGCGAGCTCGGCGAGCTCCTGTGACACCCCGGGCGACATGCTCCGGATCGCGGTGATGATGACGCGGCCGATCACGCCGTGCTCCCGCTCGGCGCGCGCCAGCCCACGCAGCGGCGCCTCCACCGCCTGCTCCAGCGACAGCCCTTCACGGACGCTCAGCACGGGCGCGTATCGCACTTCGAGATACCGCACGCCATCGCGAGCGGCATCTTCCGCCAGCTCGAACGACACGCGCTCGAGCGACGCCTCCGACTGCATGACGGACAGGGTGACCGCGAACCGTTCGAGGTATTCCTCGAGATTGCGCGCGTCGCTGACCGTCATGTACTCTCTCAGGGCGTCGGCATCGGATGCCGGCATGGTGGCGCCTTTCTCACGCGCCAGCTCCAGCATCGTTTCCGGCCTGAGCGATCCGTCGAGGTGGCAATGCAGCTCGGCCTTGGGCAGTCGCCGCAGCGTCTCCCGCAGGCACTCAGCGTCCGTCATCGAGCCTCAGCGGTGAGGACGAATCGTGCGTCGGTGGGCGCGCGCACCGGCTGTGGTCGAGTGCGCAGGTAGGTCACGAACGCGTCGAGGTCCACCACCGGCAGGACCTCGGTCCGTCGCGCTGCCGACGACAGGCCGAGACCGTCACCGCCAGTGGCGAGAAAATCGTTGAGGACCAGCGTGTACTCGCCGTCGGCTCGGAGGTCGACGCCATTGGCGAGGCGGATACGGCGGACTCGCCCGCCCACCGCCGCGGTGGAATCGTAGCTGACGACGATGCCGCTGACGTGCACGTTGAGTCGCCGGGCGACGAGGCGCTCCATGTACGTCCGTAGCGCGGCGCCCGACACCGTCAGCCGGTACAGCGTGTTCGCGAACGGCTGCACCTCGAACAGCGCGCCGTACGTCGCGACGCCTCGTCGCAGCGTGGCACGTATGCCGCCGTTGTTCATGACGGCCACGTCGCCGCCTCCCGCCGCGCGCATGGCATCGGCGATGAGATTGCCGCGCGAGTACTGGTCACCGTCGCGCACGAGGTCGTCGGCGATCGTCGCGACGCGACGGTCGACGATGGGGGCAACCCTGGCGACGGCGCGTTGCACGAGCGCGGCGACGGCGGGATCAGCCGCCATGGTCTCGGGAAGCACGTCTCGCACCCGGGGCCGGCTGCCGTCGGGACCCAGGTCGACGACGCCGAACGCCGTGCCGCTGGACCGCGACTGCACGATCGGGATGCCGTTGACGACCGTGCTGACGAGTGAATGCGTGTGCCCGCTGACGATGGCATCGACCGGCTCGCGAAGCCGGTTGGCGAATTCGACGATCTCACCGCGGCAGTTCGTCACGCCATCGCGATCGCAGAACGCGCCCTCATGGGCGACGACGACGACATAATCGGCCCCGCGCGCGCGCAGTCGGCGCGCGAGGCTGTCGACGACCGGCACCGGATCGATGAAGCGGAGGTCGGCGACGTTCGATGCCCGCGTCGTCGTGGGCGTCAGCGTCGTCGCGACGCCGACCACGCCGATCTTGAGCGCGCCACGCGTGATCAGCGTGTCGTCCCGGATCCATGGAACGTCGCGACCATCGGCATAGCGGACGTTGGCCGCGAGCAGCGCGTATTTCGCGTCGCGCATGCGCGCCCGCAGGGTGTCCTGTCCCCAATCGAACTCGTGATTGCCGACCGCCGCCGCCGCGTATCCCATCGCGTTGAACAGCTCCACGACGGGACGGCCGAACGCGAGATTCGACGCTGGCGTCCCCTGGAACTGGTCTCCGCCGTCGAGCAGCAGCGTCTCGCACGCGGGAGACTCACAACCCGCCCGTTCACGCGCGATGCCGGCGGCCAGATGGGCCGCGCCGCCGCGCAATCGGCGGGTGGCATCGGGGCGCGGCTCGAGCGCCCCGTGGAAATCGTGCGTCGCGATGACGCGCAGGCGCGGCACCGGCCGGGTCGCTCGCACGCTCGACGCAGTGGTGGACATCGCGGCACCTGGAGCGGCGGCCGGGGAGACCTGGCTGGTGCGCACCTCCGGTGTCTCGCGTCGCCGAAGCTGTCGATACAGGTCCCCCACCGCGCTCGCGGGCTCGATCCGCCAGTTGCGCGTGAAGTAGGTCCATGGGTTGATCGTTCCCCGCCGACGCACTTCATCCAGCAGGAGCTGCCGAATTTCTTCCTGCTTGTCGTACACGACGGGCGCGCCGGCGAGCATGGAGTAACCGCCTCCCCCCGTCTGGCGGTAATTGTTGAGCGCGAGCGTGAAGCTGTCGGTGGGCGCGACTGCGCGTCCCTTGAAGTCGAGCCGGGTGACGCGCTGCCCGATCGGACGCGACACGTCCAGCGTGTAATCCGCGCCTGCGACGATGTCGAAGTTGTAGCCCGGGACGTCGGGGTCCACGCCGACGGTGCCGTCGGGTGCGAGTCGGTAGTAGCGCGCGCTGTATTCGAGGTATGCCTTGAGCTGGCCTCCGCTGATGCGCACGGCGCGCAGCGTGTTGTCGTAGGGATACAGGGCCTGCAAGCGCGCGGCAGTGATGGTGCCCGAGTCGAGGGACGCGTCGAGCGAGAACGCGGCCGTGGACGCGAGATCGGCGCCCGCCGCCTTCCGCTGCGTTTCGAGAATGAAGTCGATGAGTGGCGTATCCACGACGCGGGACGAATCGGCGCGCCAGGCGACCGGCGTGCGCCCGATCGGCGCGGTGACCCAGGCGATCGTGGCACGATGCGCCGCGTCCGTGACGGCAAGCACGATGGGATCCTCGGCGTGCCCGGCGGCCTGCACGACCGTCGAGCGCTTGTTCGCGACGCGCCAACCGGTCGCGCCGCGCACGAGGGCGAGATGTGCGACGGCGACGCTGCCTGCCCAGTTCCGCGGCTGCATGAGCAGCACGCCGTTGATCGTCGTGTCGGCGACTTCGCGGTGCGAGTGCCCGTAGAGGATCAGGTCGACTCCCGGTACCTCGTGCGCGACCCGTGCGGTGACGTTCTCGCTCGGCACGCCCGTGGAGACGGTGTCGTAGCTGGACGGCCCGTCGAGACCGGAGTGAATGGTCACGAGCACGATCGTCGCCCCGGCGGCGCGCACATCGGCAACGGCCGCCTTCACCTCTGGAATGACGTCCTTCACCACGATGCGGCCGGTCAGGTTGTCCCGATCCCAGACCATCGCGCCCGGTGTGGTGGCGCCGACGATGCCGATGCGGGCCTCGCCGCGCTGCACCATCGTCCACGCGGCGAAGGCTGGCTGGCCGTCGGGACGCAGCGCATTAGCCGCCATGAAGGGAAACCGCGACTGGCTGATGGCGCGCTGCAGCAGCGGCAATCCGTAATTGAATTCGTGGTTGCCGATCGCCGCGCCGTCGTACTTCATCGCATTCATCGCGCTCACCACCGGGTGTGGCGCGTCGGCGGGTGCGACCTTCCCCGCGACATACGTGAGGGCGTTGCCCTGCAGCAGGTCACCCGCGTCGAGGAGAATCACGCGGCCGGGCGCCGCGCGTCGCAGGGAGTCGACGATCGTCGCCGCTCGCGAGAGTCCGCGCGACGCGTCGGGCGCGTTGGTCTCGTAATTCCACCCGCGCAGACGGCCGTGTACGTCCGTGGTGCCCGCGACGACGAGATCGAACGTGTCGCCGCCCGAGCCAGTTCCTCCCGCGCCACCGGAGGCGCACGCGGCGGCGAGCGAGAGGACGACCAGCATGATGTGATGATTTCGGTTCCGCATGGGAAAAACCTAGCGGGCCACCGCGGGCCGGGCGAGCGGCGCCGCGGTTGACGCCTCGGCACGCGCCGGTCACACTTGAGCAGGCAAACGCGCCTCGCTCGAGTGCACCCGCCCGATACAGGACCGTGACAGCGATCCCACTACAGTCCGCTCGCGGCGACCGTCATTTTTCGTGCAGTCGCGATCGACGGCCGATCGGCCTTCGCGCATGAAGCCGCTGATCATCGGAATCGCCGGCGGATCCGGATCGGGCAAGAGTACGGTGGCGCGTAACGTCGCCGCCGCACTGGGCGACGTGTCGGTCGCCTTCATCGACATGGATGCGTACTACCTCGACCATGGGCATCTCCCGCTCGAAGATCGCAAGCTCGTCAACTGGGATCATCCGAATGCCTTCGACTGGGAGCACCTCGTCCGACACCTCGGTGCGCTGGCGAGCGGCGAGGCGATCGACAAGCCGGTGTACGACTTCGTCGAGCACGCACGCGCCGAGACATGCGAACGCATCCCGCCCGCCGATGTCGTCGTCATCGATGGCATCCTCCTCTTCACCGACGCCCGGGTGCGAGATCTCTGCGACATCAAGGTGTTCGTCGATGCCGACGCCGACGTCCGGCTCATCCGGCGCATTCGGCGCGACATGGCGAAGCGTGGCCGTCCGCTGGCCGAGATCGTCGAGCAGTACCTGGCGACGGTGCAGCCCATGCACCTCGAATTCGTCGAGCCGAGCAAGCGGTACGCGGACGTGATCGTGCCGCGCGGCGGGCACAATCCGGTCGCGATCGAGATGATCGTGGCCAAGATCGCGCGCAGCGTACAGGGGGCGAGGCCTTGACCGGCACGGCGCCGGCCAGCGGCGAGCGGGTCCTCGTGGTGGACGACGAGGCGGACATCGTCGCGTTGGTGGCCTACCACCTGGCCAAGAGCGGCTACCGCGTGTCCACCGCTGCCTCTGGCGCCGACGCGCTCGACGCTGCGCGGCGCGAGCGCCCCGCGCTGGTCGTGCTGGACCTCATGCTGCCGGGGCTCTCCGGGTACGACGTGCTGGAGCAGCTTCGAGCCGGAGAGGGAACGCGCGACATCGCCGTCCTCATGCTCACCGCGCGGCGCGATGAGCAGGATCGCATTCGCGGACTGTCGCTCGGCGCGGACGACTACCTCACCAAGCCGTTCAGTCCGCAGGAGCTGGTGCTGCGCGTCGCGGCGATTCTTCGTCGCGTCGGTGCCGGCGCAACGAACGCGACGGACACGCTCGTCGTCGGCCCGCTCGAGATCGATACGGCAGCACATGTCGTGCGCGTGAGTGGCCTGCCCGTGGAGCTGACCCCCACCGAGTTCAAGCTGCTGCTGACACTCGCCGAACGACGCGGTCGCGTGCAGGCGCGCGCGCATCTGCTGCAGACGGTGTGGGATGCCGCTCCCGATATCCAGACCCGTACGGTCGACATGCACGTCCAGCGTCTGCGCGCCAAGCTCGGGATCGCCGGCGATCTCGTCGAGACGGTGCGCGGCTTCGGCTACCGCCTTCGCGCGCCGCAGTCACGCGTCACGTGACGCTCGCTCGCCGACTCGTCCTCGGCTCGCTCATCGTCGTCACGACCCTCGTCTTCGCCGTCGTCCTCATCGCGGGGGGACGGCTGCGTGACCGCCTGGTTGCCGAGAAGTTCGATGAGCTGGGTCGTGCGGCGCGCGTCGTCGCCCTCGGCTGGACGCGCGAGGTGAATGCCGACTCGCTCGCCGCCGCGGCGGGGACCGCGCTCGGCTACGGGGTGACGCTCATCGATACCAGCGGCACCGTCGTTGGCGATTCGGAGTTCGGCGCTGAGGCGCGCGGACGACTCGACATGCAGTCTGCGCGCGCGGAGGTCATCGCGGCGCGCGCGACCGGACTCGGGATGGCGCGTGGGCGGGGCAGCCCGTCCGGCGTCGAGGAGCTGTACGTCGCGGTGCGGCATCCCGTGGGCGTGGTGCGGATCTCGATCGCGACCTCGCCGCTCGAGTCGGTGGTGCGCGGCGCCCAACGCGACGTCCTCATGAGCGGCCTCGTGGCGCTGATCGGTGTGCTGGTGCTCTCGACGATCTTCGCGCGCAGCATCTCGCAGCCGGTCGTGGAGCTTCGCGATGTCGCCCGTGCCATCGCCAGCGGTGACCTGAGCCGCCGCCCCGCGCTCTCCGCGCCAGGTGAGGTGGGCGACCTGGCGACGGCGGTCCATCGCATGACGGAACAGCTCGCGACCCGTCTCGAGGCGCTCGAGTCCGACGATCAGCTCATGACCGCGGTGCTCGAGTCCCTCGAGGAGGGCGTCCTGGCGATCGACGAGCGCGGCATGGTGGTGCGCATCAATCAGCGCGCGCGCATGCTGCTCAACGCGTCCGCGCCCCTGCCCTTTCCGCGCGAACTCCTGCCGCGCGACCCCGCCCTGCGAGCCGCGGTGGAGTACGCGATGTCGGGACGCACCACGCCACCCGAGGAGATCGCCTTGCACGATCGAACGGTGGCCGTGGCGTCGCGACCGTTGTCACAGACGGGGGCCGTGGTGACGGTGCTCGACCTCACCGTGCTGCGGAAGCTGGAGACCATCCGCCGCGACTTCGTGGCCAACGTCAGTCACGAGCTGAAGACACCGCTCACCGCCGTGAGCGGGTTCGCCGAGACATTACTCGACGAGAACATCCCGAGCGACCAGCGTCGCCGGTTCGTGGAGACCATTCGGGACAACGCGTGGCGCATGCAGCGCATCGTGGACGACCTGCTCGATCTTTCGCGCATCGAGAGCGGCGGATGGCGACCCAACGTCGGCAACGTGGACGTGGCGGCAAGCGTGCGGGACGTGTTCGCGGCCGTGCGCGCGACCGCCGACGCGAAGGGGCTGAGCCTCGTCGCCGACGTGCCACCCGGCGCCGCCATCGTGCAAGCCGATCCGACAGCGTTTCGCCAGGTGGTGAGCAACCTCGTGGAGAACGCCGTACGCTACACGCACGACGGCGCCGTGACCCTCCGGACGCGCCTCGGCGACACGGGAGTCTGGGTGGACGTGCGCGATACGGGTGTCGGCATCGCGCCCGAGCACGTACCGCGCATCTTCGAGCGGTTCTATCGCGTGGACTCGGGTCGCTCCCGCGAGCAGGGAGGAACGGGACTCGGCCTCGCGATCGTGCGCCATCTCGTCGACGCGCACGGCGGGCGTGTCGAGGCGGCCAGCGTGCTGGGACGTGGCACCACGATCAGCGTGCTCTTTCCGGCCACGCCGTCGGCCTGAGCGCGGTCTCCCCTGTACCTGCGGCGACGAACCAGACTCAGTCCACGTGGTAATATCGAGTCGTGCACCATCGCACGATCATCGTCAGCCGGTCGGCGAGCGAGTCGCCGACGACCGACGAACCAGTCGTGGCGGGAGAGGCTCGCATCGCGACGGCCTTCACCATGGTGATGGCGCGTTCCGGCGGGCTCTGCTGCATTCTCGCGAGATCGGCGAACTGCTCGACCAGCGCGCGCAACTCACTCCGGGTTCCTCCCGCTCGCAGCACGCGCTCGATGGACGCCTCGATCCGATCCTGCCGAGGGGTGAGCGGCTGACTGGCGTTCAGGTGGAGCTCCGGGTCGGGCATGCATCCCTCGGTGGCGGCGGGAGCGTGAAGGATGGGTTCCACCCTGAGACGATGCAACCCGAACGAACCCCGCCAACATCACGGTCCGGTAACGGTTGCGCGAACCGTTGCCATGCAACGACGACGGGCAGCCACGAATGCGGCTGCCCATCTCTGGTTAGAAGTTCACCATGAAGTGCAGGAAGTAGCCTTTTGATTGTACCGGCGGCGCGGTCGAGAGTCCGTTGTCCGTGGCCAGCGACTCCTGATAGTCGAGCGCAAACTGCGCGCGCTGGTTCAGGTCGTAGAACGCGCCACCGATGCGAGTGTGGTAGGAGTTCGACGTCGACGGCGGGACGGCGATACCGGTGGTGCTCGTGGACGGCGACACCCTGTCGTAGCGCGCCACGATCCCGAACGGCGACTTGCCGGTGCCGTTGGTGAAGGCGAAGGGACGGACCTGGGTCAGCCCGGACAACACCCGGCCCGTCGTCGTGGTGCCGACGCGCGCGGAGGCAGCGGTGTTCGCGCCGGCGTCACCGCCGTCGCGGCGCATCGCGAACTCACCGCCGAGCACGAGGCGCGGATCCCTGATGCCGACGAACACACCCGCTCGGCTGCGCTCGAGCGCCGCGCCCACCGGCCCGACCTGTCCCGCCCCACCGTTCACGAAAGTGCTCGCGGTGGCGCCCTTGTAGCCCCATCCGGTGAGCGTGAAGCTCTGCAGCAGCGGCATGTCCGTCCTGTTGGCGAGCGGTGTCAGCGACAGCCGGATCGCGTAGTCCTTGAACCGGTCGCGCTCACGCGAGGTGTAACCGGGTCCGTTCATGATCGTGGCGTACATGTCGCCCATCCTGTTCGGAAGCGCTGCGCCGGCGGCGAGGCCCACGTCGGCCGAGGAGAAGAAGCCAGCCCGCTCGACGGCGCTCTGGCTGAGGTAGCGCGGCCAGAACGATTCGACGTGCTCGATGATTAC
The DNA here is from genome assembly GCA_026786185.1 of Gemmatimonadaceae bacterium. Taxonomy (GTDB): domain Bacteria; phylum Gemmatimonadota; class Gemmatimonadetes; order Gemmatimonadales; family Gemmatimonadaceae; genus AG11. The sequence continues at coordinate 10,578 of JAJAYP010000241.1, forward strand.
GTTCTGCAGGATGCCCAGCCGGGCAAACATGCTGGCGCCGTTCGAGAACTTCGGCGCGTCGTACTGCAGGTAGGCGTACTTTGCGCGGATGGTGTAGGCGTTCTGGGTATTGGTCTCGGACGTCTGATACACGTCGGTGGTGACGCGAATGCTCAGACGGTCGCCGGCGGGCGCGCGAAAGTTGAGGTACGCGCGGTCGATGATGAAGCCGTTGTTGTTCTGGTTCGTCAGCTGCGCCGGCGTGGTGCGCATCTGGTAGTTGTAGCTGCCAAAGATCAGGCCGGAGACGCTGAGCGGCGGCACGGCAGCGGCCGGTTGCGCGGGGGCAGTCTGCGCGGCGAGTGGAGCGGACGCGATCAGCGCGACGAACGTGGCGAGCGGGAACCGCAGGGTGGGCATGCGGGGCATGGGGTTGTCGAGGCGTGGAAAAAACGACGCGCTCGCCGAGGTCCTGCGGCGGCGACGAAATGACTTCGCGGTCGTTTAACGAATGCCGCCTGACCGGTGAGCGGCACCGTCGTGACCGGACCGTTACATGACCGGGGACAATTCGCGACCCCCTTCGATGAGGTTTCGGTGCGATGAAGCGCCCTTCCCCCGACGCGACCGCGATACCACGTACGTCAGTGGCCTCAGCCTCCTCGTCCGACTCCTCCCCCCCGACGGCGACCGGCGCTTCGATCCTCTCGTCCGCCGAGCCGGCCCGGCATCTCCCGTCGATCCAGGGCTCGGTGGTCGCCGACCGGATCTACCGCACGGCCATCCTGTTCTTCGCGCTGTGCGTGCCGGTACTGCTGCTGCTCATCTTCGTCGAGGTTGGCGTGGCGGGCTGGCCGGCGCTCCGGCAGTTCGGCTTCAGCTTCCTGACGTCCAGCACCTGGGATCCGGTCAAGGGAGAATTCGGGGCGGCGCCCGCCATCTTCGGCACCCTCCTCACGTCGATCATCGCGCTCGTGATCGCGACGCCGCTTGCCCTGGGCGGCGCGATCTTCCTTTCGGAGTTCTCCCCGCGCTGGTTGCGGCAGCCGGTGTCGTTCCTGATCGATCTGCTCGCCGCGGTTCCCAGCGTCGTGTTCGGCCTCTGGGGCGTCTTCGTTCTCGTGCCGCTGTTGCGCACCGGGCTCATGCCGTTCCTGCGGGATACGCTGCATCTGGGCGCAACGCCGTTCTTCAGCGGCCCGGCCTACGGACCGAGTGTGCTGGCGGCCGGATTGATCCTCGCCATCATGGTGCTGCCGTACATCGCCGCGGTGTCACGCGAGGTGCTCATGGCCGTTCCGCGCTCGCAGCGCGAGGCGGCGCTCGCGCTGGGTGCGACCCGATGGGAGGCGATCACCGGCGCTGTCCTGCCGTACGCGCGAACGGGCATCTTCGGCGGCATCATCCTCGGGCTGGGCCGAGCGCGCGGCGAGACGATGGCGGTGACGATGGTGATCGGCAATCGGCACGAGCTTGCGGCCTCGCTGTTCGCGCCGGGTTACACCATGGCGTCGCTGATCGCGAACGAATTTGCCGAGGCCACGACCGACATCCATCTCTCGGCATTGATGGCCGTCGGATTTGTGCTGTTCCTCATCACGCTGATCGTGAACGGCATCGCGAGACTGCTGGTGCGACGCGTCGGCGAGGTGCGCGCATGAGCGCTGGCGCCGCCGGCCGCGATCGGGCGGAAATCCGGCCACGCGCGAGCGGACTCGCGCGCCGCAGAGGGGTGAGCGTGGTGATGGTGACGCTCACCTGCATCGCGGCGGCGATCGCAGTCGTTCCCTTGCTCGTCATTCTCGGCTACCTGCTCAAGCAGGGTGCGGGCGCGCTCTCGCTCGACTTCTTCACGAGCATGCCGAAGCCGGTGGGCGAGGAGGGTGGCGGCATGGCGAACGCAATCGTCGGCACGCTCATGCTGCTGGGTATCGCGTCGATGGTCGGACTGCCGGTCGGCATCGGCGCGGGCCTGTACCTGGCCGAGCGACGGGGGACGCGGCTCGCCAACCTCGTGCGCTTTCTCGCCGACGTGCTGAATGGACTGCCCTCGATCGTGATGGGCATCTTCGCCTGGCAGTTCCTCGTGCGGCCCTTCGGGCACTTCTCGGCACTGGCGGGTGGGGCGGCCATCGGGGCGATGATGATTCCGCTCGTCACGCGGACGACGGAGGAGATGGTCCGCACGGTGCCGCAATCGCTGCGCGAAGCGGCGCTCGCCCTCGGGTACCCGCGATGGCGCACCTCGCTGCAGATCGTCCTGCGCACCGCGCTTGGCGGCATCGTCACGGGTGTGCTCGTGGCCGTGGCCCGCGTCGCGGGAGAGACGGCCCCACTGTTGTTCACCGCGTTCGGCAATTCGTTCTGGTCCACCAACCTCGGGCAGCCCATCGCGGCGCTGCCGCTCCAGATCTTCACGTACGCGATCAGCCCGTACGACGACTGGCACGAGCTGGCATGGGCGGGCGCGCTGGTGTTGATTGCGCTCGTGCTGGTGATCAGTCTCGTCGCACGCGTCGTCACGCGCGCGCGACATGGCGGCGGGCATGACTGAGCTGGTTTCGCTCCGCGAGACCGAGCCCGTGACGGCCGGCGCGCGCGGCGCACCGTGCGCCATGCGTGCCGTCGGGCTCAACGCGTACTTCGGCGCGACGCAGGCGGTGAGGGATGTCGCGCTGGACGTACCGGCGAACGAGGTGACGGCCATCATCGGACCGTCCGGGTGTGGCAAGTCGACGCTGTTGCGCACCTTCAACCGGATGCACGAGACAGTGCCCACCGCGCGCATCACGGGCCAGGTGTTCTTCCACGGTCAGGATATCTACGGCGACGACGTGAACCCGATCACGCTGCGCCGCTACGTGGGCATGGTGTTTCAGCGGCCGACGCCCTTCCCCACCATGTCGATCAGGGACAACGTCGCGGCGGGGCTCCGGGTGCAGTCAGGCGACAAGCTCGATCGCCGGCAGGTGGATGAGATCGTCGAGCGCGCGCTTCGCGAGGCCGCATTGTGGGACGAGGTGAAGGATCGGCTGAAGGCGAGCGCGACCGGCATTTCCGGTGGCCAGCAGCAGCGCCTCTGCATCGCGCGAGCGCTGGCCACGGCGCCGCATGTGCTGTTGCTCGATGAGCCGACCGCGTCGCTGGACCCCTTGAGCTCGCAGAAGGTAGAAGAGCTGGTGTACGAGCTGCGGAAGACGATGACGGTGGTCATCGTGACGCACAACATGCAGCAGGCCGCGCGCGTCTCCGACCGAACGGTGTTCATGTTGTCGGGCCAGCTGGTGGAGACCGCGCCGACACGCGTGATGTTCACCGCGCCGACCGATCCGCGGACCGAGGCTTATATCACGGGCAGGTTCGGATGACCGCGGCACCGGAGATGGGCCCCGTGCCAGACCGGCGCCGGCACGGCCGCATCGATGTGGAGCACTTCGAGTTCTGGTACGGGAAGAGCCAGTCGCTCTTCGACCTGAACCTCCAGATCACGCCGCGCGCGGTGACGGCGTTCATCGGGCCGTCCGGGTGTGGCAAGTCCACCTTTCTCCGGTCGATCAATCGCCTCAACGAGTTGATCCCGGGCGCACGGCGCGCCGGCATGATCCGGCTGGACGGCGAGAACATCTATCAACAGGGGATGGACGTCGTCACGCTCCGGCAGCGGGTGGGCATGGTGTTCCAGCGCTGGAACCCCTTTCCCAAGTCGATCTACGACAACGTGGCGTACGGTCCGCGGATCAATGCGAGTCCGTCGCGACAGGAGCTCGACGTGGTCGTCGAATCGGCGCTGCGACGGGCGGCGCTCTGGGACGAGGTGAAGGATCGCCTGCGTGAGAGTGCGCTCGCGCTGTCGGGAGGCCAGCAGCAGCGGCTGTGCATCGCCCGCGCACTCGCGAACGATCCCGAGGTGCTCCTGCTCGACGAACCGGCATCGGCGCTCGATCCGAGCGCGACGCAGAAGATCGAGGAACTGGTGTACGAGCTCAAGCGCGAGCTTACCATCGTCATCGTCACGCACAACTTACAGCAGGCGGCGCGTATCTCCGATCGTACCGCGTTCTTCTACCTCGGCCGTCTCGTCGAGATGGAGGACACGCAGCGGCTCTTCACGAGTCCGCGCGAGGAGCGCACGGAAGCCTACATCACGGGGAGATTCGGATGAGCCCAACAGACGCACCATTCCGCCACTTTCACGACCAGCTCACGGCGTTGAATCGCCGGCTGTTGACGATGTCGGAAAAGGCGGAGGCGCTGGTCGAGCTGTCGGTCGAGGCGCTGCTCGCCAAGGACGAAGGCAAGGCGGAGGCGGTGATCGCCGCCGATCGCGAGCTGGATACCATGGAGATCGAGATCGAGGCCGACGCGCTCGAGCTGCTGGCGTTGCAGCAGCCGATGGCGCGGGATCTCCGGTTCATCGTCAGCGCGATCAAGGTCACGAGCGATCTGGAGCGCGTGGGCGATCATGCCGTGAACATCGCGCAGGCGGCCCTTCGCCTGATTTCCCAGCGCACGAACATCACGCCCGATCCCGAGATCGAGGACATGGCGCGCCGAGCGCGATCCATGCTCGGCGACGCGATCGACGCCTTCCTGCGCGCCGATGGCACGCTGGGACGCGACGTCTGCGCGCGCGACGACCAGGTGGACTCGCTGCACGAGTCGGTTTTCCGGATCCTTCTCACGCACATGATGGCCGACCCGCGCACGATCAACCCTTCGCTCGAGTACCTGCTCGTGAGCCGAAACCTGGAGCGAGTCGCCGACCTCGCGACCAACATCGGCGAGGACGCCGTGTTCCTGGCGGAAGGCAAGAACATCAAGCATGGTGGGGGCGATTCCGCACGCGCCGGGACCTTCACTTCCTGAGGACGGGGTGACATGACCGAGACCGCGCCGCGACTCACTGTTTCCACGCGACCTTCGCGGACGCCGCGCGGCGTTCCCGGCGCCCGCCGCATCGCGGCGATCGACATCGGCTCCAACTCGGTGCGCCAGAGCGGCGCCGACGTCACGCCTCACGGCGGCATCACCGTGGTGGACGAGATGAAGGCCGCGCCACGACTCGGTGCGGACCTCGACGTCACGGGGGTGCTGGGCACGACCGCGATGGAGCGCGCCGCGGAGGCCGTCGGCCGCATGGCCACGCTCGCGCGACAGCCCGGCGCGACGCGGATCGAGGCGGTGGCGACGAGCGCGGTGCGCGACGCATCGAATGGCCAGCAGTTCGTCTCGCGCGTTCGGCAGGAGGCGGGCCTGGAGTTGCGGATCATCGACGGAGCGGGCGAGGCGAGGCTCTCCTGGCTGAGCGCCCTCGCGCACTTCGACGTCGGTCGCGGGCGGACGGTCGTGATGGACATCGGCGGCGGCTCACTGGAGCTCGCACTCGCCGCCGATGGCGTGCTCGACGACCTCGTGTCGCTGCCGTTCGGCGCGCTACGGCTGACCGAGCGGTATCTGCGCGGCGGATCGGGGCCCAGGGCGGTGGAGAAGCTTCGCAAGCACGTGCGTGACGCGCTGAAGAACGTCCTGCCGCGGCGCGACTGGCGTGGCGCCCAGGTCATCGGCTCAGGCGGCACGTTCACCAATCTCGCCGGCGTCCACCTCGCTCGGCGCGGGATGCTCGTCGCCCGGAACGTGCACGCGACCGCGGTGCCACGAGAAGAGGTCGAGCATATCCTCGACATGCTGGCGGCCATGCCGGCCGACGAACGCGGCGGCGTAACCGGGCTCAATCCAGAACGATCGGACATCATCGTGGCCGGCATCGCCGTCGCGGCGGAGGTGATGGCGCGGCTCGAAGCGAGGGACATCCATGTCTCGCGCTACGGCATTCGCGAGGGACTGCTGCTCGAGATCGCCCGCATCACGCCATCGGTGGCCGACCCGGGTGAAGCGCGAGAACGATCGGTGCGCGAGTTCGCGGAACGCTGCCACTACGAAGAGGGACATGCTTCGCAGGTGCAGCGGCTGGCGCTCCGCCTGTTCGACGCCGTCGGCGCACGGCTCGGCTGCGGACCGGACGAGCGACAGACACTCGGCGACGCCGCGCTGCTGCACGACGTCGGCTACCACATCAACTACGACCGGCACCACAAGCACTCGTACCATCTCATCCTGCATGCCGAGCTGCTGGGGATCACGCCGAGCGAGCAGGTGGTGATCGCGAACGTGGCGCGGTATCACCGCGGCGCGCCGCCGAAGAAGAAGCATCGCAACTTCAGCGGTCTCGACAAGGATCTTCGCGACAGGATTCTCAGGCTTTCGGCCATCCTGCGGGTGGCCGACGGGCTCGATCGCGGGCACGTGGGCGCCGTCCGCGAGCTCGGCATCCGCTATCTCGAGCGCGCCCTCCGCATCACGCCGCGGCCGGCGAAAGGGGCGCGACAACTTCGGCTCGAGCTCTGGGGTGCCCACCGGAAGTCACAACTGCTCGCCGAACTTGCGGGAATCCCGGTGGAGATCGTGGCGAAGAACGGTGTCGTGCTGTCGTCGACCGAGGTGGACGCGATCGAGGGGTGACCACACGGTTGCCCGCGAGCGCTCAGTCGCTCGCCTGCTGGGCGCGGGACGGCTCGTGGGACAGCGTCTCCTCCAGCTCGCCCCAGGAATCGCGGAGCAGTCTGGCCTGGGACGCGCGCGCCTCAGCGGCGGGAACGCGCTGGACATAGCGGCCGTCGGCGGACAGCTCCCATGCCTGCCGATCGTCCTCGAGATACGTCGAAAGCAGGTGCCGAAGCCGCTCGCGCAGCCGAGGCAGCTCCACCGGCGTGACCGCCTCGACGCGCCGCATGAAGTTGCGCGGCATCCAGTCGGCCGAGCCGATGTAGAACTCGTCGTCGCCGGCGTTGCCGAATTGCCAGACGCGCGAGTGCTCGAGAAAGCGACCGATGACGCTGATCACCCGGATGCGCGAGCTCACGCCATGCAGTCCGGGCCGCAGACAGCAGATCCCCCGCACGATCAGGTCGATTTCGACACCCGATTCCGACGCGGTATACAGCGCATCGATCGTCTCGGAATCAACAAGCGCGTTCATCTTGGCGACGATGCGGCCGCCGCGTCCGGCAGTCGCGTGGGCACTCTCGCGCTGAATCAGCTCGATGAACCGCTCGCCCATGTTCGCCGGCGCGACCAGCAACTTCCGGTAGAGTCGCTGACGTGAGATGCCAGTGAGCGAGTTGAACAGATCGCTCACGTCGGCGGCGATCGATGGGCTGCAGGTGAAGAGGCCGACGTCGGTGTACAATCGCGCCGTGCGCGAGTTGTAGTTGCCGCTGCCGATGTGGATGTAGCGGCGGATCCCATCGGGTTCGCGGCGCACGACCATCGCGGTCTTCGTATGGGTCTTCAAGAGGGCGGAGCCGTAGGCGACGTGCACTCCGTAGTCCTCGAGCGTGCGCGCCCACGTGATGTTGTTCGCCTCGTCGAATCGCGCGCGGAGTTCCACGAGGACCGCCACCTGCTTGCCACGTTGCGCCGCCTCCGTAAGCGCGCGCACGATCGCGGTGTCGCCCGAGGTGCGGTAGAGCGTCAGCTTGATCGCCAGCACGTGCTCGTCGATCGCTGCACTCTGGAGGAAGCGCTCCACGGTTGCGGGAAAGGAATCGAAGGGATGGTGCACGAGCAGGTCCCGCTCGCGAATGACGTCGAAGATGGAACGATCCGGGTCCCGCAGCTCCGGGGGCACGCTCGCCGTGAAGGGCGGGTCCCGCAGTTCCACGATGTCGAGCGACGCCAGTTCCAGGAGGTCCGACAGATCGAGCAGGTGCCCGGCATCCTCGACGTCCGATTCGCTCAGGGACGTCTTCGCCGGAAAATCCGCGTCGCGCAGTTCGTCCAGCAGTAGCGACCGCAGGTGCGCCGGCATGTCGTCCTGCACCTCGAGCCGGATCACCTCGCCGAACCGACGCTCGAAGACGCGCTCCTCGATGGACGCCAGCAGGTCATCGGGATCCTCGAGGTTCGTGAACTCGAGGTCGGAATAACGCGTGACGCGGAAGGCGTACCAGCCGAGCACGTCCATTCCGGAGAACAAGGCCTCCAGGTTTTCGCCGATTACCTGCTCGAGCGGCACGAAGTGGTGTGCGCGACCCGGAACGGCGACCCATCGTGACAGCCGCTCCGGGACTTTCACACGGGCGAAGTGCACGCTCTGCTGCGCCGGATCGCGAACCTCGACGGCAAGGGAGAGCGACAGGTTGGAGACGTAGGGAAAGGGATGCCCGGGATCGACGGCGAGCGGCGTGAGCACCGGGAAGATCTGCGACTCGAACTGTTCGTCGATCGCGCGGCGCTCGCCGGCCGTCAGCTCGCTCATGCGCACGAGCCGCACCCCGTGCGGCGCGAGCTCGCCAAGCAGGTTCGCCAGGCATTGTCGCTGGTCGGCGAGGAGCAACGCGACGCGGGAGCGGATCGCCGCGAGCTGCTCGGCCGCCGTCAGCCCGTCGGGGGTGTGGTGCAGCACCCCCGATGCGACCTGCCGGCGCAGTCCCGCGACCCGCACCATGAAGAACTCGTCGAGATTGCTCCCGAAGATGGCGAGGAACTTGAGACGTTCGAGCAAAGGCACGCGCGTGTCCGCCGCCTCATGCAGGACACGCGCGTTGAAGGCGAGCCAACTGAGCTCGCGATTCAGGTACAGCGGCGGAGGTGCGCCTTCCTCGTGCATCGGCTACGCTCGGCCGGGCTCTGAGCTACTGCGGCAGCTGGATCGAACTCAGGCGGGTCACCAGCGCCGACCGCATGCTCTCCGGCAGCGGCGCGTAGTCCAACGGGGCCGCCATGCTCTGGCCGTTCGTGAGAGCCCAGCGAATGAAGTCCACCACCTTCTTGCCCTTCACGGCGTCCGCCTGCTTCTCGTAGAGCAGGATCCAGGTGAACGAGGAAATCGGGTAGACGCCGGCGCCTGGCGCGTTCACGATGGAAACCCGATAGTCGGTACTCGCCGGCAGCTTGCTCGAGATGCCTGCGGCCGCCGCCGTCACGGAGGCGATCGTGGGAGCCACGAATTCGCCAGCGGCGTTGCGCACAGTGGCGGTCGACAGCTTGTTCTGCGTGGCGTACGCGAGTTCCACATACCCGATGGCGCCCGGCGTCTGCTTCACCTGACCGGCGACGCCTTCATTTCCCTTGCCTCCCAGACCGACCGGCCACTGCACTTCCTTGCCCTTGCCCGGCTTGGTCGCCCAGGCGGTGCTGACGGCGGCGAGGTAGTCCGTGAAGACGTAGGTGGTACCCGATCCATCGGACCGGTGCACGACGAGAATGTCGTCGGCGGGCAGCGCGACGCCGGGATTGAGTGCCATCAATCGCGGGTCGTTCCACTTGCTGATCTGGCCCTGGAAGATCGCGGCGATCGCGTCACCGCTCATCTTGAGCGGCTGGGTGACAGCGGGAAGATTGTAGATCACCGTCACGGCGCCGAGCACCGTGGGAATGTGCAGGATCGCGCCGCCCTTCGCCTTGGCCAGCTCTGCGTCACTCATGGGCGCGTCCGACGCGCCGAAGTCCACCGTCTGTTCGGTGAGCTGACGGATACCACCGCCGGACCCGATGGACTGATAGTTCACCTTCACGCCGGACTTGCCGGCGTACTCGTTCACCCATTTGCTGTAGAGCGGATTGGGGAACGTCGCACCGGCGCCGGTGAGGTCGGCGCCTGAGGTCCTTGAGGCTGGGGGAGCGCCAGTGTCGCCCGGCGTCTTGGCACCGTCGCCGCATGCGGCGAACAGCGAGAGGGAGATGAGCGCGATGAATTTGCGGTCCATTGGCTTCACGGGAATGGGGTGGGACACGCGGTAAAGATCGCCAGTCTGCGACGCGTTGCCGCGGTCGGACCACCTGCTGTGACACGATAGATACATAGGCGGCCGGCGCTTACACAGCGGATCAGGCCGTAACGCGCTCCGAACCGTGGCTCGGTCGACCACGCGCTAGCGGGCGCGGGTGAATTCAACGGCCCTCGTCCGCTTGGACGGGGGCCGTTTCATGTGCGTCAGTCTCGTTCGCGAACTGTCGAATGGGCATCGTGGTGTCCACGTCGCGTCAGCCTGACACGTTCCGACCAAGAAGACGGGCCACGCGCTGTCAAACTGGCGTGGAGCACCGGGTCCCGGACTTGCCCCTTCCCTTCGCGTCCGCGGCAGTGACTGCCGCTCTTCACATTTCATCGAGGTAGCAATGGCGGATAAAGTCATCGGCATCGACCTGGGTACCACCAACTCGGTCGTCGCCGTCATGGAGGGAGGCGATCCCGTCGTCATCCCCAATGCCGAGGGCGGACGTACGACTCCGTCGGTGGTGGGCTTCACGAAGGACGGCGAGCGACTCGTCGGCACGGTGGCCAAGCGTCAGGCCGTGACGAATCCGCAGAACACGGTGTTCTCGATCAAGCGGTTCATGGGTCGGAAGATGAACGAGGTCGTCGAGGAGACGAAGCGGGTGCCGTACAAGGTCCCGTCCGGCTCGAACGACGTCGTCCAGGTGGAGGTCCAGGGGAAGCGCTACACGCCCCCGGAAGTCTCGGCCATGATCCTCCAGAAGATGAAGCAGACGGCCGAGGACTATCTGGGGCAGACGGTGACGAAGGCCGTGATCACGGTGCCAGCCTACTTCAACGATTCACAGAGGCAAGCCACGAAGGATGCGGGCAAGATTGCCGGCCTCGACGTCCTGCGCATCATCAACGAGCCCACGGCGGCCGCGCTCGCCTACGGCCTCGACAAGAAGAAGGACGAAAAGGTCGCGGTGTTCGATCTGGGCGGCGGCACCTACGACATCTCGGTGCTCGAGCTGTACGACGTGGACGGGTCGCGCCAGTTCGAGGTCAAGTCGACCAATGGCGACACGCATCTGGGCGGCGACGACTTCGACCAGCGCGTCATGGACTGGATCGTCGGTGAATTCAAGCGCGACCAGGGCATCGATCTCTCCAAGGATCCCATGGCGCTCCAGCGCCTGAAGGAGGCGGCGGAGAAGGCGAAGATGGAGCTGTCGAGCACCAACTCGACGGACATCAACCTGCCGTTCATCACGGCAGACCAGTCGGGCCCGAAGCACCTGAACTACCAGCTCACGCGCGCCAAGTTCGAGCAGCTCGTTGATGATCTCATCACGCGCACGATCGAGCCGATGCGCAAGGCGCTCAAGGATGCGGGGCTCGAGCCGAAGGACATCGACGAAGTGCTCCTCGTCGGCGGCTCGACGCGCATCCCGAAGATTCAGGAAGAGGTCAAGAAGTTCTTCGGCAAGGAGCCGAACAAGGGTGTGAATCCGGATGAGGTCGTGGCGATCGGCGCCGCCGTGCAGGGCGCGGTGCTCACGGGCGAGCAGAAGGACGTGCTGCTGCTCGACGTCACCCCGCTGTCGCTCGGCATCGAGACGCTGGGTGGCGTCACGACGGTGCTCATTCCGCGCAACACGACGATCCCGACCAAGAAGTCCGAAACCTTCTCCACGGCGGACGACAATCAGACGACGGTCGAGATTCATGTGTTGCAGGGTGAGCGCGAGCTGGCACGCGACAACCGGACGATCGGGAAGTTCCAGCTGACGGGCATTCCGCCGGCGTCGCGCGGCATGCCGCAGGTGGAAGTCACGTTCGACATCGACGCCAACGGCATCCTGCACGTGGCGGCGAAGGACAAGGCCACGAACAAGGAGCAGAAGATCCGCGTTGAAGCATCGAGCGGCCTGTCCGATGCGGACATCGACAAGATGGTGAAGGACGCCGAGAAGAATGCGGATGAGGACAAGAAGCGGCGCGAGGAGATCGAGACGCGGAACCGTCTGGATTCCATGACGTATGAAGTGGAGAAGAACTCGAAGGAGTGGGCGGACAAGCTGCCGGCCGAGCTGAAGACGAAGCTGGAAGCGTCGGTGGAGCGGGCCCGCAAGGCGCTTCGCGGCGACGACATGGGGGAGATCCGGGCGGCGCAGGAAGAGTTGAGCAAGTCGTTCAACGAGGCCGGCCAGTCCTTCTACGCGCAGAGCCAGGCGAGCCAGAGCACCAGCGGCGGCGACGGCGCTGACGGACAGGCTCCGTCGGCCGATCCGGGCGCGAACGGGTCGAAGGCCGCAGACGAGGTGGTCGAGGCCGACTACGAGATCGTGGACGAAGCGAAGAAATAGTCACGCGCATTTCCGGCGCGATGCATCGGAAACCGGTCGGGCGCCGTACCTGTCCCATGGAGGGACGATGGCGCCCGGCCGAGCATGACGGGTGGAGTACGGCTAGCAACTTTTTCGGAGACGGAACCAGCATGGCATCCAGATTCTCGCGCGCTCGCTTCGGCGGCGTCGTCGTCATCGCCTTCGTGTGCGGCCTGCTCTTCGCCTCGGGGCTCGACCTGACGAAGTTCGGTTTCGCCCAGGACGGCAAGGGCGGAAAGGTGGCGTCGTCACAGGTGCAGTCGCTTGCCGAGACAGGGAGCGCGTTCGAGGCGATCGCCGATCACGTCACGCCGGCCGTCGTCTCGATCCAGACGCAGCGCGTGCGGTCGAACGTGCGCCGCGGTCCGCAGCGTCCGGGCATCGAGGATTTCTTCCGGAACTTCGAACAGCAGCAGCAGCCGCAGCGTGAAGAGGCACAGGAAGCCAGCGGCACCGGCTTCATCGTGTCCAAGGACGGCTACATCCTCACGAACAACCACGTGGTCGCCGACGCCGACAAGGTGACGGTCACGATGCTCGACAAGCGGACGTTCGAGGCTCGCGTCATCGGTCGTGATCCCACCACCGATGTGGCGGTCATCAAGGTGAACGGCGTCGACCTGCCCGTGGTGGAGCTCGGCGACGACAACCTGGCGCGCGTGGGACAGTGGGTCGTGGCGATCGGCAACCCGCTCGGCCTCGACTTCACGGTGACCGCGGGGATCATCAGCGCGAAGGGCCGGCCGCTGCCGGGATTGCTCGGCGGCAAGTACGAGATCACGGACTTCATCCAGACCGACGCAGCGATCAATCCCGGCAACTCGGGCGGGCCGCTCGTCAACATCCGTGGTGAGGTGGTGGGCATCAACAGCGCCATCGCCAGCAGCACCGGTTTCTACGCGGGCTACGGCTTCGCGATTCCCGTGTCGCTTGCAAAGCAGGTGATGGACGACCTGATCGCGTACGGCAAGGTGCGCCGGCCGGTCATCGGCGTGGCGATCACCAACGCCACCGCCACCGACGCGCGGGCGGCGGGGCTGAAGGACGTGACGGGGGTGCTCGTGCAGACGTTCAGTTTCGTTCCCATCGACGAGAGTCCGGCCAAGAAGGCCGGCATGGAGCCGGGCGACGTCATCATCGCGGCCGACGGCAAGCCGACCGACCGGGTCAGCACGCTCCAGCGCATCGTGCGCTCTCACAAGCCGGGCGAGACGATGACGTTCGAGGCGATGCGCTTCGGCGCGAAGAAGACGTTCCGCGTGAAGCTGGCGGAGGCGCCGGAAGCACCGCAGCAGGTGTCGGCGGCGCCCGCGCCCGCGCGCGGGAGCGAGTCCGCGAGCCGGCAGTTCGACAAGATCGGGATCGCCGTGGAACCGGTCTCGCCGGAGTTGATCACGCGCGCCCGCATCGCCGAGCCGTATCGGCGCGGGCTGATCGTGAGCGACGTGAATGTCACGGGTCCCTCGTATCGGAAGCTGACCGCCGACGGGATGATCCTGTTGCAGGTGATCAATCCTGGCCCCAAGCGCGACCTGCGGTCGCCGGCGGACCTGGACGCGGTGCTGTCGCGGCTCAGGTCGGGCGACCTGGTGACCTTCCTCGTGTACGACCTTGGCCAGGACGGCCCGCCGCGGGCGGTCTCGGTGCAGGTGGGCGGGGGGTGAGGGTGAACGGTGAACCGTGAACCGTGAACCGTGAACGGTGAACCGTGTGACGGGCACCCCCGCGTGAGGCTGGGGTGCCCGTTTGGCTTCGTTCACTGGGTCGGCACCTGCCCACCGGCTTCCGGGACCCGTAACTTCCGGGAGGGGCGAGAGTGGCGAAACTGGCAGACGCACCAGACTTAGGATCTGGCACCGAAAGGTATAGGGGTTCAAGTCCCCTCTCTCGCATGGGATAGACCGCACGAGCGGCGCAGGGTCCGGCGTGGTGGAACATCTGCGGCGCGCGTACGTTCATTCGACAAACCCAACGAGTTTTTTCCAACCCCGTAGTCCGACGCGAACCAGGCTGGATGATCGAGCCCGACGCAGCGCACTGCCAACGAATCGTCCGCTCGCACGCCCGTACCTTCTGGCTCGCGAGTCATTTCCTGCCGCCCGAGAAGCGTCGGGCCGCGTTCGCGTTGTATGCGTTCTGCCGAGTGGCCGACGACATGGTGGACCTCGCGCCGGGCGAGCGAACGACCGAAGTGACGGCCATGCTCGCGGCGTATCGCACCAGCCTGGGCGCCGCGCTGGCGGGCCAGCCTGACGGGGCGGTGTTCCGTGAGCTGTCGCGCGCGGTGCGCCGGTACAACGTGCCGGCCGCCGTCATGCACGAGCTGCTCGACGGCGTGGCGTGCGACTGTGCGCCGGCGCGCTATGCCGACTGGCCGGCGCTCGCTGCATACTGTGAAGGCGTCGCGAGCAGCGTGGGTGAGATGTGCACGCATGTGTTCGGCGTCGACGGTGACGATGCCGTTCGCGTTCGCGCATTCCGGCATGCCCGAACGCTGGGGATGGCGATGCAGCTCACCAACATCCTGCGCGACGTGGGGGAAGATGCGCGGAACGGCCGCTGCTACCTGCCTGACGCGGATCTCGCGCAGTTCGGATATGTGCGGGCCGACGTGCTGCGAGGCGACATCGGCGGTGATGCCCGGTGGCGCGCGCTGATGACGTTCCAGATCGCGCGTGCACGCTCGCTGTACGATGCGGCGATGCCGGGCATCGCGTTGCTTGCACCCGACGCACGCCCCTGCGCCACCGCGTGTGCCGTGGGATACGCCGGCATCCTGAGCGCCATCGAGGCGATCGGCTACGACACCTTCCGAACCCGGGCGCGGCTCGGCACCATCGCGCGGGCGGGCGTGCTGTGGAGTGCGTGGCGCGCGCCCCGTGACTCGGGCCAGCCCACACCGGCCCAGGGTCACGGCGTCCCTCGCTCGACCGGCACACTCGCCGACGGAGAATTCGTCACATGGGCGTGATGCCACTCGCATCGCCGACGCCGCACTCGTTCGAGAGCCGCTTTGCCGGGGTGGCGCTGATCGGTCACGCGCTGCTGCTCGTGTTCTCCGGCATCGCCTTCGCGACGTTCCTCGCGCCTCCCGCGCCCGCGTGGCTGCTCACGCCGGCGAACCAGCGCGTCGCTGCGACGATGTTCCAGTACGGCGGACAGACAACGGTGGTGCTTGGCGCGCTCGCCGGCATCCTGCACGCGGCGTGGCGCATCGGCTGGCGGCGCGCCCTCGCGATTTTCGCCGCGGCATTCACCATCTCGCTCGGCGCCGAGCTCGCGGGCACGACGACGGGCTACCCATTCGGTCCGTACGCCTACACGACGCAGCTCGGCTACCTCATCGGAGGCCGGGTACCGTTCAACATTCCGACGTCGTGGTTCTTCATGCTGTACGCGTCGCTCGCCATCTGCGGCCGTCTGCTTTCGGCGGGCGACGACGCGCGCACGAAATGGAAGTGGGCCGCGGTCGCGGCACTGGTGCTCACCGCCTGGGACGTCTCCATGGACCCGGCGATGGTGTCGACGACGCACTGGCTCTGGAACCTCCCGCCGGCGGCCGGCCAGTCGTTCGTGCGCCGAATCGCGCTGTCGGATCTGTTCTATGGAATGCCGCTCACGAACTGGCTGGGGTGGCTGCTGACCGGTTTCGTGGTGGCGCGGGTGCTCCTCGCCATCGTGCCACCGAGCCTGTGGGCGGCCCGGGTGTCGCCGACGAGCCTGCCGCTGGTGCTGTATGCGGTGAACGGGATCTTCCCGATCCTCATCTGCGTCGGACGCGGGATGTGGTGGGCCGTCGTCCTCGGCACCGCGGCGATGGCGCTGCCGCTGGCCCTGGCACTGTGGCCGCGCCGGACGGTGCGCGTCGGGGAGCGGCAGACCCACGTTCCTGCGTTCCGCATCGCGACCGACTGACTTCGTGCGCGTCGTCGTGATCGGGAGCGGATTCGGCGGCCTCGCGGCGGCAATCCGGCTTCAGCAGCAGGGACATGAGGTCTCGATCGTCGAGAAGCGCGACAAGCCCGGCGGCCGCGCGTACGTGTACCAGCAGGACGGCTTCACCTTCGACGGCGGGCCGACGATCATCACGGCGCCGTGGCTCATTCATGAGCTGTTCGAGCGCAGCGGACGTCGCACCGACGACTACGTGCGGCTCGTCCCGATCGATCCCTTCTACAACATCCGCTTCGACGACGGCTCGATCTTCCGCTACAACGGCGACCGCGCCGCCGTCCTCGCGCAGGTCGAGCAATTCAACGCCGACGATGTGCCGGGCTACCTGCGCTTCGCCGACGCCACCGAACGGATCTTCGACGCGGGCATGGCGCTCATCGACACGCCGTTCGACCGCGTGATCGACATGGTGAAGGTGGCGCCCGATCTCGTGCGCCTGCGCGCGCACCGTTCCGTAGCGGCGTTCGTGAACGGCTACTTCAAGGACGAGCGGCTGCAGCAGGTGTTCTCCTTCCATCCGCTGCTGGTGGGGGGAAACCCGTTCCAGAGCACCTCCATCTATGCGCTGATCCACACACTCGAGCAGAAGTGGGGCGTGTGGTTCGCGATGGGCGGTACCGGTGCGCTGGTGGACGCACTCGTGCGGCTCTTCCGGGAAGCGGGCGGCACGCTGAGGCTCGATGCCGAAGTCGCCGAGGTGACCGTGAACGCCGATTCGAAGCGCGCGACCGGCGTGCGTCTCGCCAACGGAACGCATCTTCCCGCCGACGCGGTGGTGAGCAACGGCGACGTCGCGCGCACCTACATGGACCTCGTGCCGGCGGCGCACCGCCGCCGGAACACGGATGCCCGGATGACCCGGCTGCGCTACTCCATGTCGCTCGTCGTGATCTACTTCGGGACCGACCGCCGATACGACGACATCGCGCATCACGAGATCCTGATGGGTCCGCGGTACGAAGGACTGCTGGAGAACATCTTCACTGACAAGACGCTGTCGGAGGATTTCTCGCTCTACCTGCATCGGCCCACCGCGACGGACCCGTCACTCGCACCGCCGGGGTGCGACAGCTTCTACGTGTTGTCGCCCGTGCCTCATCTGGGAGGCGACACCGACTGGCGCACCGCCGCCCGACCCTATCGCGACCGGATCATGGCGCACCTCGAGGAGCGATACCTCCCCGGGCTGTCCCGGCATCTCGTCACGGAGCACATGATCGATCCCCTGCACTTCCGCGAGACACTGAACAGTCACCTTGGCAGTGCGTTCTCGGTGGAGCCAATCCTCACGCAATCGGCGTGGTTCCGGCCGCACAATCGCAGCGAGGACATCGCGAACCTGTATTTCGCCGGTGCCGGCACGCATCCGGGCGCAGGCCTTCCCGGAGTGCTCAGCTCGGGCAAGATCGTCGCGGAAATGATCGGGCAGGCCCGGCCGTAGTCGGTTCGCGGGGTTCGCGCCTCCCTTCAACGCACTCCTCCCGGGCGTTAACTTCCCTGGAGTCATTCGCGCGGCTCCCCGTCCCGCCCTGGCGAACGGGTCCGCGCACCCCGATCCCGGCTCATTCGGTCGACATGGACATCCTGATCACCACCAAGAAGAGCGAAGGCGTCGAGCGCTTGCTCGAAGTGTCGGTCCCCCTCGTGGCCGTGCGCGACGAGGAGGAGAAGACTGCGAAGAAATACGCCGCGTCCGTTCGTCTCCCCGGATTCCGGCCCGGCAAGGCACCCGCCGCGATGGTCCGCAAGCGCTTCAAGGATGCCATCCGCCAGCAGGTCATCGAGACGCTGGTCCAGGAAGCGTTCAAGGAAGTGATGTCGCGCGAGAAGCTCGACGTCGCCGCCCAGCCGCACGTGCACGACGTCAGGTTCGAGGACGACCAGCCGTTGACCTTCGAGCTGCACCTCGAAGTGCGGCCGAAGCTCGAGCTCTCCCGCACCGAGGGGTTCAGCGTGGCACGCGCGTCGGGCCTGGTGACGGAGGAGCAGGTGAACGAGCAGCTGGAGACCCTGCGGGACCAGAAGGCCACCTGGACCCCGGCCGATGGCCAGCCGCGGGAAGGTGACATGGTGAAGGTGCTGCTCGCGACACCGAAGAACGATGGCGACGAGATGCCGGAGGGCAGTCCGTACGATCTCGTGCTCGGCGGCGGCCAGGCGATTGCCGGCATCGAGGAGCTCGTGATGGAGCTCGCCGGAGGCGAGACGAAGGAGCGTGTCGTGAAGTGGCCCGATGACTTTCCCGACGAAGCGCAACGCGGGCAGTCGAAGCGGGTTCGCGTGACGCTCCAGGACGTGAAGCGGAAGGCGGCGCCGGCCCTCGACGACGCATTCGCGCGCGAGGTCGGCGACTTCGATGGACTCGACGCACTGCGGACGGCGGTGCGTGCCGACCTGCAGCAGCACTCGACGCGCGACGCCGATGCGGCCGTGCGCTCGGCCCTGCTCGACCAGATCATCGCGGCGAACCCGTTCGACGTGCCACCGAGCTGGGTGAACCGGATGATCGATGACTACATGCAGGCCTACCAGATTCCCGACGAGCAGCGCAAGCAGTTCGCGGGCGAGTTCGCCGCTGTTGCCGAGAAGCAGGTGCGGCGTGGCATGCTGATCGACGCGCTGGCCGAGCAGCACCAGTTGGCGGCGAGCGAGAAGGATGTCGACGAGCGCGTCGCGAAGGTGGCCGAGCAGCGGGGAACGGAGCCTGGACAGGTGTACGCGTCGCTGCAGAAGGCGGGGCGCTTGCCGGAAATTGAACGGAGCATCACCGAGGAGAAGGTCTTCGAGTGGTTGACCTCCCGGAACGACGTCACCAACGCAATCGACTCATGAGCAACCCCATGGCCACGATCTACCCGCCGTACGTCATCGAACGCTCCAGCCGGGGCGAGCGCACCTACGACATCTTCTCGCGGCTCCTGATGGACCGCATCGTCTTCCTCGGCACGCCGATCAACGACGATGTGGCCAACATCATCATCGCGCAGCTGCTGTTTCTCGAGGCCGACAATCCCGAGCGCGACATCTTCGTCTACGTCAACTCGCCCGGCGGCAGCGTCTCGGCGGGGCTCGCGATCTACGACACGATGCAGTACCTCAAGGCGCCGGTGAACACGATCTGCATGGGCCTCGCGGCGAGCATGGGGTCGTTCCTGCTCGCGGCCGGACGCAAGGGCAAGCGCAGCGCGCTGCCGCACTCGCGCATCATGATTCATCAGCCGTCGGGCGGCGCGCAGGGCACCGCGGCCGACATCGAGATCCAGGCGAAGGAGATCCTCTTCCTGCGCCATCAGCTCAACACCATCTACGCCAAGCACACGGGCCGGCCGATCGAACAGATCGAGCGCGACATGATTCGCGACTTCTTCATGTCGGCCGAAGAAGCGAAGGGTTACGGACTGATCGACAACGTGATTTCCAATCGCGGCGATATCGTGCCAGCCGACGTGATCGCCGCACAGGCCGCAACGAAGGTCCTGGCTCCGTAAATCGGGGCTCGTGTAATAACGTTCACGAGTCCCGATCGTCCTTGCTTGACCGGTTCCGACACGACAGTTAACCTCGGTCACATCGTCTCGTCCCGGCCGCGTCCGGGCGTGCGCCTCCTGCAGAGTCACCGCCATGTCGCACGACAAACATCTCCGCTGCTCGTTCTGCGGCAAATCCAAGGACTCGGTCCGGAAGTTCATCTCCGGGCCCTCGGTCTACATCTGCAACGAGTGCATCGCGCTCTGCAACGAGATCCTGGCCGAGGACGAGGAGCGTGAGGTCGCCGAGGCGATCACGTCGGTCCCGACGCCGCAGGAGATCAAGGACACGCTGGACGCGTACGTGATCGGCCAGGAGCGCGCGAAGAAGGCGCTCGCCGTCGCCGTCTACAATCATTACAAGCGCATCAATTCGGCGTCGACCCGTGAAGACGACGTCGAGCTCGACAAGTCCAACATCCTGCTCATCGGCCCGACGGGTGTGGGCAAGACCCTGCTCGCGCAGACGCTGGCGCGCATCCTCGACGTGCCGTTCACGATCGCCGACGCCACGACGTTGACCGAAGCCGGGTACGTCGGCGAGGACGTGGAGAACATTCTCGTCCGGCTGCTGCAGGCTGGCGACTTCAACGTCGCCGAATGCGAGCGCGGCATCGTCTACATCGACGAAATCGACAAGATCGCACGCAAGTCCGAGAATCCGAGCATCACGCGCGACGTGAGCGGCGAGGGCGTGCAGCAGGCCCTGCTGAAGATTCTCGAGGGGACGGTCGCCAGCGTGCCGCCGCAGGGTGGTCGCAAGCATCCGCAGCAGGAGTACATCCAGATCAACACGAAGGACATCCTGTTCATCTGCGGCGGCGCGTTCGACGGGCTGGAGAAGATCATCGAGGCTCGTACCGGAAGACGGCAGATCGGATTCTCCAAGGTGGAGACGGATCCCGTGAAGGTCGCGACGCTGTCGAAGAATGCGTTTTCGGAGGTGGAGCCGGACGACCTGCTGCGGTTCGGACTGATTCCGGAGCTGGTGGGCCGCCTGCCGGTGACCGTGCCGCTGGAGGGTCTCGATGAGGACTCGCTCGTTCGCATTCTCCAGGAACCGAAGAACGCGCTGACGAAGCAGTACAGCAAGCTGTTCGACCTCGAGGAGGTGAAGCTCACCTTCGAGACGACGGCGCTGCGGGCGATCGCGCAGAAGGCGCTGAAGCGCGGCACCGGCGCGCGCGGGCTCCGGGCGATTCTCGAGGAGCTGCTGACCGACGTGATGTTCGACCTGCCGACGCGCGAGGACGTGGTGGAGGTGAAGATCACGGAGACGTCCGTGCTGAACGGCACGGCGCCCCTGCTGGAGCTGGCGCCGACGAAGCGGAAGAAGGAAGCGTAGCCGCGCGCGCCTGCGGCGCTATCTTTTCTGCATGCCTTCCTTCCCGCTCGACGGCGAAGTCCTCGTCACGCGCGACCGGTTGCCCGTGCTGCCGCTGCGTGACGTCGTGCTGTTTCCGCATGTCGTGATGCCACTGCTGGTCGGGCGCGCCGCCTCGCTCGCGGCGATCGAGGCAGCGAACGACGAGGATCGCGTCGTGCTCCTCGTTGCGCAACGGGACCCGGAGACGCAGGAGCCGGCGGCCTCGAATCTCTATCGCGTCGGCGTCCTCGCCCGGGTACGGCAGCTCACCCGATTGGGCACCGGCACCGTGAAGGTCCTCGTCGAGGGCCTCGCCCGCGCACGCGTGACACGATACATCCCCACGGGCGCATTTCTGCGCGCGCAGGTGGAGCCGATGCCGCCGCTGGCCGCCGACGATGTCGACGGGGAAGCTCACCTGCGCCGCGCGCTGTCGCTGTTCGAGGAGTACGTCTCCCTGCATCGGCGGCTCCCCACCGAGCTCGTGACGATCATCCAGGGCGCCGACACGCCGGCACGGCAGGCGTTCGGAATGGCCGCGCACGTCGGCACGCGCCTGGAGCGTCGACAGGCGCTGCTCGAGATCCCGCAGCTCCCCGCACTGGCGCAATCCATCGGCGACATGCTGAGTGGCGAGATCGACCTGCTCAAGCTGGAGCGGAAGATCGACGATGACGTGCGGGGCTCGCTCTTCCAGAACCAGCGCGAGTTCTACCTGCAGGAGCAGCTCAAGGCCATTCATCGCGAGTTGGGTGGGG
The DNA here is from genome assembly GCA_026786185.1 of Gemmatimonadaceae bacterium. Lineage (GTDB taxonomy): Bacteria > Gemmatimonadota > Gemmatimonadetes > Gemmatimonadales > Gemmatimonadaceae > AG11. The sequence goes on from JAJAYP010000241.1 coordinate 32,312, forward strand.
AGGACGGCGATGACACGGACGATCTCGCGGCGGCGCTCGTCGCCAAGGGCTTGCCCGAGCCCGTGCTCGCGCGCGCGCAGCGCGAGTTGCGCCGACTGCGCCGGTTGTCGGCGATGTCCCCGGAATCGGGCGTCACGCGCACGTACCTGGACTGGATCGCCGCGCTGCCCTGGACGGAGCGAACCGACGACGTGCTCGACGTCGCGCACGCGCGGCGCGTGCTGGACGAGGACCACTACGGACTCGATGACGTGAAGGAGCGCGTGCTGGACTACATCGGCGTGCTCTCGCTCGTCGAACGCCTGGACGGCCCGATTCTCTGCCTCGTCGGGCCGCCCGGCGTCGGCAAGACGTCGCTCGGCCGCTCCATCGCGCGCGCGATGGGTCGCAAGTTCGTGCGCATGTCGCTGGGTGGTGTGCGCGACGAGGCGGAGATTCGCGGACACCGGCGTACGTACATCGGGGCGATGCCCGGGCGCGTCATCCAGGCCATGCGGCGCGCGGAGGTGGTGAATCCCGTCATCCTGCTGGACGAGATCGACAAGCTCGGAAACGACTACCGTGGTGATCCGTCGGCCGCTCTGCTCGAGGTGCTCGACCCTGAACAGAATTGCGCCTTCAACGATCACTATCTGGAGGCGGACTACGACCTCTCGCAGGTCCTGTTCATCACGACGGCCAACTCGCTGGCGACGATCCCGGAGCCTCTGCGCGATCGCATGGAGATCATTCGCCTCGCGGGCTATCTCGATCAGGAGAAGTACGCGATCGCCAGGCAGTTTCTCCTGCCGCGCCAGTTGCGGCAGCATGGCATCGATCCGGCGTCGGTCACACTCGCATCCGACGTCATCCCGGCCATCGTGCATGGCTTCACCCGCGAGGCAGGCGTGCGCGAGCTGGAGCGGCGGCTCGCGCGACTCGCCCGCAAGCTGGCCCGCGCGCGGGCCGAGCATCGCGCACTGCATCCGGACGCCGACACGTCCGTCGCGGTGGAGCGCGTGTCAGCCGACATGCTGCAGGCGATGCTCGGCGTCGCGCCATTCGACCCGGCGGCGAACGCGATCGAGGACAAGGTGGGAGTGGCCACCGGTCTCGCGTACACGAGCGTGGGCGGCGACGTCCTGGAAATCGAGGTCAGCGTGGTCCCCGGCCGCGGGCGGCTCCAGCTCACGGGCACCCTCGGCGACGTGATGAAGGAGTCCGCATCGGCGGCGCTCAGCTACGCACGCGCGCGCGCGTCGACCCTTGGGCTCGAGCGCGAGTTTCTGCGCACGCGGGACCTTCACGTGCACATCCCGGCCGGCGCCACACCCAAGGATGGCCCGAGCGCCGGCATCGCGATCGCGAGCGCCATCGTCAGCGCACTCACCGGAATTCCGCTGCGCGGTGGCGTCGCGATGACCGGAGAGATCACGCTGCGCGGCCGAGTCCTGGGCATCGGCGGGCTGAAGGAGAAGACCGTGGCCGCGCTGCGCAATCGCATCACGCACGTGATCCTGCCGCAGGAGAACGCCCGCGACCTCGACGAATTGCCGGCGGAAGTGAAGGCCGGCATTGTGTTCCATCCGGTGCGATCGATGGACGAAGTGCTCGCCGTGGCGCTCGCACACAGCGTGATCGGGCTCGCGCCCGACGAGGCGGTGGCGATGGTAGCCCATTGAGCTCCCCCGACCCTTCGCGAACAGCGGGATTGCCCACGCGGTCTGCCGACGAGGGCGTCGTCCCCGCCGTTGGGAAGGACGTGACCGCCGGACGCCGCGACCCGCTGGTCATCAAGACACTGGACTTCATCGGGCCAATGGCGACGGCCGACGGATGGCGTCCCACCAACGATCTCCCCGAAGTGGCGTTCGCCGGCCGCTCGAACGTCGGCAAGTCGTCGCTGTTGAACCGGCTCGTGCGTCGCAAGGCATTCGCCCGCGTGAGTAACACCCCGGGTCGCACGCGCGAGATCAACTTCTTCAAGGTCAACGGCCGCTTCGTCCTCGCCGATCTGCCCGGCTACGGCTACGCCAAGATCTCCAAGACGCGAAAGGCGGAATGGCTTCCGCTCATCGAAGGCTATCTGCGTGCATCCACGGCGCTGCGCGGCGTCGTCCAGCTGCTCGACTCACGTCATCATCCGTCGGAAGAGGATCTGCAGATGCTGGACTTCCTCGCCGACGTCGGGGTCCCCACCGTCATCGTGCTCACGAAGATCGACAAGCTGCGGAAGCGCGAGGTCCCCGAGCGCGTCCACGCGATCGCCGTCGCGCTGCGGATGGAAGACGACCAGGTCATCCCGTTCAGCGCCGAGACCAACGAGGGGCGAGACGACCTGGCGGAGGCGCTGATGTCGCTGATCGATCAGCCATCGTGGCGCGCCGCGGCGGAGGAGCCAGCGGAGTCGGGCGCCGACGCGGCAGCTGGTCTGGTGGACGGCGAGCCCTCCCGGCCGACGCCAGCTCCGTAGTGACAGGCGTGGTCACGGGCGCATCCATCACGTGCCCGAGTCACAGCCAAGGGGTGCGCACGAGGACTGACTCGCCCAGATTACGAGGATGCCTTTCCTTCCCCTGCGGACCCTGCCACCCACGGCCGGCGCGAAACTCGAGCAGGCGTGGCTCGAGCGCATCGCCGATCGACTCGCCAATCCCGCCGCCGACCTTGCGGCCGACCGGGCTCGACTCTGCCGTGAGACGCTCGCCGAGCTGACCTTTCCGCAGTACGCCGCGAACTACGACACTGCGGTCGCGGATCCGTCGCTCCCAATTGGCACGCGCCTGCTGCTCTCCGCCCTGGATCCGCGCAACGTGACGCTCGAACCGGAGTTCTACTCCGATTGTGACGACGCGCGGTTTCAGCCGGTGAAGCCGTTGCTCTGGCTCTGGTATTCCTTCGACCGCACCATGCTCGCGGGGCAGAACGTGGATCTCGCCGTGAAGCTGCGGCGGCTGCTCGCGCGGCGGATCTTCGCCTCGTGCGGCGAGAACTTCAAGGCATTCCAGAACGTCGAGTTCTCGTTCGGCTACAACATGGACGTGGGCGACAACGTCGTCATTCATCGCAACGTGCTGCTCGACGATCGGGGCGGCATCCGGATGGGCAACGGGGTCTCGGTGAGCGATTATGCCAACATCTACAGCCACACCCACAGCATCGTCGACCAGCGCGACGTGACCAATGCACTCACGGTGCTGGAGGACGGCGTGCGCATCACGTACCACGCCACCGTGCTCGCGGGCGTGCACGTCGGCGAGCAGGGGATGGTGGGGGCGAGCGCGGTGGCGACGAAGGACGTGCGGCCCTACCACGTCTACGTCGGCATCCCGGCGAAGAGCGTGCGCGTGAAGCCCAATGCCCCCGAGCCGGCAACGGTGCTGCGTACGTCCGAGCACCGCGTGCCCAGGCCATAGCGGATCAGAACACCCGCAGCACGTCTTCCACGGGACCGGCGTCTCCGCGTTGCAGCAGCAGCAGCACATCGCGCAACGCGGCGCGTTCGCGAGGCCAGACGAACCGCTCCAGCGCGCGTTCCGGCACCAGCCACTCGGACCGCGCGTGCTCGGCCCCGAGCGTGAGCTCGGCAGCCGGATCGACGAAGGCGGCGAACGTGACGGCCAGCTCCACCGTGTGCGTGTGATGCAGATAGAATGGCTGCACGCACACGTTGTAGAGCCTCGCGATGTCGAGTCCGGTCTCTTCACGCACTTCGCGGACGGCGGCGTGCTCGGGCTGTTCACCCGGCTCGATGCGGCCGTGCACGGTTTCCCACGCCATGGGGCAGCGCGTGTCCTTCGCGCGTTGCAGCGTGAGGATCCGCCACCCGTCGGTGCGCGGACTGATGAGGATGACGTCGACCGTGCCGACGTTGATCGTGGCCATGACGGCGAGTGGTTGATTGCGGTGAGGGGCGCGTGGTGCGACCGCGCACCGGAATTCTGGTGGTTCCACGACGCGCGCGACAGTGGCGAGCGCCATCAGCCACGTGATCGCCACCGCAGCAGTGCGAGGATGGACGCGAGCAACTCGCGACCGCTGGAGTCCGCTGGCAGGACGACGTCCGCGTCGCGCGCAAGCGTGCGCACGGCTTCGTCCCTGGCTGCGCCAGTGGCGAACGCCACGACGAGCGCGCGGGGCGGCGCGGCGGCTACCATTCCCGGCTCGTCGAGGATGATGGCGTCGACACTGCTGAGCGCCTCCGAGTGCGCCGCGTCCGCCACGACGGTCACCACGTCCACCCGGCCACCGAGCACGGCGGCGGCGGCCTGGAGATCGTCGCGCAAGGAATGCGCGCCGACTTCGCCGGCGCCCGTCATCCAGGCGATGCGCACGCGGATGGATGAGGGCGTCGCGAATGACGAGGATGGTGTCATGTCGGGCGGCGACACCGACGGGGGTAGCGCGCGGAATCGGGGCTCGGTGACCAGGCTGACGGGAGCGGCCGCCACGCGACGCAACTCGTCGGCCGTCGTGGCACCGCTACGGACGAGCGCCATCCCGCTTTCCCACAGCGACGAGCACCCGGTGGATCGGGCGCACTCCGCGATCGATTCGGTGGGCGCCCCGGCGGCGACCTGCCGCTCGAACTCCGGCGACGCGATCAGCACTTCCGCGATCGCCAGACGTCCGCGATATCCCGTTCGCTCGCAGGCGGGGCATCCGGTCGCATCGCATTCCGGGCACACGCGACGGATGAGTCGCTGAGCAATCACGCCCTTGACCGCCGTGGCGATCTTGTAGCCGGGGACGCCGATGTCGACGAGGCGCGTGACGGCGCTCGCCGCATCGTTCGTGTGCAGGCTGGAGAGGACGAGATGACCAGTGAGCGACGCCTGGATCGCGATCTCCGCCGTTTCGCGGTCCCGGATCTCGCCGACGAGTATGACGTCGGGGTCCTGGCGCATGATGGATCGAAGGGCCGCGCCGAAGGTGAGGCCGGCGCGTTCGTGCACCTGAACCTGCACGATGCCTGGCAACCGGTACTCGATGGGATCTTCCACCGTGACGATGTTCACGCCGCGCTCCGATATTTCGCGCAGGGCCGCGTACAGTGTGGTGGTCTTGCCGGATACGGTCGGTACGGTTACCAGTACCAATACCTCGCGCTGCACGCGCAGCGACCCGAATCGCCGCACGTCGTAGGGCGCCACCCCCATTGCGGC
>JAJAYP010000242.1 GCA_026786185.1 Gemmatimonadaceae bacterium
CCCCCCCCCCCCCCCCCCCTTTTTTTTTTCCAACCTCACGCGCGCATACTACATCATGAGGCTTGTGTGGGGGGCTGGGATTTGTGAATAAGTCACCGCTATGGCCCCCCCGGGGGGGGCCGTGCGCTGCGCTCAGGACGACGATAAGGTTCCCGACGCGCGGAGCAGGGCGACGAACTGCGTGGGCGACAACGTTTCCGGTCGTACCTCCGGATCCACGTTCGACATCGCCAGCAGGCGGTCCGCTCGTTCCACATCGAGATTGAGCAGCGAGCGCACCACGCGACGCATCTGCTTGCGACGCATGCCGAACGCATTCTGCACGAGCGTGCGCAGCGGTCGCTCCTCCTCGGGCGTGACGAGCGGCGTGGGGAGCGGCGTGATGCGGACGACCGCGCTCTGCACCTTGGGCGGCGGCGAGAATGCACCGGCCGGCACGATGAACAGCCGCTCGGCGCGGGCCACCGCGGCGACGTTCACGGTGAGTGCGCCGTACTCCTTGGTGCCAGGAGCGGCGACCAGGCGGTCAGCGACTTCCTTCTGCACCAGGTACACAGCCTTCTCCGCGCGCGGCGGGACGAGCGCGTGAAAGAGAATGGGTGTGGTGATGTAGTAGGGCACGTTACCCACCAGCAGATACGGACCGGCCGCCAGCGCACCCAGCGCGGTCTCGAGCACGTCCGCCTCCGCGATCAGCACGTTGCCCCGCCGCGCGTAGCGCTGTCGCAGCAGGTCGGCGCGCGCGCGGTCGTACTCGATTGCGATCAGGCGGCCCGCGCGCTCGGCCAGAATCTCGGTGAGCGCGCCGCGGCCGGGCCCGATCTCCACGACGGTCTCCCCGCCCTTCATCTGCAGCGCGTCAGCGATACGGCCAAGGATGCGGCGATCGGTGAGGAAGTGCTGCCCGAGGCTCTTTCGCGTGGGCGGGAACGCGCCACGGCCGCGCGCTGCGCCGCCGGCGTCGTCAGCGTCCATCAGCTCTTCAGAATCACAAGCGTGAGATCGTCGCGACGAGGAGTATCTCCTGTGTACTGATCGAGCAGCGCGAACACCCGGCTGGCAATCTGGTCGGGCGACTCATCGCGATGCCGTACGATCGTCTCCAGCACCGGTCCCTCGTCGAGTCGCGTGCCCTCGCGGTTGCGCGCATCGGGAATGCCGTCCGTGAGCAGCACCAGAATGTCGCCGCCCACATCCCAGCGGCGCATCACGGACTTCGGCGCTTCATCCGCCATGCCCAGCGGCGGACCGCCAGCCAGGAGACGCTCCACCTGGCCGTCGCGGCTGACGATGAACGCATGGGGATGACCGGTGTTGCCGTAGCGCAGGATCCCCTGCTCGCGGTCCACCACCGCGTAGAGCGCCGAAACGAACATCTCCGTGGTCGTGAGCTCCTCCTTCACCGACACGTACAACCGGCGCAGCATCTCAGCCGGGTCGTCGGTACCCTGCGCGTGGATGGCCGACGCGCTCATCGTGAGCGCCATGATGAGCGCGGCCTGGTATCCGTGCCCGCTCACGTCGCCGATCATCACGCCGATGCGACCGCCCGACAGCCGGTACAGGTTGTAGAAATCACCGCCCACGTCTTCCGCCGGCACCACGCGCGCCGCCACGGTCGCCTCCGGCGCCACGTGCGCGGCGTCGGGCAGCAACTTCATCTGGAGATCGTGCGCGAGCATCATCTCCTGCTGCATGCGCTGCTGATCCAGCGACTGCGTGACGAGGCGCGCGTTCTGGATGGCCGCGCCGATCTGCGATGCGATCGCCGTCACGAGCTTCTGGTCGCCGGCGGTGAATGCCTGCCCGGAGCGCCGGTCGGAGAGATTGACGACACCAAGCGGCTCGCTGCCATCCTGGGTCGTCCAGAGGATCGGCACCGTCAGCATGGCCCCGCGCCGAAACGCTGTCTCCGCCGCGCACGGCATCCGCCCTTCCTCGGCGATCATGGAGTGGAGCGTGCGGAACACCTGTGCGCTGACGCTGCATTCGTCGTCGAGCGAGATGGGTGGCGAGGCCATCCCTTCTCCTCCCAGTCGTGCGACAACCACCAGCGATTGCGTGGCGCGATCGTGCACAAGGATCGCCGCTCGCCGAGCGCCGACCGTCTCGCTCACCTCGCGCAGGATCGTCTTCGCCCCCTCTTCCAGCGACACCGTGCGGCCGAGAATCTCGCTGATGGAATAGAGGAGGTTGATCTCCTCGTACCGTTCGGCCAGCTCGTTCGCGGCATGCTCCACCTCCAGGGTGTTCTGGAGATATTGTGCGACGACCGGACGCAGGAACTTGAGATAGCGATCGATTTCGCGGCGCTCGATCGGACAGGGCCCGAGCACGAGCCACGCCGGCCGCGGGCCGGCGATGGGCACGACGACGAGCCGACCGCGTTCGGTGGGCTCGTCCCGAATTACTCCCAATGGGGGCAGCAGCGACTCCGGAGGAGGATCTTCGCGGCGCGTCCCGGCGATCCAGCGAAGGGGCGTCTCGTCCGCGCCATCGCGACGCCACACGGCTGCATCGCAGCCCGTGGCTTCGTAGTAGGCGGTGAGGACTTCGCCCAGTTCGCTCATCCGCGGGCGAGCGTCAGCCGGACCACGTTGCCGAGCGTGCCCACCGGGCCCGCGTCGAAGCGCTCCACCTGATCCATGAGCGCCCGCATGAGAAACAGGCCGCGGCCGTCCTCCCGCTCGAGGTTTGCCGGATCGGTGGCATCGAGTGTCTTGGCGTCGATGTCGAACCGGACACCTTCGTCGGCGATCTCCAGCACGAGCCGACTGTCATCGACCCGAGCACGCACGACGACGCGTTTTTCCGGGTCCTCCAGGTTGCCGCGCAAAATCGCGTTCGACATCGCCTCGCTCAGCGCGACGGGCACGTTGAGCGCGAGCTGATGGGAGTTGAAGGAGAGTTCCGAGCAGGAATGTCGCACCAGATCGACGACGCGCTCGATGAAGGCGACGTCACTGGGAATCTCGACTTCCAGGGAGACACGAAGCCCAGCGTCGGACTGGGAGGACGCGGCCATGGTGGGGTCGTGAGCGGCGGGGGGCGCGAAGAACACGCGCGGCCGGGGTACTTCCCGGGTAAAACGGCGACGGCCCGCCCCATTCGGGGGCGGGCCGTGCCGTACATCAGAAGCTGGAGAGTGCGCGGTCGCGCGTGTCGGAGATCTGGAACAGCGTGTCGAGCTTGGTGAGCTCGAACAGTGTCTTCAGATCGTCGTTCAGGTTGGCGAGCCGAAGCTCCCCGCCCTGCTCGCGAATCTTCTTGGACAGCGAGACCAGCACGCCGAGGCCGGAGCTGTCGATGTACCCCGTCTGCGCGAAGTCGATGAGAAACTTCTTCTCACCCCGCTCGAGTTCGTCCAGGACTTTCTGCTTGAGCTCCTGTCGGTTCCCGACGATCAGCTGCCCTTCTACATCGACCACGACGATCTCGCCATCTTTTTTGATCGAGAAGCTCATGTGCCTGTCTCCTGGCGGTGCTCGAGTTGTGCGGTGGCGGCAGCCCCTGCCGCCTGCAATGCGGTGATGGCAGCCACGTTGAAGATGTCCTCGGCCGTGGCTCCGCGCGACAGATCGTTGCACGGCTGGCGAACCCCCTGAAGGATCGGACCAACCGCCTGCGCCGAGGCCAGCCGTTGTACCAGTTTGTACGCGATGTTGCCTGCGTCGAGCGAGGGAAACACCAGCACGTTCGCCTTGCCGCCGACTGGGCTCTCAGGCGCTTTCCGTGCCGCTACCCCTTCCACGAGCGCAGCGTCTCCTTGCAATTCTCCGTCCACGGTGAGCCCGGGTGCCCTCGCCCGTAAATCGGCGACGGCGGCGCGCACGAGATCGACGCTGGACCCCGACGCGCTGCCGTGCGTGCTGAAAGATAAGAAGGCGACGCGTGGAATGTCGCCCACGATCCGAACGCGGTCCCGCGCGGCGGCCAGCGCGATGTCCGCCAGCTGGGTGGCGGTGGGATACCGGAGCACGGCGCAGTCGGTGAAGGTGAGCACTTCCTCGTCGCCGCCGCGGAACGGCGGCACCACCATGTAGAACGCGCTCGAGATCGTCCGCACGCCGTCCGCGGCGCCCACCAGCGAGATGGCGGCGCGCAGCACCTCGGCCGTGGTGTAGACGGCACCCGCCACGCACCCATCGGCTCGTCCCCACTTCACCAGCGCGTCGGCCACCAGCAACGGATTTCGCGCGTGCCGCTCCGCATCCTCGGGGGAGAGGGGCCGCCCTCGAGTGCCGCGCAGCAACTCTTCCGCCACCTCATCGGTCAGACCATTCGCTGCTGGATCGATCACCTCGCACGGGTCCGCCGCGCCGCCCGGCCGCCCGACAAGGATTGGCTGCACCACGCCCGACTTTGCCAGCGCGCAGACGGCCTCCATCACTCGCGGGTCGTCATGCTCGGGGAAGACGATGCGCCGCGGCTGCGCCGCGGCGCGGGCATGCACGGTCTCGAGAAAAAAATTCACGTGGCGACGATCTTGGCTTTGAGCGCCCTGGCGACGGTCTCGTGCACCAGATCCTCAACGTTGCCGCCGTATCGCGCGACCTCGCGCACGAGGCTCGCGCTGATGTAGGTGGTGTCGAGCGACGGCACCATGAACACCGTTTCCAGCCGCGGAGACAGGTGGCGGTTCATCAGCGCCATCTGGTACTCGTACTCGAAGTCGCTCACGGCGCGCAATCCGCGAATGAGCAGCGAGGCGCCCACGTTCGTCGCGAAGTCCACGAGCAGCCCGCCGAACGAGCGCACTTCGATCCGCGATTCGTCCCCGATCGCGGCTCGAATGAGCTGCACGCGTTCGTCGATCGTGAAGAGGGGAGCCTTGGACGAGTTGATCGCGACGGCGACCACCAACCGGTCCACGAACTCCAGACTGCGATGCATCAGGTCTTCGTGCCCCTTGGTGATGGGGTCGAAGCTCCCGGCGTAGATGGCGACTCTCGAGTTCGGCACGGGGGGAATGTACTGGGAACTGGGTAGGTCGGTAGGTGGGCAGGTCGGTAGGTCGAAGCGGCCAGTTGTCAGTCCGACAAGGCGGGCGCGCGGAAGAACGTGACGGCGGTGTCGCCGTAGCGGCGCGTGTCGCCGCCAGCGGGTATCTTCTCGAACGCGCGATGCTCGATGCCGAGCAGGCTGGCGAACGGCGTCTCGAGCCAGCGTTCCGCGACCCTCGCGGCGAAGCCCATGTCGTACGGGGGATCGGCGAAGGCGACGTCGTACGCGTACTCGTCGAGCCCCTGGATGAATCGGAGCGCGTCGATGCGATGCGCACGGATGAGATCGCGCCCATCGATGGTCGCGATGTTCAAGGCGATGGCGCGAAGGCTCGGCTCGGCGTTCTCGATGAGATCGGCGTGGACCGCGCCGCGCGACACGGCTTCGATGCCGAGCGCCCCCGATCCGGCGAACAGATCCAGCACGCGGGCGTCGGCAAGCGAGGGAGTGACGATGCTCATCCACGCTTCACGCACGCGATCCGCCGTCGGCCGCACAGCGCGACCGTCGGGTGCCACCAACCGGCGGCCCTTCCATCGTCCAGCCACGATGCGCATGCGATGCCCTAGACCTGGAAGTCGGCGAGCTTGGCTTGCAGTCGCGAGACGCCCTGATATTCGTCGCGCTCCAGCCGATACGCGATGTCCACTGGCCGAGTCACATCGATCTCTCCGATCCGCGCGCCGAGCGACCAGCCGATGGCATCGAGCGATTCGCCGGAGTCCATCGCGAGGCGCAGCTTGAGCCCACCATCGCCGACCCGACGGGGCGGGCCGGCGAGACGGACACCGCGGCTGACGAGCACCGGTGCGGGGTTCCCCATACCACACGGCTCGAGGTGGCGCAGGAGCGCCTCGAACTCCGGTGTGAGCTCGTGCAGTGCAACCTCGAGATCGACCCTGAGCTCCGGTACGAGATCGTCCGGCGTGAGCACTGCACGCGCTGACGCGTTGAAGCACTGCGCAAACTCCTCGACTCGATCGCGCGCGAGACTGACACCGGCGGCACTGCGATGTCCGCCGAATCGCTTCAGCAGATGCCGGCATCGTCCGATTCCGGCGTGCAGATCGAACCGCGAGATCGAACGTCCCGATCCCTTGCCCTCGTCGCCCTCCAGGCCGATCAGCACGACGGGTCGGCCGAACTCCTCCACGAGGCGCGACGCGACGATCCCGATCACGCCGGGATGCCACCCTTCCCTGGCGAGCACGATACCGAAGGTGTCGTTCAGGTCCAGCTTACGCACGTCGCTGCGCGCCTCGTCGAGCACGCGTTTGTCCAGCTCCTGTCGCTGACCGTTCTTTTCCTCGAGCTCGCGCGCGATGGAGTTTGCTTCGTGTTCCGTGGTAGCCAGGAGCAGCGCGACGCCGCGCATCGGGTCACCAAGGCGGCCAACCGCATTGAGACGCGGGGCGAGGATGAAGCCCACGCGTCCCGCTGTGAGCACTCTGCCGTCGAGTCCAGCGGACCGCTTCAACGCGCGCAAGCCGAGGTTGGTCGTTTCCGCCAGCACCTTGAGCCCGTAACGGGCAAGGACGCGATTCTCTCCACGCAGCGGCGCGATGTCGGCGATGGTCGCCAACGCCACGAGGTCCAGCATTCCGAAGACGACGTTCTCGTTGCCGTCCATCGCCCGCGTGACGGCGAGGGCGAGCTTGAACGCGACGCCCACAGCGGCGAGATCCTTGTCATCCGACTCGCAGCCGGGACGCCTGGGATTGAGCACCGCGAACGCCGCGGGCAGATCGCCGCCCGGCAAATGATGATCGGAGATGATGACGTCGACCCCCATGGCGTTGAGTGCCAGCACGGGATCGACGGCGCTCGTCCCGCAATCGCACGTGACGACGAGCGTCGCGCCGGCCTCGCGTGCGGCGCGGACGCCCGCATCACCGAGGTCGTAGCCGTCGCGCCGATGGGGAATGAAGGGGACGACCGCGCCACCGAGGGTTCGGAAGGCGCGCGTGAGAAGCGCCGTAGAGCTCATGCCGTCCACGTCGTAATCGCCGTGAATCATGATGGTCTCGCCAGCATGTATCGCCGCGACGAGCCGCACGACGGCCCGGTCGAGGTCGCGAAGCTGGCCGGGCGGATGCAACTGATCCAGCCGTGGGCGCAGATACCGTTTTGCCGACTCGGCCGGCGAATGCCCGCGAGCGGCCAGCAGGCGGCAGATCGGCTCCGGTAGCAGCAACTCGTCCTGAAGCGACTGCACCACGGCGGGATCGGGCCGTTCAGGCAGCAGCCACCTGGTGCGAGGACGAGCGGGAAGCACGGAGGCCGTCATGCCCCCAATTTACCGCGCATCGCGTGAACCCGAGTCGTCACTCCGCCGCGTACAGGAGCACTCCGCAACCTTCGCACATCTCGAGCGAGCCGGACGCCGCCATCGCTGCGCGACGCTGCGTCGGGATCGCCGTGTCACAGGCGCTGCACGACTGCGCACGGAGCGGGAACACGGTCTCGCTGCGGCGGCGCGTCCGCACCCGGTCGTACGTATGGAGCATGGAGCGCGGCACCGCGTCGGCTGTCCGTTCGCGCTTCGTACGGGCATCGCTCATCTCGCGCTCGATCGCGACGCGATCCGCGTCGAGCGAGGAGCGCGCCTCGACCTGGCGCGCCTCGACATCCGCGAGCTGCTTCTCGAGATCGGCGATCTGATGGCGCAGCTCGTTCACGCGCCCCTGCACGTGCGATGCATCGCGCTCGCTCTCGTCCACCATTCGCTTCGTCTGCTCGAGCTGCGTGAGTGCCGCCGTGGCTTCACGTGGACTCGTGACGCTCTCGTACTGGCGCTGGCTCCGCTCCAGCAACTGGCGGTGTGTCTCGGTGCGGCCCCGCGCCTCGCGATGACGCGCCTCTTCCGCCTCGGTGGCCTTGCGTGCGCGTTCGAGCGCGACCGACACCTTTGCCCGCTCCTTCTCCAGTATCGCGAGCCGAGGGGCGAGCGACGCGAGACGGGCTTCGAGCGCGTAGATCCCGAGGTCGTCATGCTGGACGGCGAGCAGCGAAGTGACGTCAGGATGCATGACCATTCTGGAGAGAGCCGGAAAGAGGGTGGCGCGTAGCGCCTCGTGGATCATAACGCCGAGCGCGCGCTTTCACCGAAATTGCTTCCACGGTCCGCCACCGAGCGATCGCAACTCCTCCACGAGCTGCATCTTTTCGTGCGTGAGCTCGTCCTTCTCGCCGCTCGCGGCGAGAGGCATCAGGGTGTCGATCTCTTCCATTCGTCGTGCGAGCGTGCCCTTGTGAATGGCTGCCAGACTGCCGGCCACCGCTTCGTCGGCGTGCTCTAGCCCGCCCGTTTCTTCGAGCAAGTCCTGCATCACCACCACGGCATCGCCCGTCAGTGTGCTCGCGAGCACGTCGAACCCCGCATCCGGCCCCTTCGCGACCATCGCGGCGATGATCTGCCGCAGCTCCGCATCGCGAAAGCTTTCCACACCGACACGTTCAATCACCTGCTCGAAGTACGCCGGCCGGTGCAGCAGCACGCGCGCGAGCTCGCGTTCAGCGGCCAGCGTGCGTTCGCCACCAACTCGCCGACGCTCACCGCGTCGGACGCGCGCGACGTCGAGCGCAGGACCCGGCCGGCCGCGCTCCTCGAGCGGCGCCACATCGCGCGGCGGGGGTGCGCTCGATCGATTCCCTGAAGTCGACCTCCCGCGCGATGGCGTCGTGAGCTCCCGCTCGAGCAGGTCGCGCGTCACTCCCGCCGCCGAGCTTGCGTGCCCGAGATAGAGATCGCGGGTGAGCGGGTCACTCGTGGCACGCAGCGTCGGCAGGAGCCGGTCCAGTGCCTGCCGCTTCTTCCGCAGGTCCGCGAACCATCCTCCACGGTCGAGCAGCTGGATCTTCCGCTCGAAGACGTCGATCGATGTCGCCAACTGCGCCTCCAGGCCGCGTGCGCCATTGGCCTGCACGAAGGAGTCGGGGTCTTCGCCGTCGGGAAGCGTGACCACCTGCACCGACGCGCCCTGACGCAGCAGCTCGTCGCCCGATCGGAAGGTGGCCTTGAGTCCGGCCTTGTCGGAGTCGTACAGCAGGAACACCCGGCTGGTGTAGCGGCAGATGAGCTGCGCCTGTTCCTCGGTGAGTGCAGTGCCCATCGGCGCCACGACGCTCTCCACGCCGGCGCCGATGAGGCGCATCGCGTCGAAGAAACCCTCGACGACGAGCATGCGCTCGTCGCGACGCGCCGCCTGCTTCGCCCAGTTCAGCCCGTAGAGCAGCTTGCCCTTGCTGAACACCGGCGACTCGGGCGAGTTGAGATACTTGGGCTCGCCGGGACCCAGCAGCCGACCGCCGAAGCCGACGACCCGGCTGGAGACGTCGTAGATGGGGAAAATCAGTCGACCGCGGAATCGCGGACGCGGTTCCGATGCGCCATCGGGCGTGACGAGCAACCCGACCTGCGCGAGCCGCTCGTCGTCGAAGCCGAGCGTGTTCAGGTAGGCGCGCATCAACCCGATCTCGCGAGGCGCGAAACCGAGTCCCACCTTGTCGGCCAGCTCTCGCGAGATGCCGCGCTGCTCGACGTACGCGCGCGCGTCGGCGCCGAGGTCGTCGGCCCACAGTGTCGTTTGAAAGTATTCGGCGGCCGCGCCATTCACTTCCCAGAACGGTTCCCGATCGTCCCGCTCGTCCGCGTTGTGTCGCGACTGCGTCTCGACGAGCTCGATGCCCGACTTCTGCGCGACCATGCGCACCGCGGTCGGCCAGTCGACACCGAGCCGCTTGGTGAGAAAGTTGAAGACGTCGCCGCCGGCGTGGCACACGAAGCAGTAGTACATCTGCTTCTTCGGTGATACCGAAAAATTCCGGTGCGTCCCCTGGTGAAAGGGACACGGCCCGCGGTAGTCGGCGCCCTGCCGCTTCAGCTCGACGTACTCGCCGATCACGCCGACGATGTCGGCCGACTCGCGGACGCGCTCGACCGATTCGTCGGCAATCATGCGAACACGGCGACCGTGACGCCCGAACCGCCTTCGTTCCACGCACCCGTGCGAAACTCGCGCACGCGAGTGTCCTTGCGCAGCATCTCGTCCACCACCTGCCGCAGCGCGCCTGTACCCTTCCCATGGATGATGCGCAGGCTTTTCAGGTCGGCGCGGATGGCGCTGTCGAGCGCCTGCAGTACCGCACCCTCGGCTTCATCCGCGCGCAGGCCCAGCAGGTTGATCTCGGGGCTCACGTGCACCTCGGGTGCATCGCCGATGTAACTGACCGCGGTCTCGGGCAGCTGGTTCTCGGTGCGCGTGAGCGCGGCGAGCGGCACGGTCATCTTCATGGACCCCACCGCGACGATCGCCTCGCGGCCGCGGAGATCCACCACGCGGCCCACCTTTCCGCCGAGCGTTCCCACCTCCACTGCGTCGTTCACCGCGATGGCGACGCGAGCGCCTGGCGCAGGGCGCGTGTGCTTGCGACTCTGCGCGCGCTCCTCGTGATCGAGGCGATCGAGCACGTTTGCCTGCTTCGCCGCGAGATCCTCGGCACGCCGGCGCGCGTCACGTCCCAGCTCATCGATCGCGGAATCGGCGAGGCTGGCGCCTCGTTGCTTGAGCTCCTTGATCGTGCGTTCGATCTCGGCCCGAGCGTCGAGCACATACTTCCGCGCTTCCTGGCGGCTCGACTTCTCCAGCTCGCGCTCGCGCTGCCGAACGTTGGTCTCGCGCTTCGCCACTGCCGCCGCGCGCGTGCGCGCGTCATCGAGAATCGTCTCGGCGTCGCGCTCACGCACCGCCAGCTCCTCTTCCTTCCGCTCGAGGCGTTCGATCAGCGCCGCCATGTCGCGCTCACCCTGCGGCAGGCGTTCTTCCGCGCGCGCGACGACAGCGGCCGGCAGGTTCAGGCGGCGGGCGATGCTGATGCCGTACGAGCGACCGGGAATCCCCTTGATGAGTCGGTACGTCGGCGCGAGCAGGACGGCATCGAACTGCAGCGAGGCATTCACGATACCGGGCACCTGCGTCGCGAGCTCCTTCAGTTGGCCAAGGTGCGTCGACGCGAGCGTCGTCGTGCGACGCACGGTGAGATCCTCGAGAATCGCCCAACCGAGCGCCGCGCCCTCCTGCGGATCGGTGCCGGAGCCGAGCTCGTCGACGAGCACCAGCGAGTCGGCAGTGGCGAGTCGCAGAATCTCCGAGAGATTCTTCAGGTGCGCCGAGAAGGTGGAGAGGCTCGCTTCGATGGACTGCTCGTCCCCGATGTCGACCAGCACGTCGTTGAACACCGGGATGCGGCTCTCCACGCCGACCGGGGCGGGTATGCCCGATTGCGCCATCACCGAGATGAGGCCGAGCGCCTTGAGCAGCACGGTCTTGCCCCCAGTGTTGGGACCGGAGACCAGGAGCGTGCGCTCGTCGGGAAACATGGCCAGATCGAATGGCACCACGGCCGCGCCTTTCGCCAGCAATAACGGATGACGTCCCTCGCGTATCGCGAAGCCGTCCCGTGCGGCCACGAACTCGGCGGGGCTGCACTCGTATCGGATGGCGTAACGGGCACGCGCATGCAGCGAGTCGAGCTCCGCCAGCGCGTCCAGTGAGTCAGCGAGCTCCTCACGATGCGGTCGGATCTGATCGGTCAACTCCAGCAGGATCCGCTCGACCTCCTCCTGCTCCTCCGCTTCCAGCTCGCGAATCCGGTTGCCGAATTCGATGGCCGCCGGCGGCTCCACGAACATCGTCCCACCCGTACTCGACGTACCGTGCACGATGCCGCCCACTCCCTTCGCGCCTTCGCGGCGCACGGGGATCACGTAGCGACCTTCGCGCAGGGTCACCGACATGTCGGTTGCGCGGTGGTGCGGTTCCAGCGCGCTCATGGCGCGCTCGAGAATGCGAATCAGCTCGCCATGCGACGCGCGCAGCTCGCGACGGATGCGTCGCAGCACCGGCGATGCCTCGTCGCGCACGACGCCGTCCTCGCCGATCGCCCGCTCGATCGCCTCCTCTTCCGCTTTTGCGCGCACCATCCGGTTGGCGAACGACGCGAGCACCGCGCGCGCGATCGCCGGCCGCCGGTCGTCATGCAGGGCGTCTCGCGTGCGCCGCGCCGACGCCAGCAGCACGCCCGCACCGCCCAGCTCCACGCCGCTCCACACGGTGCCCAGCACGCGGAGTCGCCTGATGGCATCCGCCAGGTCCGGCACGGGCTCGGGCGACCACGGAGGATCTCCGCCGAGCAAGGCGCGCACTGCGGCCACTCGGCGGTGCTCGGCCTCCAGCCACTGCAGGTCGGTCGATGGCGCCAGCGCACGGACCTTCGCCGCGCCCGGCGCCGACGCCGCTCTGTCGGCGACCAGGTCGAGCAGGCGGGGAAACTCGAGAATGCCGAGCGCGTGGGCATTCATGATGGACACACCACGGTCAGCCCTGCCGGGCGAGCTCCTCGCGGGCGATGGCGTTGATCGCGCTGCCCTCGGCGCGGCCCTTGAACTGGGGCAGCACCTTGCCCATCACCGCACCGATCTGCGACGCACCGGCCGCGATGGCCGCCTTCACGGCGGCGCGCAACTCGTCGTCGCTGACGGATGCGGGCAGGTACGCCTCGAGGATCGTCACTTCGCCACGCTCCTTGTCGGCGAGGTCGTCGCGCTTGCCCGCGTACATCTCGATCGACTCGCGGCGGCGCTTGATCCCCTTGCGCAGCACGTCCACGACCTCGTCGTCCGACAGGTCGCGCCGCAGCTCGATCTTCCGGTTCTTGGCGTCGGAAAAGATGGTGCCGAGCACCAGGACGCGCGGCTTGTCCTGCGCCTTGCGGGCGGCGTTGAGGTCGGACTGGAGCTGGTCGAACAGTGGCATCGAGAGGGCTCGCCGGTGTGGACTCACAAGCTAGGGGCGCCGGCACCGGGAAGAAAGGCGGAGCACCGCTATCCGGGCGGCCACGTCATCGTGCGACCGCCCATGAGATGCACATGCAGATGTGCCACCGACTGGCCGGCGTTCGCGCCGGTGTTGATGACCACCCGGTATCCGCTCTGCGCAATGCCTTCTCCCTCGGCGATCTCCCGCGCCGCGAGCAGCATCCGGCCCAGCAGCATGGCGTCGGCCGCGTCGTTCAATGACGCGAAGTGCCGCTTCGGGATCACGAGGATGTGCACCGGCGACCTGGGCTCGATGTCGCGGAAGGCGAGCGCGTGCTCGTCTTCCCACATGATCGTGGCGGGGATCTCCTGTCGAACGATGCGACAGAACAGGCAGTCGTCGGTGGCGGTCATGTTTCAGGTGGTGAGCGCACGAACCATGGCGAGTGCGGCGATGCCCGCCGTCTCGAACCGCAGGACGTTGGTGCCGAGCGACGCGGTGCGCCAGCCTGCCGCGTCGAATGCGGCGCGCTCGTCCTTCGCCAGGCCGCCCTCGGGCCCGAGCGCAATCGCGACGCGTGCGCCGGAGAGTCCGGCGAGCGTTGCCAGCGGGGTGCCGCCCACGTCGAGCAGCACGCCATCGAGCGCGGTCGCAACGCGCAGCGCCTCACCGAGCGACGCGTCCGGCACGCAGTCCGGCATCCACGCCGCACCGCTCTGTTCGAGTGCACCGATCATCCGGAGACGGATCTTCTCGCCGAATGCGTCGCCCTCGCCGCGGGGGGATACGCTTCGCGATCGCTGATACACGATCGGCCGCCATACCGACGCGCCAAGCTCCACTGCCTTCTCTGCCAGCAGCAGCATGCGGTCGCGGGGGCCGAACGCCGCCCCCACCCCCCCCACCGCCCCCCCGGGGCCCCGCGCCCCCCCCCACCACAACACAGGGGAACGCCCGCGCCCCGGG